>JAJDCL010000001.1 GCA_029260875.1 Candidatus Saccharimonadota bacterium
CCGAGGATTGTTTGGATTACAACTTCTACCGGCCACACAGTAGCCTAAACATGATGACCCCGATTGAATACTTACAAAGCCTAACCGGCTTTGAGCATGCTACAGTAAATACAAGTGTCCTATATGTTTAGTGGGTCGACCTCCGTAATCTTTCACACCTTTGCAACATAGTGGCAAGGTTCTAGAGGGGGTTCTAGAGGTTCTAGAGGACTGTCCTCTAACAGATGGCTGAAACGTGTATTATGGAAATTAGCTGCGGGGGCAGGACTCGGTCACGTGCCGCGACCCCGAAACTTGCGCGTATGAAAACAAGTTTTCATTGGAAGGTTTCCTTGCGAACTGCCACTGGCAGTTCTCACCTCCGACCTCGCGAGGTCGCAGAACCGAATCAGTCTCCGACCAAGAAAAATACCCGTCCGGAAGGACGGGCACTTTTCTTGGTAGCGGGGGCAGGACTCGAACCTGCGACCTCGTGGTTATGAGCCACGCGAGCTGCCGCTGCTCTACCCCGCGTCGGTGGTAATGGAGACAAGCCTACGGTTTTTCTCATCACTCCGGCAAAATGGAATACATTTTGTCGGGCTGCTCTTTTCCCTTAGGAAAATTAGCTAAGAGAAATGAGAATGTACTCAAATCTATAACCTGAACATGTTACCAAACAGAGGTGCGGTTGTCAATCTTTGTACTAGAGACCGTATTTGTTAGCTAGGCTTACTAGCTCGGTTTGGGTTGGCCATGGGTTGAAGCTACAGCCCTGCAGGCTAATTGATTGTTGCTGCATCACCGGCGCGGGCGTGCCAGCACCGGGGCAGTTACTATGGCCAAACCCTAGCCAGTGCCCAACCTCGTGATTAATAACCATACTTCGGTAGTCACTTAGGCTGCCACCGGCGGCATTCCATGGGTCAGTCGCGCCTACCCACCTGTCGTAATTAATAATGACATTATTGCCGACTCTACAACTGTAATAGTTATCGCAAACCGTCGGCGAAAACGCCGCTACATCATTAGGCGCGCTTAACCACGCTATAAACTGGCAGCCAGAATCTACAGCCGCAAACCTGACCTTGCCTCCTAGGCTCCAGCCCCTGCTATCTGCCAATACCTGAGCCACTTTGGATTTAAAACCTGCTAGCTCGCCAGTGTTTACATTCTTTAGCTGCACACAATACGTAATAGTTTTTAGGGCCGTCGGCAGCGCATCGGTCACAGTAACCGTGCTGTCCTTGTTTGCGCCTAGGTCCTTAGCAATTTGTGTAGCAGCCGCGTTGATATTGGACCATTTGGCACTTTTTACGAACTGCACTTGCCTAAGGGTAATTAAAATTTTTGCTGCATCAAAGCTAAATGCCAGACCATCAAAAGCCACCCAAGAAACTTTGTCGGCCTTCGTAGCTACATAATTACCTTTGCTGGACTTGATGGTAACGGCTTTTTCAAGCTTGGCATTGACGGATTCTGCGGTAGCATTTAGGTCGGGGTTAGCCTGGGGTTCAATTGGCTTTACGGGCACATCAACCAGCTCTCCAGACACACTAGCTGATTTTATTTTTGACAATAGCTCGTCCGTGTCTACTACGCGACCTGGGGCCCCTTGCTTGACCTGTGCCACCCCATCTTCAAAACTCAGCGCAGGGTCGGTCGGGGCAAGACTGATTTCAAAAAGCTTATCAAGTTCCTCCTTGAGCACATCATGGTCTGCGTCCAGCTCTAGCGCATACGTGTGTTTGCCCAAAAATAAAGCTATGGACCGTATGTATTCATGTGAGCCAGCGATTTCATCTGCTATAGCCTTAGAGTTTGTAGAAATTTTCAGAGATTTTAGGTTAGTTTTTTGGGATTGGTCATTGTATCGTAGCTCGATTGTTTTAGAGTCAATTCCATATATATGATCTATGCTGCCATTTACAGCTATGCCATTGACACTCGTGTTTGGAAGGACCTTGCCCTTATTAACCACATACGCAAAGTGGTTTAAAAGCAAAAGCAGCCCAATCACAAACCCCGCAACGACAGATACTAGCCTTTTCTTATTTAGTTTTCTTATTTGTTGAATCACTTTAGTTATTTATATCATAACCCCAGACAGACTGTAACGGCACTATCTCTATAATGCTATTGACTTTTAAGCAATTATATGTATAATCAATGTTGTTGATGCATTAACAGAAAAACTTTAAAACAAAAAATGAAAGGATATCTATGCCACTCAACCTGGCTTACGAGTTTGCTCCAACTGAAAATACGAGCATACTAGAAGTTGATAACATAATAAGTCAACTATAAAACACTCAAGCCCGGGGCAACCCGGGTTTTAGTTATGCTAAATCATAATATTATCAAGCTACTATGAACTTCCTTCATGTTAACAGGTGTGGTATATTGACCTCTGTTGCGTTTGCAGCTGTAGCAATTGGCTAAACGAAGGTTTTGTCTGTTTAGACAATTGCAACGAGTGTGTCGCTGAAGGGTGGTGTAAAACCTGCTCAAACCAGGTTTTATGCAAGGCACTCTCCGGTTCCGCCAAGGCAGGGTAGCTCAGATGGTTAGAGCGCAGGACTCATAAGCCTGAGGTCGCGAGTTCAATTCTCGCCCCTGCTACCAAGTAAAAGTTTTATCTTCCGGAGTAGTCACTATAAGTAGGCTCTCGCATACCGGTGGCATCTAGCGCGACACTCACCGCCACAACCCTTGTTTCTTGATTACAATTTATGAGAATTCTTATAGCTACAATTCAAATGTAGGCCTAGACTTAGTTACGTTAAGGAGGGCAGCTGTGAGTAAATCAAGACGTGAAAGCACTCGTGGCCAACACAATCGTAAGCGCGAGCCCTGGCAGCAGTTTATTATTTACTAGATTTGTCGGGTTGGGCCTGTAATTATTTTATAAGTTACAGGCCTTTTAAATTGCCAATATTAGTTGACATCTTAAACATAGAGGCCAAGCTTAACCTTCTGCACCTTCAGGGCTTATGCAAAGATATTGATAATTGGGCTCAAAGTGGTGACAAGCGCGCATATGCTGTGACGCGTCGCTGAATATGTCCTTCATTCTATAAGCCAAGTCTCTATAGCAAGGTTCTTTGTTCGCTTCGCGGACCAATACACACAGTTCGGCTGCTTCGTTTTTCAGATTCTCCCCCCAGAAATCTATGATAACGTTCAGCCCCCCGCTGATGCACTGGTCGTAATAATTCTGGGTCATCGGTACGTCCTTGCAGCCACGCGCAATCGCCACGACGTCACGCAGATATATGCTCGCCAGGTCCCGACCCCAACTTCTAAAACAAACCGGAACGTGTTCGGCCGGAGCCTTTAGGCATTGCTCGATTATTTTTGCACCATTATCGTTATACAGCGTGCGCATCCAGCTGGTCTGCATTTGGTAGCATTCATACTGCGTAAAAGCATCCTGCGAAATCTTATTGCATGGGTAGTGCGGGTCTTCGCTAATCCACTCTGTCTTGTGCCCCGGTATTGCTCCTAGCCCCTGCGCTACCATGATGTTCTCCATGAACACACCTCCATAACATCCGCTGCGGCCGTATAGTTCTTCTATCTGGTTACACAGTTCAAGTCCGGCAGGTAAGTCATAGCTCTCGTAGGCTAATACGCCGTGACCGACACCGTGATAGCATTGGAAATTTCCGAAGTCAGTATCAAAAGAGCTGCATAATTCTGAAATGTCAGATGCTAAATTTGCTACTCCGTTTAATTTTATAAAGCCTTCCATAGCGCCATGATATAAGCCCGAATGACAGTTTGGGCTGCCGTCTTTAAACACCTCGGCATTATAAAGCTCAAAACCGAGCCTCCCTACTGTGTGTGCTGGCTGGTGGCAGTCATATATAGCCCCATCCCCTGAGTCTACGAGTAGATCATCCATAATAGCCTTAGGCCCAAAAACCGCCAGTTTATAGCGTAGTTCCTTTTCGCCTTTTGGATTATCGCGGTTGGTGAGTTCAATAACACTCATTTCATCCATAACCCGCTCAGCCTCACCAGAAAATATGCTGAAATATAACTTTGCTATCTTGATTTTTATGCGGGTAAAGAAGCCGAATTCGTGCGCTTTTTCTACCTGCTCCACTGCATGGTCATCTTTATTGACCTTAATATCACCGATGAATTCTGGCTTGATATGGTCGTGGAATTTCCACTGGCCGCTTTTAGTAAATCTAAAGCTCCAACTCTGACCAGGGTCTATCGGCCCCCTAGGGTCAAAATCAGAATAAATCTCGTGAGTTGGGTGGATGTTAGAGGCAGGCCAGCGTGGCCCAGTATCATCGTTGCGGAATGTTATGCTGTCGCCCTGGGTAATTTCTATAACGCTTGGCTCAAAACCGCCAGGCACCATATTAATTGTGTGCTGCTGCTCTTCATGCGCAGCAACCGGAAAGAACTGAATCAGCGAAAGCACCAACAAAAATGGTAATAAAAACAGTAGGGTTTTAGTCTTCATTTTAGCCGTATTATAGCATTCAGCTAGAGCTTGGCCTTTAGTGCCGCAGGGCTAAGTGGCAGATCAATCACATCAACCACGCCAGCTTTTAGCGTTGCCGCATTAAAATATGCCAGCTCATGCCCCGGTGAATGAGCCAGAACAACTTGCTTGTTTAGTGCTACTGCAGCACCTACTTCTGTCTGTACGCCAACCGACGGTTTGTCGCTTAGAAGCGCGATCAGTGCATCACTTTCCTTGATACGCTGCAAGTCTAGTCTAAACGCGGCGGCCGGATCAGTGTTGTTTATCTTGTACTGGTCTTCTCTAAGCGCGCAAAAAACCGTATGGCCTAGCGATTCGATGGTGGCCAGTGTAGCCTCCAGCCAAGTTTTGTAATCCGTAAAGACCTCTCCTGTGTCGTAGTTAACCTGTGTAGAATAAGATGCGGCAACAAATATCTTCATTGTTTTAAGTTTAACAGACGTGTTTGTTATGATTATGTAATGAAACAGCTCGTACTTGCTTCCAGTTCTGCGCCACGAAAGGCTCTGCTCGACAAACTGCAGATCCCTTACGTGATAGACCCTAGTAATTACGAAGAGGACATGACTCTTGATTTGCCGCCAAAAGAATTGGCGATAGAATTATCCCGCGGCAAAGCGCGCGATGTAGCCCAGAGGCACAAAAATGCAGTCATACTTGGCGCTGATAGTTTCGCGGTATGTGATGGCCAGCTGCTCGGAAAGCCGCATACCTTAAAGCGTGCCAAGGAGATGCTTCGCCTGTTGAGCGACCGCAGCCACACCTTTATCACTGGTTATACAATTATAGATACCGATAGAGGACAAGAATTTTCGGAAGCAATTGAAACCATGGTGTACTTCCGTGAGATCAGCGACAATGAGATAGACCAATACCTAGAAAAGGAAGATGTGCTAAAAAATGCTGGCGCATATCGTTTGCAAGATGTCGGTGCAATCTTTGCAGTCAGAGTGGAGGGAGAGGTTAATAATATTATCGGGTTACCGCTCGCTCAAGTCAGCGAACAGCTAAAAACTTTTGGTATATCGCTACTTTAATTAGATTAGCCCGTCAAGATTATTGTGTAATACGATTGGCTGGAGAGCTTTAATTTCTTCGGCAAAAGTCGAATCTTCGGGGATCTCATTGAGTATAAAAATCTTCTTATTCAGATAAAATGCTACGCCCATTTCCATTAGCACAGCGCCGCCTATGTAATTTTGCTTACTGTTTTTTCATAATTTAAAACTAAAATCGCGTCACCTTCGGCAACCTTTTTGAAGTGACCGCGGGTAAGCTCAGTCTTTTTACTGTAATCACCGTTTTTAAACCATGGTTTGTAGCGGCTGACTCCATAGTCCCCGTTCTGCTTCATGATTTCAGCAGTCACCGGCAAAGTAACTTTAAGCCCGGCTTTTTCAAGCTCAGCCTGTACCTCTACCGCCTGCTTATAAAAGTTGGCGCTCGAACAAATAGTCATAGTCATTGACTCAGGTATAGCACAACGCTAAGATCTGCGGAACAGAAACTGCATCCAGGCTTCAAAGTTTTGCTGATACTTAGGTTTCTGAGGCTTGGTTTTTTCATCTGTATTTTGGGCCTTGGGCAATTCTACACTGTTAGCCAAGGCCACACTTTCTGGTACCAGAAGCAATTTTTCTCCTGGCGCAGCGAGCCCGAATTGACGGCGAGCAGTTAGTTCCAAGTACTGATCGGTCTCAAAATATTGATTACGAAGTCGCAGGGTGTCGTTTTCTAGGTTTTGCAGCTCCGTTTCCTGGCGCAAACGTGATATTTTCTTTTGCAGCTGATAATTATCCTGGATAACTCCTACACCGCTCCACGTAACTAATAAAGCGACAACCACAAATACATGCACACCTAGTACGCGCACATCATGAAGCTCTTTGATGTAGGCGACTATTTTGGCAAAGCTTGTGCGCAAAAATTGCGGGCTAACTAGTTTCATCCGTTTTATTTGGGTTTTTTGGTTGATCTTTTTGTTTGGCAGACATCATAGTAAATGCTAAAACAAAACTAGCCACGAATCCGACCGAAAGCACAACGGTGCTTACGCCCGGGTTGTGCTCCATAAACACAATAGCAATCAGTATAAGTAGCGGCACAATGCCAATAATACGGTTAAGCGGCTTAACACCTAGTTTTTCAAGCAAGGCATAGATACCAAACAGCACAAACGCAATAATAAGCAGGGCCGCCCAAACCGGCTGATGCGTAACGGCATCTAAAAGCCCGGTGCCTTGTGTTACTTCTTCTTCCGCATGCGCCAAATAAATATTCATGTCACTAGTATGTCACGAAAATCCTGTGATTTGAACTGTCCACCTTAGCCAACTGTCCACTAGGTAGAAGAAATTGTGGATCGGTATGGCCAAAGTCTAAATTTTGTATAATTGGAATTGTTGAGTTGTATTCTCGGACTGTACTTAATATGACTTCTTGCTGTTCTTTACGGTACTCTGCTTTCTCTTCAGCTGTATTCCTCTTATCAAATTCCCAAGCTTTTGCTCGGCCGACAAGTATGGCCTTGAATTTATCCAGCCAGCCCCGTTCACCCATACCGGTTAAGACGTATTGTACTAGCCACGGTTCCGGCAGATCTTCAGCAGTCTCTAAGTAAAGGATAGCTCCAGACAAATCTGCATCTTTTGGCAGATATTTGCCTACCGCAAACTGCGCGACCAGAGATTCCACACAACCACCCCACAAAATACCTTCAGCGTCGGATGTACCATCCCAAAACCATGGCTGGTTTGGCTCCTGCTTACGTTGCCTTTCCAGATTTGTTTTATCACTCCAGTCAAGACCTTCATCGTTGTACATCTCTGAGTGTCGTAACTCTATTTCTCCTTTTTCAAATAAAGCCTTTTTCAGATACTCCACGGTAAAATCATCCATTGTCGACTGCATAGCGAACTGTGTCATAATTGCACCACCATAAAAAGCTGGTATACCCAAGTTCCATAAATAATTAATTATATGGGTAATATCGCTGTAGCCAAAAAATGGTTTTGGATTATCTATAAAAACTTTTGGATCTAAGTATTTCAAAAGCTTTATGGAACCTTCTCCGCCAATAGAACTGATAATTGCCTTATTTATGGGATCAGCAAATGCATCCATAAGATCACGAGCACGATCCTCCAGGCTGCTATCCATCTGTCGCGTAGTAGGATACTCTTTCCATTTAAGCCCAAATACCGCTTCCAGCCTCTCAAGCCCAACATCCTGAACCCAGGGGAATAGCCCTGGCAACCCAGCCGACGGAGAAACCACAGCTACCTGATCTCCGACCGATGGTCTTTGAAGCTGAACAAACTCTTTCATGCACCTATTCTATCAACAAAAATAATCTGAATTTACTTCAGGTTATTTTTATCCGCTTTCAGGAAGGAGCAGCCGGAGTTCCGATTCACCCGGAACACCGCGCGATGAGGGAACCTATCCCGGTTCCCTCATTATCTAGCAGAAGGGGCAGTCGCCTGCGTCCTTTTTGGCCTCCATCTTAGCTAAGATTGCTTTTGCTTCATCGGCCTGACTGGTGTCAGCCACCTGATTGTCCTGCTTCTTATCTTCAGTGTTTTTAACTTTTGTTTCTTTTTTGCTCAGCATTGATATTCCTTTTGTTTTTATTTGTTACTGTTTATTTTACTGTAACCTATTGCATTATATACCGCTTTTGCTTATTTGTCAATACTGGTATATCTAGCCGTTCAACGCTTCGGGTGTGGCTTCTAATGAGTGTTCTTTATATATGAGTTTGTCTAGGATTGGGTTCATAATCTTCATAAACACAAACAACACCACGCTGCCAGTTATCATAATTGACCAGTCATGGGCATTGAGCGGGCCGACTTCGAAATAGCCTGCTAGCCCTGGGGTGTAGAGTACTGCTAGCTGTAGGGCTAATGACGAAACAATCGCCACTGACAGCCATGGGTTGGCAAACCAGCGGATTTTATAGTCGGTTCTTATGTCTACCAACCGCACTATTTCGTATACAACCATAGCTGTAAATGCTGCTGAGACTGCTGCTATGCGAGACTCGTGCGTGTGGTTGTACCAATATTGGCCTGTCAAAAACACGCTCATGATAGTCCCGAAAATAAATATTTCTGCCCAAACCCGCGACGAGACAATGGCTTCTTGAAACCGCTTTGGCTTAGACGATAATATATTAGCCTGAGCTGGGTCAGAGCCCAGTGCCACGGCTGGTAATCCGTCTGTGACAATGTTAATAAATAGCAACTGTGCGGCCGTTAAAATAAGATCATTAAAGAAAATAATACCCAGCACAACCGTAATAACCTCAGCTATGTTGCAACTAATAAGGAAGTTAACAAATTTGCGGACATTATCAAAGATACCCCGACCTTCTTCAATCGCATTAATAATGGTTAAGAACTGATCGTCCAGCAAGATAAGATCGGCAGCTTCTTTGGATACGTCTGTGCCAGTAATCCCCATAGCTATACCAATATCAGCAGCTTTAATGGCTGGAGCATCATTAACACCATCCCCAGTCATAGCTACCTGGTGCCCGTGCTTTTTAAGCGCCTGGACTATCCGTATCTTGTGTTCGGGGTCTACGCGCGCATATACGCCAATGGTTTCTGCACGCTTCTCAAATTCCTCCTGGCTAAGCTTGCCCAGTTCCGTGCCAGAGATCGCGTCCCCTGTAATGCCAATCTCTTTGGCAACTGCTTTTGCCGTCTCTATATAGTCGCCAGTTATCATGATCACCTTCATGCCGGCCTCGGACTGGACGCGGTGGATTACTTCTATAACTTCTTCGCGCGGGGGATCCATCATGGCCTGTAACCCGATAAATGTTAGACCCTTTTCGGCATCGGGCTCATTCTTAGGCTGTAGTTTTGTCTGCTTGCTGGCAAATGCAAGTACGCGCAAAGCTTGTGCAGAAAAGCGTTCGTTCATGTTCCATATTTCTTGCTTAACAGCCTCTGTTAAGGGTTTGGCGTGGCCGTTTTTATCATAATATTCGCTGCAACGCTCAAGCACCATCTCTAGAGCGCCTTTTGCTGCCACAATATATTCCCCTTTGGGGGCTTTGTGGACCGTGCTCATGCGCTTTCGCTCTGAGGAAAATGGGAATTCTTGAATTCTGGGGTAGTTTGTTGTCAGAGCGGCCGCGTCAATGCGTCCTTTGCCTGCTGAGACAATTAGTGAGCCCTCGGTTGGATCTCCGAGCACCACACCTTCTCGTACGGTGGAGTTGTTACACAACACCCCAACTTCTAATAAATGCTGCAATCCAGGCGCTTGGCTTTTAAAAGAGAATTCCCCCTTCATTTCGTAACCACTACCGCTAACTGAGCCTTCCTGAGAGTTTACATAAAGAGCCCTCACCGTCATTTCGCCTTTTGTCAGTGTCCCGGTTTTATCTGAACAAATGATATCTGTGCTGCCTAACGCTTCAACAGCCGACAGCTTCCTTACAAGTGCGTTTTTGCCTGCCATGCGCCTTGCTCCAAGCGCCAAGCTAATACGGACCACAAAGGCCAACCCCTCAGGAATCGCCGCCACGGCCAGCGCAACCGCTGCTGTAAATGCAAATATGAGGTGATGGATTAGCCCCTTATCATTGCCCTCACGTACAAAGAACAACACAATGAAAAAAACTACGGCACAGATTATTGCAATAAAATAGCCAAGTTTTCTGCCTAGGTCATCAAGTTTTTTCTGCATTGGAGTGTCTTCGTTTTCAACGCCACTTACAAGATCAGCTATCTTGCCAATTTCGGTATGCTGCCCCGTGCCAGCAACCACACCCAGCCCGCTTCCAGATGTCAGAAACGTACCAGCAAAAACCATACATTTTTGATCTCCGAGTGGAACATCTTGGTCAAGCCTATCGGTATTTTTATTGACTGGGAGGGATTCGCCTGTCAGGCTTGCTTCGTTACACGCCAGGCCACTTACCTCTATAAGTCGGATGTCGGCCGGCACCTTTTGCCCAGCCTCAAGAATGACAATATCGCCTGGTACTAGTTCGGCTGCATCAATTTCTTTGACCTCGCCACTGCGACGTACGCGAGCCTTAAAGCCAACTAATTTACTAAGCGCTTCAACGGTTTTCTCGGCCTTATACTCGTTAAAAAAGCCAACCAACGCAATCGCAACCACGATAGCAATTATCAGCAACGACTCTTTGACGCTGCCGCCCTCTTCTACAAATGCCAGCCCAAAAGATACTGTGGCAGCAATGATTAACACAACTATCAAGGCGTCTTTAAACTGGTTTAAGAATAATTTAAAAGGGTTCAGCTTGCTGCCACGATGAAGCTCGTTGCGCCCAGACTGTTTAGCACGAGCCGACGCTTCTTCCTCGGACAGGCCTTGATCTTTTGCTACGGAAAGTTGCTTAAGCAACTCATCCGAAGATAGTTGATACCACCGTTTCATGTGTTCGCCTGTATGTCCTAATTTCTGTTGAGATAACCTCTTTACATGGTATAGTGTTTACAATACATAAGCAAAATGAATATAAAGAGTGGGCCTGATGTTATTTGCACAAGCAGACCTTGAACAACAGATTATAGAGCTAGCTATCAGAACTGTGGTCACGGCTTCTATCGCGCTGATCGTGTTAGTTGTAGTTGCAGCAGGCACTAAAGATAAGTTGCCAGCACTAAAACTGCCGCTCTTTGTGCTGATCGCATTCACCATGATAGGGACGACGGTGATTTTATTTGGGAGCACTATCTATCTGAATATGAAATCTGAATCTGGAGGTCCGGTACACTGGCATTCAGAAATAGAATTCTGGTCATGTGGTGCAGAGTTAAACTTGAGAGATCCAGTGGGCTTTTTGTCTAATAAAATCGGGACTGCTACTTATCATGAGCACAACGACAAGCACATTCACCTTGAAGGGGTCGTAGTCCAGAAAAGTCACGATGCTTCACTTGGCAAGTTTATGGAAGTTACGGGCGGATATATCAACCAAGGCGCCCTAGCGATTCCGCTAAATAAAGATCAAGGTACTTGGTTTGCGGCTGGCAGTCAGATTGATGGCGACAAGCAACGCTCGGAAAACTTCGGCCTAGCTACCAATGAAAACCAATGGATAACACATGATGACAAGGGCGCGGTTCTAGCATTGCGTGACGGACAATACTGTAGCGGGAGCCACTCAGCGCCTGCCGAGGTACAAGTATTCGTATATAGTTATGATAAACCTTCAAAAACATACGCCCAGCGCAAACTAGATAACCCAGCACAGTATGTGTTAAGGGAGGAGTCCGCTCTTGGCCCGCCTGCTGACTGCGTTATTGTTGAATATGACGCACCAAAAGCGCGAACAGACAAACTATGCCAACAGTATGGCGTAAAAGATGCAGACCGCTGCACCGAATTTGGCGTCAAAGAATATGACGGTGAACTTTGCAACATCCGTGAAGTAAGGAGTAGTGAATAATGCTTGATTTACCTACTCTTGGGCTAGTAATAACCTCCGCCGCGATTGATTCAATCAACCCCTGCGCTATCGGCGTTCTGATACTAATGGTGTCGGTGATTATGGGCCAAGGTGGTGGTACTAAAAAACTAATCCAAAATGGGCTAGCCTACATTGGTGCGATCTTTTTGACTTATCTTATAGCCGGGCTTGGTTTAATCGTGGCGTTTGCATCTATCCCGATACTGGTAGCTGAGTATCTGTCATTATTTGTTGGAGCTCTTGTGGTTGTTGCTGGGCTAATTGAGATAAAGGATTACTTTTGGTATGGCAAAGGATTCTCGCTGCAAATTCCCAAATACTTCGCCAATAAAATTCATGAATATTCTACAACCAAGACCAGTACCTGGGGCGTTATGCTCCTGGGGGCATTCGTTGCTGCTGTCGAGCTACCCTGCACCGGCGCCCCGTATCTAGCGATCATTACTATCCTTAGGATAGATTTTAACCTTATAGCTTTCGGATTGATGATCCTATATAACCTTATCTTCGTTGCGCCGTTGCTTATTATTTTGTTTATGGTAGCTGGCGGTGCCAAAATTAGTGATGTGTCTAAGTGGAAAGAGGAAAGTAAAGGCACTATGCGACTGTTTATGGGTCTACTGTTAGCCGCTCTTGGCTGGATATTAATATTAATAGCAAACGGCACAATAAACTTTGGATAAACAATGAAACATATCGTTAAACGAGCCGGGCACAGCGAAAATTACGATGAGCGTAAGCTTTATGCAAGTATTTACGCGGCATGTTTGAGCGTCCGTGAGCACCCTGGTTCAGCCGAGCTAGTCGCTCAAGAAGTTGTTGAGCAATTTGCGAGGTGGCTAGAAAGCAAGCACGAGATTTCATCAAATGATATACGTCGTGTCGCTGGAAGTTACCTAAAACAACTTAATCCCGATGCAGGGCATATGTATCTGCTCCACCGGAGCCATCATGTGTAAGAACAATTCTTCATTTCACTTTTGCCAATTATCAGAGATTTCCCGCTGAGGTATATTAAGTGTTAAATGCTAAATTAATGACAAATGAAAAATGTGAACTGCTAAATGCTTTGACGCGAAGGCAAAGCAATGTATAAGGTAAAACACAAACGACCGGCTTATTACGATTATGACTTAATAGTTATAGGTACTGGCGCAGGTGGTGGCGTAGCTGCCCATATTGCTGCCAAAGCTGGCAAAAAAGTTGCTGTTGTGGAGATGGAAAAGATAGGTGGCGAATGCCCTAACTTTGGCTGCGTACCCACCAAGGCGCTGTTAATGGCCGCAGAAACTTATCAGACAGCCCTAAATGGTGAGCGCTTTGGCTTGCGTACAGAGAAGGTCGCGTACGATTACAACGCCGTGAAGGCCTGGAAGGACCGAGCTGTCTTACACACAGGCACCGAAGAAGGTGCAGCGTTTTATGCTCAAGAAGGCATCAAAGTCATTACCGGTCATGCGCATTTTATTAGCCCGTGGAGTATTTCTGTTAATGGTCGGCGCTATGTTGCCCATAAGTTTCTTATAGCCACAGGCACTAAATCTGTCGTACCGCCCATCCCTGGCCTTGTAGAGGCTGGTTATATGACCTACAGGGACGCCATAGAGCTGACCGAACCGCCTAAATCGCTTTTTGTGATTGGTGGTGGTGCTATTGGCTGTGAATTTACCGAACTATTCAGCTCCTTTGGCACGAAAGTGCATATTGCCGATATGGCGCCCAGACTTATTGGGCTGGAAGATCCAGAAGTAGGCGAGCTTGTTGGGGCTTTGTTTAAAAACCGTGGCGTAGTCGTCTACACAGGAGCCAAAATCACACGGGTCAGCAAAGACGGCGCTCGTAAGGTAGTACATTTTGAAACCGCTGGAACCACGCATAAAGTTACCGTAGATGAAATACTGCTTTCTTCTGGCAAAACGCCAAACACAGACCTAGGGCTAGAAAATGCCGATGTTGTATATGATAGAGGTGGGATCAAGGTTAATGACCACATGCAGACTTCGTCAAAGCACATTTACGCTGCCGGAGACATCGTTGGGCCATACCGCTTTACCCACACAGCGTCATACCAAAGCCGGGTCGCTGCGCACAATATGTTTCACCGAGAAAACCAAGTTGTCGCTAAATACCATGCAGTACCGCGTTGCGTTTTTACCGATCCAGAGATCGCTTGCGTAGGCTACACCGAACAACAATTGAAAGAAAAGGGTTTTGCATATCAGGCAGGGATTGTTCCTATTACAGTTATTGGTCGGGCTAATACTAGCGGTGTTGATAGTGGGTTTGTGAAAGTTATTGCCAGCAAAAAAGGCACATTGCTAGGTGCAAGCATAGTCAGCCCAAGGGCAGGAGAAATGATCCACGAGCTTACACTGGCAATTCAGCACGGCATGAAAGCCCGTCAGGTTGCCGAGACAATCCATGCCTTCCCTACTTGGTCAGAAGCAGTCCGCGCCGCCTGCAACAAAATCAAATAACAAACCTATGGCTGCAGTGTATGGGATAAGCTTTTGCTTATTGTCCTCAAACCATGCAGAAAATAAAAATCACTCTAGCGAGTGACAGTTATTTTTGGTGGGGGTGGATGGAATCGAACCATCTACCAAGCGGTTATGAGCCGCCTGCTCTAACCGATGAGCTACACCCCCTCGGCCTGCCTTATTCTAACAGAGAGATTATAGATTAAAAATCCTTAGGTTGGTATGTGTTTTATTTAAAACACCAGAATTGCTCTGTGGAGCGATACTTTCAATACCTTTATGTTTCTGCGGCGATATAGGTGCCCCACCTATTAATGTAGAGAGTAGCTCCTAGTACCACTGCTCCGCACTCATCTCCGGCTAATAGATAATAGTAACGGCTCAGTACAGGCTGCTGTCACCGCGCATAAACACGTAGTAGACCAGACCATACACAATTGACGCAACCACCAGATATATAACTACCCATTGCCACATTGGCCGCTTGCCATAGCTTTTTGGTTGTTGGTTTGACGATTGTAGTTCCGGATCCATCTTAAGCACCCCTTTAATTAACACCTCTAATTATACTCCGCTTGTACAAGATGCCTCGGTTGAAGAAGTAATCTCTAGAGTTTAAACTGCGCGGTTGCGGCGATTTATGGTAAGTAGCCTTACGATACCGTAGCCCAGCAAAGCGTATACAGCCATGGCAACCAGTGTTTCTACCTCAAATCGGGCAACCCCATAACGTACCTGATATCCGAACAGGCCAAAGAATGGCGCCGCAAACGGATAAGTAATACTGTAGATCAAATCGGCAAAGGCATTGGCACGATTGGCGCCGAGCATAGATAATGCAAATCTGAACGCCAAGAGTACAGTGACTACCCCTGTTATAAACCAAGCGACTCGGGCTGCGGTATTGGGCGTGTCGTCACGTACTACCGTTCTCTGAGCAACAACCGGTTCATCAGACGTGCTAGTGGTAACCCTGCGTACTACTTGCTCGGAGTCGCCCTTGCCAACAACTTTCTCTCGTGTTTCTTGAATTTGTTCGGCCATTTGGTAGATCTCCTTTAAATTACAGACCCCTTAACTATGCCTTTGATTTAATAATCGGACTGTTAGAATTCTCTTTTACAAGATTAGCATCAACAGTGCCATAGCAGACATACCAAAATCTTCTACAAAACTTACCTTAGACAAAGGCAGCTTAATGAATGTGCCTAGGCAAGCACACATAATGTTAGACTTGTTGCGCAGCTCCTGCCAGACACCAACGGCTCCGGTGCTCGTGATCAGTAAGGTTATAAGGTTAAGGGTGTTGGAGTTATCAAAAAGCAAGTAGGCTACCCCCAGCACGCCCTCAACAAAAGGGTAGGCATAAGCCCACAGTTTGAAACGTTTGGCAATTATGTCATAGCCCATATACGCGCCAACGAAGTTTTCCATATTAATGAACTTGAATGTTGCAAAAGTAATAAAGAAAACTGCCATGAAGTCACTAAAAAACCGTTCCAGCCCCCAACCACGAGCCCAGCCAAGCAGCAAGCTAACAGCTAATATCCCGCCGATTACACCCGCAAACTTCTTATATTCCTTGGGAGATTCATCCACCCCTTCGTCCAGATGGATATGATGAACTTCGTTATCGTCATGCATAGTCGTAAACATTCTATCATGCACCTATTGCTGGTATGTTGAGCTAGCGCTGGACACATTTTAGGGCTTAATACCGCCACTTAGGCGCTGCGAACATTCTGCAAGGTTACTAAGAGCTCGTTCGCAGTGTTACACCCCACTAGCTCTTCACGTAGCTCTTTGGCGCTATCAAAGCCATTGATATAAACTTTACAAAAATATATTAAGAGTATGGAGTTTGCGCTCGCCGTTTGGCCAGGTCTTCATAAAGAGTTTAATATGGCTTTTGTATAAATCCAGTCGTTGTTGCTTTGTGTAGCTATGCCATGGGCTGGCCTTAGCGAAAACAAAAGGATCATGGAAAACACCACGGCCAATCATGATGCCGTCTAGCTTGTGCTTTTTGGCTAGTTCTATTCCTGCCTGTCTCGTCATGACATCGCCATTGCCGATAATTGTCGTAGCAGGAAAGAGCTGGTCGCGCAGTTCACGCACCGCACCGATCATTTCCCAGTTCGGCGGCGCTTCACTTAGCTGCTTGGCGGTCCGACCATGGACAGTTAACGCGTTAAGTTTTTGGTTAAGAAGCAGTTCGTGCCAGGTTAAGTCAATTTTATTAAACCCAAGGCGAGTTTTGACGCTAATAGGCAAACCGCCGGCGCCCTCTTGTGTCGCCTTAATTATTTCAATGGCCCGTTCCCTGTTGTTGATCAGCGCCACGCAGCAGCCGTTTTTGATCACGGTCTTTACCGGGCAGCCCATATTCAGGTCAACCCCCGCGTATCCCATAACCTTAAGCTCCTTGGCTGTTTTATAAAAATTTTCCGGCGTCTTACCCCACAACTGCGCGATAACCGGCCGGTCGGTCTTAGCCAGCTTCAGCTTTGGTATTAGCTTTTCGCGCCCAGGACTTTGCAGCCCGTCTACATTAACAAACTCAGTAAAGTACAAATCTGGCGGAGCTGTGTTGGCAATAATCTGACGAAAAACCGTGTCGGTCACATCGTCCATTGGTGCCAATATAAAAAATGGCTTAGGCAATTCATCCCAAATAGTCATGACCTATTATTCTAACCGACACATTGCTCTTGGTCACTAATTATCGGGGGCTGGCTCATATCCATCATTTGAACCGGTTCAATTTGTACCTGTCGCCTTGTGCTTGAGACGCCCAGGGCAGCCCGCCACAGAGGCCCTACAACCCTAAGCTGCGCCTTTCTTTCTTCAGGTGTAGGTGTAGGATTATTAGAGTTACTAGCTGGAACGTCCAGCATCTCGTCTCGCACACGCCTTAAATAATCGGCCTCGTTGCTATTTTGTTCATTGCTTGTTAACCGCCTGGCATTTGGCTGTGCAGCCTGAGGCGATCTAAGATATGGCAATAGACTGTCTGGGTCGCTTCTTGGATCGCCAGAATCAGAAGGTTCAAATTCAGATATATCTATTGGTTTTGAACTATCCATGTCTATATTATAACATACTTGTAAATATATTCCACTAGCTGGTCGGGGTAACAATGCTCATGTTCCTATGCGATAATTATAGCGATGGATAGTGTAATGAATATTGTTGCTCTTATTGCTCCGGTAATTATTATTGCCATTTTTGTCTTGCCCTTTACGGTTTCTTTGCTACGCAACCGAGGTCTTATGGGGCTAGCGATTATCTTCGTACTTACAAACTACACTTTGGCGGTTATGGCGCTTGCGGCTAAGACCGGCCTACCGTACGGTCGGTTTTTTTATGATAGCGCGCTTGGTTATAAATTGTTCGGCGTTGTCCCGTGGCTAGTAGTCATTACTTATCCCTCGCTTTTAATGGCTATATTCTGGCTGGCGAGCAAGTTTACGTTTGGTGCTGGTCGCATCGTCTTAGCGACATTGTTTGGCACGTTGGCTGGGCTTATGCTGGACCCTGTAATGGTAAAGCTGGAGCTATGGCAGTGGGAAAGCCCGGGGACTTTTTACGGTGTGCCATTTATAAGTTTTGCTGGCTGGGCTGTTACATCGCTGGTTGGAGCTACTTTGCTGCACATGCTATGGGGCAAGGAAACTCCGGTTACAAGGGGGGCTGCCTATAGTGGTTTGTTATTTGTACTGTTTTGGACTGGAGCGAATGTAGGCGTAAGGCAATGGGTTCCAGCAGCGATAGGCGGTGTTGTTGGCGGGTTGATGCTGATGTTGGCTGGAATTGAAAGCTGGGCCAACAGGCGCGAAGTAAGCTAACCGTACGACACCACCAATATTATCGTCTGCTTATATACTGCGCGTAGAAGACCTACTCCCAGCGGAACACCCTAAAAGCAATAAAGTAGATTACTAAGGTCCAAACACCGATAACAGCCAATTGAGGGCCTAGGTCAAGTAGTGTTTTGCCTTCTGTCAGGATCATTCTGAGCCCATCCACAATAGGGGTCAACGGGACAAACTGCGTTATATTCTGCAGCCAGCCTGGCATCAAAAATGTTGGGAAGAAAATACCTGACAAAAACATCATTGGCAAAGTCAATATCTGCGTCAGTGGAGCTGCTTGGTTAGCGTCTTTGGCCCATCCCGCAATCGCCATACCAAAGCCAAAGATACAAACGGTGCCGATGATAGTAAATAGAGTAAAGTTGAAATAATCGCCCCGCATATTGAAATCAAATATCAGTAGAGCGGCAATGAACAGAAACGCTACGGATATCATGCCAACAAAAATACGGTTGAGCGCGGTCGCCATAATTAGCTGCCAAGCACGTATCGGAGCGACCCTCATACGCCTGAGAGCGCCTGTTTTCTTATCAACAGTAAAGCCTTCACTCATACTGAATATGCCAAGCCCCAAGATTGAAAACCCGAGCAAGCCAGCTAATGTGTAATCAAAACGCGTAAGATTAGCGGTTTGAATCGGTTTAGACTCTTGCGTAAGTGGTTTTTCTACCCGAACAAACTCAGCATTAATTCTGTCCAAAACTCCTTGCAGTACGGCGTTAAAGCTTGCCGATAATTGCTCATCGCCAGGGTCATAATAGGTTATCAGCTTACCGCTAGGATGTTGGTTTTCGTTTAGGATTCCGAAGCTTTCTGGCAGCTCTAATATGGCATCAAACTCACCGCGTCCTAACTTTTCTTTGGCAGAGTCAAAATCAGTTTCTGTAAACTTGAAGACTTCCCCTTTTTTGGTTTCTTCAATAAATGTTTTTGAGAACTCTGTATCTGATTTATTAATCAGCGCGACCTTGAAGCTAGGCGAATCGTTACCGCCAAAAATAAAGCCAAATATGACAAGGAATATCAGCGGGAAAACAAGCGTAAAAAACAGTGCAATTTTGTCACGGAAAAAGCGTAGCGTGAACAGTTTAGTCATAATCCAGACTGCTTTTAGGTCTTTCATAATTACTCCCTTAGGTCCTTTCCGGTCAGGTCAATAAATACGTCTTCAAGGTCAGCTTGCTGGACTTCGGCCTTTTTCTTAAAGCCCTTTTTGAGTAAAGCTTTGATAAGGTTGTTTGGCGTATCAAGAGCGATGATCTTGCCGTTATCCATGATTGCCACACGGTCGCACAGCAGTTGAGCCTCTTCCATATAATGTGTGGTCAGAACAATAGTTATACCTGTTTTTTGAATAGTCTGTACCAGCTCCCACAGGTTACGGCGGGCTTGGGGGTCTAGCCCAGTTGTCGGCTCGTCCAAGAACAAAACTTTTGGCTTATTGACCAAGGCCGATGCCACGCTGAATCGCTGGCGCTGGCCACCAGACAATGTGTCCACGGTGCTCTTAGCTTTGTCTTTTAAATTGACCATCTCGAGTAGTTTATAAGGATGAACTGTTCGGTGATACATACCACCGAACATCGTCAGCAATTCCACTAGGGTTAATTGATTAAAGAAGTTGGTACTTTGTAGCTGCACGCCGATTATTTCTTTGATGTGATGAGGATTCTGGCTTACGTCTATACCGTCTAGTGTGGCGGTGCCGCCATCAATCGGTCTCAGCGCTTCAATCATCTCTAGCGTAGTAGTTTTGCCTGCACCATTTGGACCAAGGATGCCAAAGACCTCACCCTTTTGGACATCAAAATCAATACCCTTAACGGTCGTTTTTTTGCCGTACTTCTTAGTCAACCCCCGGACCTCTAGGATAGCCTCTGTCATATAGAGACATATTATAACTCAGACCCTGGAATGGACAAAAATAAAACCGCCCCGATTGCTCGGAGCGGTTACTTTGCTTTTTAGCTTTTAACTACTTACGCTTGACTGTCAAGAAACCGTTACGTGGGTTTTCGTTAACTGTCATGCCTGCTGGCAAGTCAGAAGCCTCTGGGCGCTGGTCCTTGCTGAAGTAGTAAATAGTTTGTTCTTTGCCGCCACGAAGCGTAACAGCTTTTGAATTTAGGTAATATGTTACCCCTTTGGAATTTGTGTGCTTGTATGCCATTGCTGAAATCTCCCTCTCTCTTGAATTTGTAATGGTACCCCTAACATACTCTCGGATATTTCCCCTTGTCAACAACTTTTAATCTGCAGGGTCACACTAATATGGTGACTACCCCTGTTAATGATCGTAGTGAAAAATGTTGTGGAGAAGAATCATCAACGAGATGTTGCAAGATAACACGCTTATGTATTACACTGGTCAGAGTAAAGAAATCTAAATATAAAGGTGGAGTTCACACTATGGAATTCATGAATCGCAGTAATCAACAGGTGCAACAAACACACGCACCGGCACCAACAGGGGTACCTTCTGGCCCGCGTGGCCGCGGAAGAGGCTTGAATGCTTTTAAGGGTTTGCGCATTGCTTCAGTCGTGCTTCTTTTTGCAACAACCATATTAATAGTGGCGCTTGTATGGCTAGTAATGAGAGGAAACGTCGGCAACAATAGAGAAGCGCAGTACATCCAAAATGACCGCTTGCAAGCCGTTTTCTTAAATGGTGGGCAGGTCTATTTTGGCAAAATACAAGACCTTAACAGTAAGTATCTTAGAATGACTGATATTTTCTATCTGCGAGTTAATCAAGTTGTACAGCCAGACCAACAAAGCACTCAGCAAGCCCAGCAGAATGACATATCCCTCGTAAAGCTAGGTTGTGAATTACATCGTCCGTCTAATGACATGCTTATAAACCGCGAACATGTCATCTTCTGGGAGAACCTAAAAGAAGAGGATGGTGAAAACACTGTTCCAGGTGCAGTTAAAAAATACATGGCACAGTACCCCGAAGGTCAAGAGTGTCAGGAGCCAACGCAACAAGGCGACAACAACCAAACCAACACCGATAACTAGAGATAGCTATTGTGTATAGGGTAAACACCCGTAGCCAAAAAGGTTGCGGGTGTTTAGTTTTGCCCGTAGATACTATACGGACTAATCGTTAGTCTAGTTGGGTTTTGAGCCAACGCTCCAGGCTAAACCGAAGAATAAACAACATGAAGAATACCGCGCTTACCAATATGCTCCACCCGGCCAGATCTGGCGACCAAAATGGCGAAACAAAATCATATTGGTAAAGCTCTTTTGGGACTACTTGGCGTTCCGTAGCGCTGTTTTGGGTTATATATTCTTGTACGCATTGGGCGCGAGCCTGTATCTGGCCGGCTGGAAAACGTGCCTCACAGATGCGAACAGCATCCGCTGAGACTTTTTCGTTAGTCGTAGCTACTCGTGCGCGCTCCCCAGCCACTAATCGCTCATATGTTTTGGCCAGTTGAATCGGAGGGTGAATTGCGTTATCGCCACTAGTTAAATCGGTGTTCATGTGACTATAGACGTGCTTACGCAGAGTCTGCAGAGCCTCTTCAACCCCCTCGCCGGACTCGTCCGCTGTATGTACTGCCTCTCGCAAACGCACCATTTCTAGGTTATTCTGACGCAGTGCCGAGATCGCTATTAACCCAGCAACAATAAAAACTATCAAAAAGTACCAGTAACTTACTGGTCTGAGTTTGACCCAGAGATGGTGCAGTTTTCGTTTATTCATCTTGCTTACGATTATGCCACATCTGGTGCTAGACTGATACTATGCACATCTTTTTCAGCGGGATAGGAGGCACAGCCATCGGACCTTTGGCGCTAATCGCTAAACAAGCCGGTCATGCAATTTCCGGTTCTGACAGCCAGCCTTCGCAGTATATTAACTACTTGCGCTCTAAGGGGCTACTAGACATACACATCGGCCAGAGCAAAGATCAAATTGCCCATATCCATGAAGAAAGCCCTATTGATTGGTTTGTGCGGTCATCTGCTGTACCAAACGACTCCCCTGAGCTTTTGTATTGTAAAGAGCAAGGCATCAAGACAAGCAAGCGCGACGAACTGCTAAACCAGATAATTGATGACAAGAAATTAAAGTTATTAGCCATAGCTGGCACGCATGGTAAAACTACTACAACCGCCATGGTTATCTGGCTGTTCCAGCAGCTCGGCATACCTATAAGCTACTCTGTAGGAGCAAAAATCAGTTTTGGAGATATGGGGCAGTATGTTGCCGGCTCAAAGTATTTCGTGTACGAGTGCGACGAGTTTGATCGTAACTTTTTGGCTTTTAGACCATATATTAGCATGATCGCCGGTGTGTCCTGGGACCATCACGAAATATTTCCTACGCGAGAAGATTATCAGCTTGCGTTCCGGGAGTTCATTGAGCAGAGTGGCCACACCATCTTATGGCGCGAAGATTTTGACTATCTCGGCATGAAGCGGGCAGACCACTTGACCGTCTTAGAAGGTGGTGCCGATGAGCAAGAATTGACTGGAATCGCCGGGTTTTATAATCGTCTGGACGCTTGGCTGGCTTCTAGTGCGCTTTCTCGGATAACCGGTAAGCCCACAGGCGAAATCGCTAAGCTGATGGCCGATTTTCCTGGGCTGCAACGGCGCATGGAGCTTATTATTCCTAACCTATACAGTGACTATGCCCATACGCCAGATAAAATCCGTGGTGCTATGAGCACCGCGCTAGAAATGGCCACAAAGAACAACCAAGACCTAGTGGTGGTCTACGAGCCCCTGACCAACCGTAGGCAGCACTACCTAATGAAAGATTACAAAGACTGTTTTGCTGGCGCTAAGAGGGTTTATTGGCTACCTAGCTACCTGGCGCGTGAAGACCCTTCAGAGCGCCTTATAACGCCTGAAGAACTTATAGGTTATTTGGATGATCCGTCTATAGCTGAAGCCCATGAGCGTAACGATGATCTAAAGCAAACAATTCAACGTCATCTAGACCAAGGCGACATGGTAGTAGCCATGGCCGGAGGCGGCGGCAACTCCCTAGACGAATGGCTCAGAGAAAACTTCTCTGCCCGTCTAATTCACCCCGAGTAATGCTCCATAAAAATCTCACGTGTTTCAGGCTTGAGCTATTTTTGGCGCACTCACGCGCAGCACAAGCTAACCGTATTGTTTGTATCTCCAGCCTCTGGAAGCTCCTGATGAGTGAGTGCCAAAAGCACAATTTATAGTGAGGGGGTGTTTAAGCCATTCCACCCCAAGTATTTAAGGAGGTGGTGAGTTACCCGAGCATTGTGGGTTTTGACAATGAACTCATAAAGAGCTGGAAGCGGCTGTCAGTTTTGATGCAATCTTTTGCTGGTACAAAAGAGTGCTCGTGTTGCGGCACGAAAGCTGCATTTTAAGAGTTATAACTATGGACAAAAACTAATTCTTTTGGGCGTATTTGGTGATATATTCTTCAACCAGCTCACGCGCCCTACGGTCTTCAATCTGCTTAGGCGGATGCTTCTTAAAGAATGCTGCTGGCTCAACAATAGCGCCCTTCAGCCCGTTGTCTAGCGCTAGCTGCATGCAGCGGATTGAATCAATCGCAACACCAGCAGAATTAGGCGAATCCTCCACAGAAAGACGTAGCTCAAGGTTCATAGGCACGTCACCAAAATGCTTGCTCTGCATGCGAATGTAACAGACTTTGTTGTCCTTTAGCCAAGGCACGAAATCACTTGGGCCTACGTGCACATTCTCGTCTATTACTTCGTGCCCACGCGCAGTCATCATAGATGTGACAGCCTCTGTCTTAGAAATCTTCTTACTTACCAAACGCTCGCGTTCTAGCATGTTCAAAAAGTCTGTATTGCCACCTACATTGAGCTGATAGGTGTGTTCGATCTTCATGCCACGGTCCAGGAAAAGGTTAGTGAGCGCCCTATGAACAATAGTAGCGCCAACTTGCGCTTTGATGTCGTCACCAATCACTGGCAGTCCTGCATCTTCAAACCTCTTTGCCCATACCGGATCAGATGCAATGAATACCGGTATGCAGTTAACAAAACCACAGCGCGCGTCAATTGCTGCTTGAGCGTAGAGCTCAGTAGCTTCCTGAGAGCCAACCGGCAAATAGTTGATAACTATCTGTGCGCCAGAGTCCTTTAGTACCTGCACAACATCTACCTCTGGAGCATCGGATATAGGGACTACTGGCTCGGTGTATTTGTTAACACCGTCCAGTCTTGGCCCACGAGAAACCTTAACCCCCATATTTGGCACCTGTGCGAATACAGCAGTGTTGTTCGGCGCGGCATAGATAGCCTCTGACACATCCTTGCCCACTTTGTCTGCGTTTACGTCAAATGCAGCCACAACTTCTACGTCGCGCAAATGGTACCCACCGAAGTTAACATGCATGACACCCGGAACAAACTCGTCGTCTGTGGCATCCTTATAGTAATGAATCCCTTGTATAAGGGATGAGGCGCAGTTGCCAACGCCTACAATAGCGACCCTAATTTTCTTAGACATGATTAAATTGCCTCTTTATTAAATGCCGTTATTGGCATTTTTACTCGTACTAATTATACACCAAATCGGATTGAGTCAAATATCACCTAGGGCACGGGTTTCGCGTCAGACCACCCAAACTCACTGTAAGTATTGCCTGCATTAATCTGTTCAATTGCAAATCTTATATAGTCTACGGTGTTTTTGGGTAAATTATTAATGTTCAGCCAGACAATTTCAGAATGCTTGTTCGGTTCAGCATTGATTGGCTCCCCCACCCACTTATCGCTCTCAAAGAATGCGTCAACTCTTACATGATCCCCGCAATTGCGGTGCATGGTATGAACCTGCCTTAATGTATCAGGGCTAATCTGTAGCCCAGTTTCTTCAAAAACTTCACGCGCACCAGCCACCGAAAAACTTTCCATATCTTCAACATGACCAGACGGCAACCCATACAAGCCATCCATATAACCTGTGTGGCTGCGCTTTAAAAATAATACTAAACTTCCCTTTCTAAATATAATGTAAGACGATGGTACGTTGCATCTGCCGCTCATCGGTTGTCCCCGCCGCCTTTTAAAACGCCCCGTCTTTGTCTGTCAGCCAACTTATCAACATTTAGCTGCATTACTTCGTCAAACGACAGCCCTAAGCTATCAGCTAGTACGGCAATATACCAGACGACGTCGCCCAGCTCTTTTTTAAGCTCTCCAAGGTCTTCGTCACTAATTTTGCCATCCTTGTAGGCTACGATCTTCTTCCATTTTTCTACGACTTCACCGGCTTCACCGGCAACTCCCATGACCCAGACTGTTTTATTCATAAGCGCGTCAGGGTGCGGTACGCGAGTTGTTAGAGCCAGTTTCTGATATTCATCAAATGTCACACCATAAGTTTCGCACCGTAGCAGCCGGCTGTCTAGCTAAGCCAGCCATTCCACTGCTCCTTTTGGCGTGTTACTGTGTCAATAATTCCAGTGCTCGTTCACCGTACTGCTCTGTACGGCTCACTCCGCGATTCATTATTTCCTTGTCCCGCACTCAAAATGCAAATCTTATGTGATAACAATGCCTGTTTCACTGATTTTAACAGCGCCTTCGCGCAAGACCTCAATAGCGTCATCTACGACCCGAATGAGGGTAGAGGATTGACGACCACCTAAATCACCGCCGTCCACATAAAAATCAACCCTATCACCGAAGTATCCCTGGGCTTCGGTTAAAGTTTCTGCCGGAGCTTGCCCTGGATGATTAGCGCTTGTGGTCAAAAGCGGACCGGTTTGACTCAGTAAGTTTGTCACTTCCTTTTCGTCCGGGATTCTAGTCGCAATACTGCCTTTACCTAAGTGAATATATTCCAGCCCATGCGACGGAATGATAATGCTAATAGGCCCTGGCCAGAACTGCTCAACAGCCTTTAGGTACCGTGCCTTAATGCCAAGCGACACCAGTTGAGCTGTATTGGCCGCGATCACTGTGCCTGGCTTATGCTCGCGGCTTTTTAAGCCATAAAGTCGTTTAACCGCTGGTTCATCTGCAGCTCGGCAAACTAGCCCGTAGACAGTATCTGTTGGCAACACACCAACATCACCTTTCATGAGTAGGTCAGCAACTTTTTGGTTGTCTAGTGAGTCAAAAATCATTCAGTCGTCAACTATTTTGTTCCCTGTTTATTCTACACAGTAGTTACTCTGGTGCAAATTTGTACTAGAATAAGTCAATGGCAAGTTTAGTTTCTCCTATGGAGGCGCCACCCCAATTAGCAGTACCCGATGCTTTGAGCCGACAAAATAACTGCCTATTGCCTAGTTTAACGCCGGAAGTAATTAATGAGTTAAGGGCACAGGGTTGGTACAGAATAGGTATAATGGCAGCCTTTGTTGACAGTTCCGGGAGAGTTATGATGCTAGAACATCGCGGGCGAGACAAAAATCCAGATGGAGTGCTAGGCCCTTTAGGGGAAACAACACGGAGCAGTGGAGCTATTATAGAACAACCCCTGGAAACACTTTTCCGAGGGATAACTGAAGAGCTCGGCGTCCAATCACCAGGCAGTCTTGATATTCATTTACATCCAAAGGATGGATGGGTAATTAACTCGTGGCCAGCCGGCGATAACTCCCCAGGACAATTATCGTGCGCAATTTCTTTCCCTGTTCTTTTACCTGATCGGGTAAAAACAAGCCTTCTAACCCCCTTATGCAACACCGCAGAAGTACGCCGAGTACGCTTCATGACCCCTGAAGAAATTTTTAATACTCCGGATGGGGGTCTTCGGCCGGGTGTAAAGCCATGGCTTCAACAGCTAGACACTGCTAGACTACTTAATCCAGCCGAGTTCGGCACGTTAATTAAGCTATGCCCTGTCGGCGATTATAGCCCCTCATGGGGCGAAGACCTATGTGTTAACTCATGAGTACCGTCTTAATGATTACTGGTCCTTCGGGAATTGGTAAAACATACCTGACAGAACAACTGGTAAATCAATACCCGAGCCACTTTGAACCCCTCCGCTTATATACTACCCGTCCTGCTCGTGATAATGAGTATTTCACCGACAGGATTCATGTAACAAAATCCGAGTTCACTATGCGCTTTCAGAATGGTGATTTCTTTGTTGCCGATCAGTTTCATGGCAACTGGTATGGGTACTCAAAAAGGGCGCTTCGCAACAATCATAAAATTGTCGTGGGGAATACCTGGCCTGCTTTAATACCGAAGTTCATCCATATTCCTGGCCTATATTTAATAGGAATGACTCTTAACAATAACGGCGTAGAAATCCTAAAAAAGCGCATGATTGATAGGGGCGATTCACACAAAACTGTTCATGAGCGCACCAAACTTATCAGCAAGGATGTGCAAGACCTAGAATCAGTAAGGCCTCTCATTGAAAAGTTCGGCAAAATCTTCAAGATTCTGGACAATAGTACCATACATGAGGATGTGATACCTTGGATAAAATCAAGTCTACTGAATGATGCTTAGAGACCTAGAGTTTGGTCGCTTAATTCGTCTTCAGGGAAATCTGAAGATTCATCTACCCCGTCCAGGGTCTGGTCAATTTCGGTAGAGGTAGCATCGATTGATTCTGGGGTAACAGCTGATTCTACTTGGGTAGACGTTTGAGTGTTTTCTGATGACTCAGGCGCACTAGTGTTTTTAAATGTTATCACTGTGACTACCGCTAATATCGCTGCAACAACCAAGGCAATGATTATGGGCGTGATCGGCGCGCTATGCTTAGGAGTCGCAGCGGGCTTGTGCTGGTCTACTGGAGCTCTCGCTGCTCCTTCGCCAGGAAGACTAGGACTGCTTGGCTGATCAACAGGTAGTGGAGCTACAACAGATGGACTGGGTGCGCCTGGCGCATCTTCAGCCACGGGGGGTTCAGGGGATTCAGGCATGTGCATATCTATAACCGGAGCGGTGCGCGACTCATCAGGTGTTTGCGGACGGTTGGGGTTGTTTTCTTCCATAGCTAGTCAGTCTCCTCGCCGCTAGAGTTTGCTTCGCGCTGTGCAGCTAGTTCGGCGCGGATTACGGCTAGTGCTGGCTTGATAGTTTCTAGAATAAGCTTGCGGATGTTTTGGCCGGTTTCATGGAGTGTTTTACGATAACTTCTAGATTCTTCTAGCGCGGCCTTAAAAGCTTCTGGGTCTGAGGCGCAATCCATTGCGGTAAGATCTGCTACAGCTTGCTTGTACTCTGCAAGGCCTGCTTTAAATGCGCCGATTGACTCCTCTAGCAAACTAATCTGAGCGTCAAGCTGGTTTGTGTCTACATTCTTGGTTTTGAGTTTGCCAGAAAGATCAGTCAGATGGCTTAAAAGATTGGCATAAACGCGGTCGCGACTAGTCTCTATGCCCTTAATGCGACCTTCTACTGAACGGATCTTGCCTTGTGCATTCTCGCATCGAGCTTGCAGGCGCGTTTTTTGAGCATTGCTCAGACGTAAGTTCAGTGTGTCTTTGCGCTTTTGCAGGCGCGCCTTTAGCTCAGCTGGGTCAGGATGTGAGCTATTGCTGTCAGCGGGTTGCCATTGTGTAGTATTTGAAGAAGAGTGGTCCTCATCTTCATGGGCTGCAACCGGTCCGCCTACGACTAAAACAAAGGCTAATAGTCCAAAAACAACAGAAGTCATGATCTTTTTATGCATTATTATCCTCCCTTGTGATGGATATTTTAGCATAAACACAGCCCGTTTTGCCCTGTTATAATTAGATGCATGGCGACTTATGAAGATTTTCAGAAACTTGACGTGCGTGTAGGCAAAATTATCGGCGTAGAGGATTTCCCAGAAGCAAAAAAGCCAAGCTATAAATTGCAGATAGATTTTGGTTCAAAAATCGGTATCAAAAAATCCTGCGCCCAACTAACCCAAAATTATTCCGAAGAAGATCTCCAGGGTAAGCTAATTTTAGGTGTCGTAAACTTTCCGTCCAGACAAATTGGCCCAGCCGTTTCAGAAGTTCTAACACTCGGCGTCCCAGATGAACGCGGCGAGTGCATCCTAATCACCCCCGAACAAACTGCCCCCTTAGGCTCTCGCCTCTATTAATAAAAATCAAAATAATCTGGGTTATTTTTGCCTAATCTCAGGAGGGAGCAGCCGGACCTAACTAGAACTATATGCTTGAGTGGTCTGCTAGCGTGGGCCAATGCTATTCAAGGGAGAGTAGCCCGATTAGGCGATTCATTCGCCTCCCGGCACGACGAGAAGGGGCACCCCCCTCTCATAAGGCGAAGCCGTTAGTAATAGTACCAACCGTTAATGTCAGCAGTCGCGGTAACGTCCCTAATCTTTTTTGGGTCACCGCCATTTAGACTAACCGCGTAGTCGGCCGTTTCTTGTTCGGTCCCAATCCTAAAAACCAAGCTGTTATTATTAAGCCATCTGATCGGTCCTTTGAGCCCGCTTTGATTTTGGATCTCTTGATCACTATTATCCTTAATATCGTAGGCCAAAATAACACCTTTGCCATCGCGCTGGTCCAACCAGAGACTATACTCGCCGTTTGGACTATCAGTATATAATCGCGAGCGCAAGTTGGCTGGTTCACCCGGTAATTTATTTGAGCTATTGCCTGTCAAACCATATTCATACCAGTCCTGACCAACTGAAAGAGTCAAACTGTTATAGCTTGTCCTGTACATATTCCATATCTCATCAGCAAAAGCAATCTGGCTAGCACTACCGTCTGCCCTGACCTTATAAAGCGATACTTTATCTGTCTGATACACGCTGGATGGTGCAAAAAACACATAACCACGCGCAACCATGACGTCATTAAAGAAATTACTGCTAGAAAGCTCTGTGCTTTCGTCCGTGTCTTGATCATAACTTATAAGACGATGACGCTTAGGGTCCGCTGCGCTGGTACCATCTGCAATCTGCACATAGACCAATCTGTTTCCAGCCCAGTCTATAAGTTGGACCCTTTCTGACTGCGCTACTTCAACCGTACTGTTGTCTGACAAATCAATGATCGTAAGCTTACTCAGTAGGTACCGATCACGGTTACGAACATTCCCGCGGGTTGAAACAAGCGCCACAAGCTCTTTGGTCGGGTGAGGTAGCAATATCATGTCGTCCCGCTCACTCCCAGTACCAGCAAGCACAAGTTCTTCGTTCTTGCCGTCGACATCAATCTTGTAGACATCGTATTTACCAGAGCGCTTACTAATAAATACGTGTTTACGATTTGGCACCATTGCTAACGTGTGCTCTGATTTATCATTGGCGTCAATTGTTAGAGTCTCTTCGCGCAAATCCTGGCCAGTAATTTTTACTTCCACTGGGGTGTCATCTGTTTTATCAATTGTTAATTTAATCTTACCGTTTTCATCTGAGAATGCATCAGCGTCACCACTTGTAGCTTCAATTTTATTGAGAGGTTTACCCGATAAATAGTCACTAACCGAAAAAGCATACTGACTACCGACTGGTGTAAGGTCTCTGTCGCCAAGGGGGTTACTACCCCAACCCAATACGACCTTCTGCTTAACAGGCGCGAAAGCTCGCTTCTCAATCACAAGTTCAGTCGCGCCTAGCTTAATCTTATTAAACCTGGCAATACCGTCGTTATCAGTTAAGACCCTCTCGCCTCTTAAACCAACCTGGACGTTTTTTAGTGGCTGGCGCGTACTCTGATCTAGAACCTTGATAGATGCACTACTACGCACACCAAAACTATTCAGCAAAAAGTAGCGGCTTGTCGGCACGGTTATGCTTGCAGCCAAGCCGATAATCAATAAAGCTACCGTTAATCGTCTAGCTAGGGGGTTATGCCACCAGCGGCTAAAAAAGCTTTTTATCCTCCCAATGAGTGTTGGTTGCTTATTGTCAAAGGCCTTCGCTATTTCGCTATCTTCGGCAGCCAGTAACGCGTCGCTCTCCTGACGAGCAATCTCGCTAACTGCCTGCTCGGTTGCGGGGTCTTCTGTCTCAGATTCATCTACGCTCTTTGCAGCTTGCGCTAGACTCTCGTTTTCTCCCGTGTTTTTTGGTTCTGCTGAGATAGGTTCACCCTTGGTCTGTTTTGTGTCCACTGGCTCGCTCTTTGTGATTTCTGCTGGCTGCTCATCTGAGTTCTGCGCGCCAGTGTTGCTGGATTTATTATTTGTCTTCAGCTCGGGCGCGGTTATCGTTTGAGGCTCGCTAATCTTGATTTCTGACGGCAGCCCACTTGGTATTCCTGGTTCTGGATCGGGTTCAGATGGGTCAAGCATGCGCCTAACCTTGTCTTCAACTTTTTGCAGGTCTTGATCTGCGTCAGGAGCAACATCTTCAGTTGGTTTTTTAGATTTCATTATGCTATATCAAGAATCCTTATGCTTAAAGTTTACCAGATGTCGCTGGGGATGGCATATAATGCAGGTCTATGACTAGGCGTTTATGTTTTATTTGGATCGTATTAGTGGTGTTGATTCTTGTCCTAGTTGGCACTATTCTGATCCTAAAATCCAAGGCCAAGAACAATTTACCACAAAACACGATAATACTAGACCAGCTTAATATTAAGACCAAAAACCCACAGCCAGCAGGCAAGAACATAACAAACTAGTGCTTTTTGCGCGGTTTGCCTTTGTGCTTTTTCTTCTTTGAACTCTTGTGTTGTTTGACCGATTTATTAGCCTGAGGTGCTGTCTGGCTAGCCACGAGGGTTGCGCCTGTAAAATCGTTGGCGGGAATATGAGTGGTCTGCCTTTGTGCCCGCCTTAACAAAACTACCGAACCAGCTACTGCTAGTGCGCCAAGAGCTAGTAAAAATACTTGCTTACCCCTGCCTCGCGTCGGCGTTAATACGCGCTCGTTGCTCTTGATAGGAACACCCTTAGGAATCTCAATTTTAAATGATTGGTTAAGCAGCTGTTGGGGGCTTGTCGGTTGCACGTCAGTTTGTTGCTGAAAAAGTTGCGGAGCGTTATTTTGTGGGTTACGTGTCTCAGGTACTGCCTGTCCGGTCTGCTGCTGGGCGTAGAGCTGACTAGGGACAAGAGCTATCAGCAAAGCAAGAAAGACAGTAGCGCTACCCTGTTTTTTGCTAATAAATTTTGCAAAACTCATGACCTATTACTATAACATGCCCCTTAAAACCGGTGTTACTTAAACATAAGCTTGACAACATAAAAACATGAGCGTAGCGTGGAGTGTATGGTAAATGCGCCTTTAGGTTGAGGAGTTTTGGCACTCCATTGTGCTGCATTTTTTTGGCCACAGCGTGCATGCGCCAACAAAAGTAAAACCCTTAAAAGCAATACTAAAACCACAAACAATCAGACCTCCTTAGATCGCAAAGGGAGGTCTGATTTTAATTTATGGCTTTACAATATTAATTGGTTTAGGGCCTGAAACGTGCTCTGAGATAATCTTCATAACATCAGTTCCATACTTTTCAAGCTTGTGACTACCGAACCCTTTAATACCTAATAGAGCCTGCGAAGATGCAGGGGGCTTAGCTGCGATAGCCGCCAGTACGCTGTCGTGGGCAACTATATAGGCTGGCATGCCCTCTGCACGGGCGCGCCTCAATCGCCACAATTTTAGGTCAGACAATAATAATTCGTTCACAATTGGCGAAGTCTCTTGCGACAAAGCTGATTCTTCGGCCACCTCAGATGTATTAACGGCCAATTCTGCAGAAGCAGCCCGTAGACCTCGGTCCAGGTCATAGATCTGTTCGTGCATGCGTAGTGCCATGTTATTGATTCCGCTCAAAAACAGGCCGTCTAAGCTTCGTACCCTAGACAGCGCGACATAACCCATGCCGGGTGTAAATGATTTACTTAGGTCAATTTCAGCTGCGTCCAAGCTCATCCCCTGACTTTTATGAATAGTGATTGCCCATGCTAGCCTGAGCGGTAATTGTGCCACTTCAGCCCGCACCCGGCCGTCTTCCTCTAGCTTCCAGCTATGAGGAACAACTTTTACTTTTCGCTTACTGCCTGATAGCTGCACAACCGGCTCGTTATCAAGAAATTCAATAACACGGCCGCGAGTACCGTTATAAAAGCCGGCCGTCGGATTATTAGCTACGAACATAACCTCCGCGCCAGCTTTAAGCTCTAACAACTCTGGCGCCAGTACGCTGCGCCGGAGTTGTTCGACTTTTGCAGCCGAACCTTTGGTTTCCATCTCATACTCATAAGATTCGTTTGTAATTGCGGCTAAGTGCCGCTGGTTTACCGTATCAATATCTACATTGTGCGCATAAAGCCGTGTTACCGGCTGACTTTCTAACGGTTTAGTTCCCGTGCGTTTTTGCAACAACTCCTCGTGAACGCTGTCCAGCTCGCCACGGCGCATAGCTTCTAGCAGGTCCAACAGGCCGTCTTCTTGTTGGCGATGCTGCTCCGCCAAGTAACAAATCTTTGGGTCTAGCTCTTGCCAGGCTTCAGAAAGATGAACGAAGTCCATGGCGCTGTTATCACGGTTTACCGGCGGCAGCTGGAATAAGTCCCCAACCAAGATAACCTGTAAACCACCGAATGGCCGTTCGCTTTTGCGTAGTAACTTGCATGTGTCGTTGACCATGTCCAGCCGCCGCCCATGCAGCATTGATACTTCATCAATCACCAATACGTCGGTTGTGTTGTAGCGCTTTACAAGCCTGGAGTTGCCGACCAGCTGCTGGCGGTCACGTGGGCCTAATTCTTCGCGTATGCCAAGGCCGGACCAGGAATGAATCGTAGTGCCGCCAATGTGCGTCGCCGCAATTCCCGTACTAGCCGTAACAGCCACTGTATTGCCCGTCTTAACAGCACGCTTGACGAACTGGTTTAGCACATATGTTTTCCCAGAGCCGGGAGGCCCAGTTAAAAAAACTGAGTCACCACCGAGCATAACCCCCAAAGCCTGCGCCTGTTTCATGTGTGACCTATTGTAGCAGTTACCGTATGAACAAAGCCTAGTGCGATATTAAAAATGACCAAACAACATCACTTGCAATGATATCTTGGCTTGTTTTGCCGATTATTCTTACTGGGAGGTATTGTCTACCGCTTGGCCAAGTGTGACCCCCGCCAATAATCCGATAAAGAACCGCCTCGTGCCCGCTATTTTCTACGCTCCAGCGCTGAACACGAGTATCGTCATTTGTATCAGTGTCTGGTAGGTCTCGCTGAATTAACTTATCTGGACCCGCACCAATGGCATGCGCCCAGTGCATTAATGCTGTTTCGGCCGGTACAACCCTGCCACCGTTTTTAATATTCCCAATAAGTGTAATATCACCACCTTGGTATGGGACGATCGGATCATCCGTACCGCTCATCATCAATGTAGAAACAGGACGAGACGGGTGGCATTTATCATAAATAGGCTCCGGTATGGAGCCGGCAACCATGACAGCGGCCGTGATCGTATCGGCCTTTTCGCACAATATTCGACTAACCATCATTGCGCCATTTGAGACGCCAACAAAATACACTTTGGTTGGATTGACTTGATATTCTTGGGTCATCTTGTCCACCAGAGCCGACAGAAAACCCACATCATCGATGTTGGCCCTAGATCTAGACCCAACAGTATTCCCATCATGCCATTGCCGGCCATAACCATCCGGGTAGATAAGAATCGCGTGAGTCTGGTCGGCCAGTGGTAATAACGTGTTTTTTGTTAGCGAATCAACCGCGGAACTCGTCTCCCCGCCACCGTGCAGAAACACTACAAGTGGATATTTACTGCCATCAGCTTTGTATTCTTTGGGCAAGCGCAGCAGATATGTCCGGTTCAGATCGCCATGACGCATTGTCTGTTGTACTTGCATACCAACCTGCGCTGGGCCAGTCTGGTAGCCTGTTGGTGGCTGCACCTTCCAGTGCCGAAACCATAACCCACCGCATAAAATCACCAAGGCAAGTACAGCCAGTATATATTTAGTCCTGAGAGGTGTGAGTCTTAATTTCTTCTTGTGATCTGACATATTTGTAAGCCTGTGACTCATTCAAGTTTGCGCTTATTGTGATAGTCGTTCAAGTTCGGGCTGCGTCCAAGAGGCAATCAGTTCGTGACCTTCATCATTTGGGTGTAGTCCATCAGCCAATAGATTTCGACCCTGGTTCAGCATCCTCAAAAACTTGTCATGAATCGGGACAAAAACAACTTCCTTGCGCTGTGCAGATTGCTTGATTGTGTCTTCAAATAAGTTAATCCTATTGTTCAGCCATTGGGTGTCTTTGCCTCGGGCATATTTCCAAGGGTTGGTCAGGCTTTCATCTACAGCTGTCAGTCCGTCGCAAATAATCTTGCTAGTAAAATTTTTTGCTTTATCAATAATTCGTTCGTAGGTTTCCTGGAAGTCATAAACTTCACTAGCCACAGCCGTACCTTTAAGGGCCGCATCGTTAGTTCCGGTTGCCAGTACAATAATCAGCGGCTCTATATCGTTAAGACGGGCTTTGACCTCGTTTTCAAAACGATCACACAAAGACTGCACCGAGTCACCGCTAACACCTAGATTAAAGACCGTTGTCCGTTCACCGTCTATATTTTCTAGCGTTTTTTGGTGATAGTCATTAGCAATTCGCGCAACCCAGCCGCCCTGGCTGTCAAAAAAACCTTGAGTAATACTCCCTCCAAAAATCAAAATTCTCATGGCGCCAACCTGTTCATGTCGCGGGGGAAGATGATAGCTTCTTTTACTGAATTTAGGCCAATTGTTTTCTGCACCAGGCGGTCAACACCAAACCCACAGCCACCATGCGGAGGTAGGCCAGCCTTAAAAGCTTGTAGATAGTATTTATAGCCAGGATGGTTTGGGTTAATCCCTGCGGCTTCCATTTGCTTCACAAGCTTTTCATAATTATGCTCGCGCTGGGGGCAAGTCGCTAGTTCAAGCCCTCGAAACAATAGGTCTGCCCACATGACGGTCCTGCCGTTAGGGCTTACCATGTGATAAAACTTCATAGCTTCAATGGGGAATTCGGTAACGAAGACGGCCTCGCACCCCGATTCTTTTTTGGCATACTCGCAGATCCAGCGCTCTTCAGCCGGGATCAAATCTTTTTCATCTCGCGTATCATCGTTGTTGGCTTTACTGTAAAGCTCATGCACCTCGGCTACCGTAAAACGCGGAAACTCAGATTTAAGCACAAGCTCAGGAGCATTCAGGCTTTTTAGTGATTCGCCGTGTTCTTTATAGACTCTTGTCAGCACGCTATAAACCATATCTTGAACCATATTGAGCACATCGTTATGAGATTCAATAAATCCCATCTCAATGTCTAGCATAGTAACTTCACTGGTATGTCTGGTAGTCATACTAGGTTCAGCACGAAACGCTGGGGCAATCTCATATACCCGCTCAAACGCTCCGACCATGATCTGCTTATAAAACTGTGGGCTTTGGGCGAGAGTTCCTTCCTGGCCAAAATAATCCAGCTTGAACACCTCCGCACCACCCTCGGTGGCACCAGCCAGAATTTTTGGTGTCTGAATCTCAACAAATTCTTTCTCGTTTAAGAATTCCCTAATGTAGCGGTTGAGTTTAGCCCTAATCTTAAAGATTTTTTGTTCCTGAAGGTTTCTGATATTTAGCACCCTGTTATCAAATAACGTATCTTGGTTGTCTGGCTTATGGTCAATCGGCTTGTCAATTTCAATCGCAGGTTCTTCGGTGACCGGCACCATAACTTCTATTGTAGCGTCGTGTAGCTCTGCGCCACCAGGAGCACGAGGCTCTTCTATTACCTTCCCTGTAACAGCCAGGACAGTACCAATCTGCATGCCCCTAAGTTTTTCAATTTCGTCTTTGTCCTGGATAACTATCTGGGTTAGTCCGCTACGGTCTCGAATATTAATGAAGCTCAGTCCGCCAAGCAGGCGTTTCTTATGGATCCATCCTTGCACAAGTACCGTACCATCAATATGGTCTTGTAGTTCTCTAGCTAATATTCTCATCAGGGGAAGTATAGCCTATCACCTCTGTTCGGTCTAGACCTCTATGATTTCGTCTGGCTCTTGTTGTGGGCGCGAAGCGTGGTCCTGCTCTTTGCTTTCAGATGTTTTTGGTCCTGACGAAACGATTTTTTCATCTTCTATGTGTTGCTCGTGTTCTTTTTGTGCAATTACTACCGCTACAGCTCGCATGTCTTCGTACTGGTCAAATTCATCAACGATAGGCTTGCCGACGATTTGCTCTAGCACGTCTTCAATCGTGATAATCCCAACATATTCCTCAAAGCTATTCACCACAACAAACAGGTGGTGATGGGTCTTGAGAATTGCCTGCAACGCGTCGTGCAAGGACTGTTCCTCGTGAAGGTATAAAGCTTGCTTTTTCATGACGGTTTTGACTTTGCCGCCTGCCCGTCTCCTCAACAGGTCGCGCAAGAATAAGGTGCCCGCGATGTTGTCTTCATTACCCTCATACACCGGAAAGCGCGAATGTCCGCTGGCATGAAGCTCGTCCATTACAATTGGCCCCAGGTCATCCTCTGACGACACCATCTTCACAACCCGCCTCGGCGTCATGACATCACGGATTAATTTGTCGCCGAACACCAGTGTGCTACGCATGATTTCTAACTCAGTTTGCTCAATTCTGTTATCGGTTTGCGTCTGTTGTTGGTCGAGTAAATCCAGCAGATCTGCCTTCTCGTACAAACGAGTATGAACTGGTATGTCCCTAAAACGCCTAATCAAACTGTGCGCCCAATCAATGGGTGTATGCGTCACTGCTAATACCTTGGCCAACAACGGCGCCATCCCCCGAGCAACATTACGCCCGATTGCCGTAGCTTCTCCAGCAGACAGCCAGACAAAACCTAGCCATACAAGCAGGCCACTAGCCAAAAGCGCTAGCCAAGTTGGTAAAATGTGCGAAACGTAGACAAAGAAACCGCCAGCGCTCAGGCCAGTGACCAACCACAGAATTGCCCGCAAACTATGCCCATAAGCTACAGCTTTATAAAGCGTGGCTGCCACATTATCACCCTGCCTAGCACGCCGTTTGAGTTCCTTGGCAGGCACTTGGCTGTATGTACGTTGCAAACTAATGGCAATAAGCGTCAAGCCTGCAAGCATTAGAGCGGTCAAAAATCGCATAGTTACATCTTACGGCCCCGCTTGTGTTTTGGAAAGGCGTGATAAACTATAGGATGAATATAAGGAAGGGTTAAATGAGTAAAAGATTTTTATTAGTGTTCGGTGCCATGGTGGCTATCTTTGCAGGATTGTTGCTTTTCAAAAACGATGCCCAAGCCCCTACGGTGGACGGCCAAGTGACCAATCACACCTACGGCGAAGGCCAATCAGGTGTTACTGTCGTTGAGTATGGTGATTTTCAATGTCCGGCATGTTTTTCCTACTTTCCTCTTGTGGCTCAGGTGAAAGAAAAATATAAAGATCAAATAAAATTTCAGTTTCGGCACTTTCCGATAGTTTCGGCACACCGTAACGCCAAGGCAGCCCATAGGGCAGCCGAAGCAGCTTCCCAGCAGAGCAAGTTCTGGGAGATGCACGACCTGTTATACGCCAACCAAAAATCTTGGCAAGATAGCAACAATGCTGCTCAAGTATTTGAGGGTTACGCTAACCAGATAGGCCTTGATATAGAGAAGTACAAGCAAGACGTAGTTGACGCTTCAACCGCGGCTAATATAGATGCCGACTTCAAGCAGGGTGAGAAAGATGGGGTACAAGGTACCCCGACATTTTTCATAGAAGGCAAAAAGCACGAAACAGAGGATATCAGATCTGTGGAAGACTTTGAAAGGCTAATTGACGAAGCTATTAAGCAAAAATCTACCAGTTAGTACTTGCAGGCCCTTTCAGGTACCGAATGCTCACTATATATAAAATAGTCTGAAATAAATTCAGACTATTTTGTTCGTTGCCAAAGAGCAGACAAGCTTTTTGGGCGACGAGACCCTGTCCGAGCGTCTCATTGCTCTAATATTGCAAGTACTGTTGCCACTTTGGGCGGCGTATCTTCACTTCCACGCTTTTGCCCCTTTGTTTGATTTTTATTATTTTAATACCCTGCACCGCAGCACACTCCCTGTTCGAAGCCAAAAGAATAATTCTCCTTCAGCAGCAAACTTTTTGAATATTTTTGTCTTCGGCGTAATTGGTTCTCACTGCCAACTACTAGAAGTGATCTAAGTATCGCATAAGCGTATTATGCTCGCAAGTTTATTTTTTATCTCTATTTCCAATATTTCCAAGGGGGGTTAACAACGTATTAAAGACTTGACCGGCGCCAGCTCTAATACGCTCTCGGCGAGAATGTTCGGCCTTGATTTTCGTGTGTAATTTATGCAGAGCCGGGTTAGGAGCTTGGGATTCATGCATCGTCTTAAACTGCTCGTCAATTACCGCCAGCTCTTCGTCTGTCAAATCTTCTAGGTCAACGAAAGAATCTCGTGCTTTAGTGGCGCGTATTAGTTCATCAAGCTTAAGCTGCATGGCCTTACCGTCACGATTCTGTGTATTTTGAATCAAAAACACCATCAAGAATGTGACAATAGTGGTGCCGGTATTGATAACGAGTTGCCAGGTGTCTGAAAAGCCAAACATCGGCCCGCTAACCCCCCAAACAACAACAATACTGACGGCTATTAAAAATGTGTAGGCACTGCCAGCCCAAGCTGAAACTTTGTTAGAAACAAAACGAAAAAAATTCTTCATAGTTTTTGAATGCGCTTATCCTCTTGATATACTATACAGCAAGGTTTTAAAACAAAGATGGACGGACATATTTTTACCGAGATAACTCTGCTGATTTGTCTGGCAGCTGCCGTGGCGCTTATTATGCGCGCCTTAAAACAACCGCTTATTATTGGCCATATTATTACTGGGCTTATAGTCGGGCCTTCGGTTTTAGGTTGGGTGCGATCACCTGAAACCGTTTCGCTTATGGGTGAGTTCGGCATCGCGCTGCTTCTGTTTATTGTTGGTTTGGGGCTAAACCCTAAGATTATCCGAGAGGTTGGCAAGGTGTCACTATTGACCGGTTTAGGCCAAGTCCTATTTACTGTCTTTTTTGCACTGATACTGACTCGCGCCCTTGGGTACAGCACAGTTGAGTCGGTGTATATATCTGTCGCTTTAGCCTTTAGTAGTACTATCATAATCCTTAAACTTCTGAGCGATAAAAAAGAACAGCACAAACTTTACGGCAAGATATCCATAGGTTTCTTGTTGGTACAAGACGTCATAGCAACCTTCGCACTAGTTATGGCTTCGGCCATGGGACGAGGCGGGCTAAGCTACCATGAACTTGGCGCGCTAGCACTAAAGGGTGTCGTAGTGGGAGCTGTTATTTTTGCCATTTCCCATCTAGTTCTCAAACCTATGACTAGCTTTTTGTCTCGTTCTCAAGAAATGCTGTTTTTATTCGCAATTGCCTGGGGATTCGGTATTGGCACACTTTTTTACGAGCTAGGGTTTTCGCTTGAGGTCGGTGCTTTGCTGGCTGGAGTCGCTCTTGCAAACCTGGCCTATGCGCAGGAGGTGGCCTCGCGGCTCAAGCCGCTTAGGGACTTTTTCTTGGTAGTGTTCTTCATAGCCCTTGGCTCCAGGCTGAATCTAGATAACTTTACGTCCTACGTAAACCCAGCACTTATGCTGTCAGTACTTGTACTTGTCGGTAACCCCATTATTGTCATGTCCATAATGGGCACACTCGGTTATACCAAAAAAAATAGTTTTAAGGCCGGTCTAGCCGTGGCTCAGATTAGTGAGTTTTCGCTTATATTCCTGCTATTGGGTCAAAGAGGCGGCCAAATCAGCGAATCAATTGTCACGCTGGTGACGCTCGTGGCTATCATTACAATCGCTGTTTCCGCCTACATGATTACCTATTCCGACAACCTCTATAAGTTTCTTGAAAAACATCTGTCACTATTTGAAAGGCGCAAGCGACTCAGCGAGCATGAAACGCCACGCTCTTTTGACGCCATACTCTTTGGCTACAAGAAAGGTGGCAGCGAGTTCGTAAGAGTCTTCAAAAGCATCGCTAAACGCTATGTGGTTATTGATTATGATCCGGATATCACAGAAGAGCTTGAACGCAAGCAGATACCTTTCCTGTACGGTGACGCTACCGATTTGGAGATGCTAGAGGAAGTGGACCTTAGCAAAACCAGGCTGATAGTTTCACTTCTTTCCGATCATACAAGCAATATATCCATCCTAAAACACGTCGAGCAGGTTAATCAGCAAGCAGTGGTAGTATGTCACGCCAATACCGCCCAAGAGGCTGCAGAGCTTTATGGCTTGGGCGCTAGTTACGTAATGATGCCCGTTTACATTGGCAGCGAAAAAATCAGCTCATTCATAAAGAAAAACGGCTTTAGTAAAACCGAGTTCAAACACCACCGCGACAAACATATTGAATATCTTCGCGCGCACTACGAAACAACCTCTGTGGGCGAATAAAGCCCGTGCCGTTTTATATACGCCTGGACCTCTAACGGGATCTTGTTGCTTTTATTCTTTTTGCGTAAGACCGACTTGATTCTGCTGGAACTAACACTAGGCAGTGTGCTTTGAAAAATCTGATACCGCATGTCTACACCGCGCGTTTTTTCAATTGCTTGCAAAAGGCCGATAGCTTTGTTCTGGTCGCTACGCACTCCTATGATGAAATGTACCGCCCCGATCACCTGTTCTACATGTGGCCAATCGCCCAAATGCTTCAGCATGTCATCGCCCATCAACATATGAAGGCTAGCACCCTGAAACCTTGCTTTTAACACAGGTAGTGTTTCTTGCGGAGTAAAACGGTCTTGCCCAAGCACGATGACACCAAACTGCGGTTCTTCCATAACGGCCAGATGGACCATATTCAGACGGTGTTCAATGGCTTTGACGCCCTGCTTGCGCCGCGGCCTAGCCTCAGGCAAGAAAAAAACTTTATCAAGCCCAGCCTGTTCAAGTGCGTCATGGGCAAATTGCAGATGCCCGTTATGGATTGGGTCAAACGTACCAGAAAGAATTCCAACTTTGACCATATAGGCCTACTTTTTAGCACCCAGCTCCTGCCAGGCAGCTTTTATCTTCCGCGAATTATGTACATTTAGATGATTGAGGACTACGTAAAGGATTATGATGCCGCCGAGCATCTCTAGCCCTTCTTCAATACCCGTAACTATACCTTGGTACATAAACGTATTGTGCGGGATGTCGTTCCCGTGCAGCTCCAAGCCAACCGCACCTATCAGAAATATAAGCCAACCAAACATCATAATCAGCCATTGTCTTTTGTGTAGTACTTTTAATAATTTACTCATAAACCAAACACCAAAAACCAATACCACGGGCATGACCAGCCACCATGCATTCAGAGTGCTTGATGACCGCTCCAGGCCGAAGAATAACAAGTGCAGGCTCTGTAGTGATAGTTCATGGATACCCGACACCTCATCAATCGAGAACAAGACACCAATAAGCGCCATGCTCAGCCAAAGCTTGCGTACAGATTTCTGACTCGCCAGCTTGGCGGCCACAATACTTGCCCCAGCAACACACAGCCAAATCGCCTGAGAAAACCAGGTAGGCAGACTAGCTTCATCATCAACATCAAAACGATTAGATATCTCAAATATCTGTCCGTGTTTTTCGTTGTAGGCTAGGTTCAGATGCTGAAAAGCTAAGTGTAGAGTGAGTAATATAATAGTCACACCGGCCAGTGCAAGAGCGATCCTTAATGGTAGTTTAATGGAATTCATCCGCCTAAGTATACACGTCAGCACTAGGTCTCGCAGCCAGGCCCTACAAAAGCAGTAAGATCAAAGCGCCTATTACCAGCCTATAATATGCAAAAACCGATAAACTATGTTTGGCCAGATAAGCCAGCAAAAAACGTATAGCAATCAGGCCGCTCAGGAAAGCGGCCGTAATACCGGCTATAAAGATTCCTGATTGGTTATCAAACTGTGTCAGTGCCACGTCATCTAAAAGCACTTTTAAGATCGCACCAAGTGTAATAGGAATCGCCAGCAGAAACGAAAATCTCGTGGCAGACACCCTGTCAAGACCAGCAAAAAGGCCGCTTGTAATCGTACTGCCAGAGCGTGAAACCCCTGGGATAATCGCAAAGGCCTGCGCCATTCCCATCAACAAAGCCTGCTGGGGAGTAACCTGTTCTACCGCAGTTTTTCTCTTGAATTTTACCGCATAACGCTCTGCCAATATCATAACAACCCCAAACACCATTAAATTAACCGCTACAATACGCGATGAGCGGAAGCTTGTTTCAGCGGCTGATTGTAGAAAAAACCCCGCCACTCCAGCCGGTATGGTAGCCAGCAATAACATCTTTACCAGCCAGGTTTCTCGGGTCTTGGCAAATAGGCCAAGCGTTAATAGGCGGATGTCTTTAAAGAAGTACAAAATTAGCGCCAATAGCGTCCCCACGTGCAACGCGACATCAAACGTAAGCCCAGTCTGAGACACCCCCAGGGCGTCATGCAAAACGACTAAATGACCGGAGGACGAGACTGGAATAAATTCGGTCAATCCTTGCACAATGCCCAATAAAATCGCCTGAAAAATATTCATCTTTGGTAAATATCCCGACGTACAAATATTATGTAACCAAAGATAACCAATGTCACATTTATGATCACAAGAACCACCATATCGCCCACCTCCAGGCCGGATCGCAACACGCTAGGATTGTTAAAATAATTGAACGGCGAAAGGTAGTTGGCTGTTTTAAGAGCGCTGACGCTCGGTGCCATTGAGGTAATCATAAAAGATACGAAAGCCAGTGCCCCAGCCACCGCACCCGAAACACCACGTCGCCCTGTGGCCGCGCCAAGACTATAGCCCAGCAGACTAAACACAAGTGTCACCAGCCACAACATAGTGACAGCAAGAAGGGTCCTGGTAACCGCCAGAGGTTCGTGTACCAATAGGGCGCCTACAAGCATGGCTACCAATATCGCCCCACACACCACGCCTATGATTGCTGCTATTGCTAAAAGTTTTTCAAAATATACACGACCCCTAGCAACCGGATGTGCGAGTAGTGTTTGTAGCGTACCGTCACTTTCGTCTCCTGCCACTAAGCCTGTCGCCAGAATCACCCCCATAATAATCGTCATAAACACCATCTGCGCTATGACCTGTAAATCCATAAATCCTTCTATGGTCTGATATGCCGTAGCGTCGCCAAGGAACGCTCTCAGAGATTCCGGCACATCACTCAACGATTGGCCAAAAGTTTCCTTAAAAGTCGGGAAAAATGCGGCAGTAGCGAGGACAAGCGCAAATAGCCCAACTCCCCAAACCACCATCAACCAGCGCTTTTCGTACAGCGTCTTTAAAAAAATATTCTTAAGCATGGTAATACTCCATAAATACTGTCTCAAGGTCTGTCGGCTGGATTGATATATCGGTGATTTTATACCGCGATAAGACTTTTAACAGCAGGTCGGCGTGGCCAGCGTATGTACAGCTGATCACGCCGCCAACTATCTTGACCTCGCTTACGCCTTTCTGGCTCTTTAGTTTTGCGTGAAGCGTTTTGTCATTGCTTGTAATACGGATCTGACGTGGCAGGTTGCTGGTTATCTCCATCAAGGGCCTGCTGGTGATAATTCTGCCCGCTCGGATAAAGGCCACGTGGTCGCAGATTTCCTGAACCTCACTTAAGATGTGCGAAGAAATAAAAACCGTTCCACCATGAGCTTTGTGTTCTAGAATAATTTTATTAAATTCTGATTGAATAAGCGGGTCTAGCCCAGATGTTGGCTCATCTAGAACAAGCAATTCCGGCTTATGCATTAGCGCCGCTATCAAGCCTACTTTTTGCTTGTTGCCACGAGACAGTGTTTTAAACTTTTTATTCAGTTTGCATTCCAGTCGATCAGCTAGATCATGCACATATTTTTTATCAAACCTGCCACGTAAATTGCCAAAGTATTCTAGTTGTTGCCAGCCCGTTAGCCCCTTATCAAGCGCCATGTCACCTGCCAAATAGCCAATTCGCGAGCGTGTATGAAGGCCGCTGGTCTGGGTATCAAGCCCAAATAGTTTTATCGTACCCGTCGTAGGCTTGATAAGATTCATCATCATACTAATAGTTGTTGTCTTGCCAGCCCCATTTGGCCCCAAAAAGCCAAATATTGAGCCTTTTTGTACCTCAAGCGAGACATTCTTTGTGCCAACATTATTACCGTATAGCTTCGTAACTTTATTCAGCGAAATAATTGGGTCCATCGCTTTAGTTTACTTGATGCGACTTTTAAGTGCACTAAGTCTTGGGATAAAAGATTGCGCAGCGCCATCCAGGCCAAGGACTTTCAATGCACCGATTAAAACATATAATTCATCCAGCTCTTTTGGCTCTATAACGGCAGATTGTTCTAAGTTTTCAAAGAAATACTCAACTTTTTCTACCAGCCATTTTTCTTCGCCAGGCTTGATCTCGTTACTCTTCAGCTTTGTGGCCTGATCATTATTAACAACCTCTAGTGAACGAGCAGAGCGATCACGCTTTCTGAGGTGCCCGCGTTTGATAAGATTGTTAACATGTAGCGCCACAGTAGCGACCGACGTATAGCCAGTGCCTGCCATTATTTCACGGTAACTTGGGCTATAACCGTGCTCGCCAATAAAGCTCTCAATAAAAGTCAGGAGCTCCTTCTGCTTCTTAGTTGGCAGCATCTTCTCGCTCATCATTTGTTCCATTTCACATTTATTATTTTACATTTTTCAGCAATTTATCACTTACCATTTTTCAACGTCGAAACAATTTTCTGAAAGATAAACAGAAATTGTGAAACTTCGTCTAACAGCTCATCAATCATCTGCTCCTCTATTAACTCAGCTCTTAGTAACTGCAGCCAGTAGCGAGTTTCAGCAGCCTCTTTTTTCGCTATGAAAACTTTATTGCGAAAGTCTAGTCTAGAACTAGCGTTGTTGGCTTCCGTATAATTTGCACCGATACTGGTCGCACTGCGTACAAGTTGCGTAAGAATGGGTCTCAACACAGTATCTTGATTATATTTTCTGGCTACTTGGACGGTCTTTATACTGAGAGCTAGCATACGATCTTCAAGTTCTTTGGATATTTGTTGCGAACTGCGTTGTGGGTTGTTCATTGTTAAATTACTGTGAAATGTGAATTGTTACTTATAAATTTCTCAGCTTCTATCATTCTATACCCTAACTACCCGGCGACGCTTATGAAAGACCCATAGTTTGAAAAATACGTAGTTCCATACAGTGAAAAACCCAGCACTGATAAATTGGCCTATATACGGTGATATACCTATCTCTCTAAGCCCTCCGACAATTGCCAGATCAATCAGGAAATTCACAAACATCAATGAATAAAATCGTGATGCAGTGGTCTCAATTTGCTTTTTAGAAATCTTCTTTTGGCCGAATACCCAGAACCGCTCCAAAAAGAAATTTACACTGACCCCCAAAAAGTAAGATATAGACTTAGCCCACCAGAAAGTTATCCCAAATATTTGGTCAAACAACGCAAAGGCAGCGTAGCCACTCCAGAACTGCGCACCACCGGCGGCCATATACTCACTAAATCTTATTAGTTCTTTTTTTTGCTTCTTCTTCATGTCTGTTTGTGGTCTTATATTGAGTATATCACGCAGCTATCCCATAGGTGTTACAATTAACCTAAGTTATGAAGAATAATGCTTCTTTGGTCTTCGCGCTCTTTCTGGTTCTGGGTGATTTTGCCGCGCTGCTTTCCGCCTTCTTGTCGGCTTATGTGCTCCGGTTTAAGATCTTAGACCCAGAAGTAATCGCCACAGTGCCAGCCAGACATTACGCATACGCAATTTTAGGTACGATGCCGCTTTGGATAGTTGTTCATTCGCTGATCGGGCTTTACAGCTACTCCGTGTACACCAAGCGTTTTGCAGAACTCGGTAGGTTATTCATTGGCTCACTGCTAGGGATACTTACTGTCATCGGCTACGATTTCTTCACTGCAACCCGACTTTTCCCGGGCCGGTTGGTGCCCATTTACGGTCTCTTGATCGGTTTTGGATTTTTGATTATTTTCCGGACGTTCGCCCGAATGTTAAGGCGCAACCTATTCCGTGTGGGATTTGGTGTTAGTAACGTTTTAGTTATTGGCAACACAACCGCGACCGAGGGTATCGTAGATTTTATCCGCGACACTAAAACCAGCGGTCAACTAGTGCTTGGCGTAGTTGGTAAAAACATCCCGGGTTTTAACCACTACAACTCTTTTACAGAGGCGCTTGAAAGTCTCAGGCGCCCAATTCACAGTATTATACAGACAGAACTATACGGCGATCAGGCCAAAAATAACGAGATTTTAAAATACGCTCAAGAAAACCATATAGCCTACCGTTTTATTCCAGGCAATACCGATTTGTTTGTGGGTAACATCGCAGTTGAACTATTTGCGGGCGGCTTGCCTGTTATCGTGGTGCACCAAACAGCTCTCGTGGGTTGGGGACGGATAGTCAAGCGTATATTTGACCTAATTACTACTTCAATACTGCTATTTTTTATTTGGCCTATTTTGCTGCTCATAGCGCTCATACTGAAGCTGTCTGATCCACGCTCGCCGGTGTTTTTGCGCCAAGTCAGACTTACTAGGTTTAATCGAGAATTCCGTGTTTTTAAGTTCCGCACGCACATTTCTAAATACAATGGCCTTTCACCCGAGGAAGCATTTAAAAAGATGGGAAAGCCCAAGCTAATAACTGCCTACCGCGCCAATGGTGATTATTTGCCTAACGATCCGCGAGTGTCTCGGATTGGCAGATTTCTACGCCGAACCAGCTTAGACGAGCTTCCGCAACTGTTCAATGTACTGGCAGGAGACCTAAGTCTAGTGGGCCCGCGGGCGCTTGTCCCATACGAGCTAAATGCCTATGCCAAGCGCCATGCAATCCTAAGTGTCAAATCCGGCCTAACTGGCCTTGCACAGATTTCCGGGCGCAAAGACATCAGCTTTGAAGAACGCCGCAAGCTAGATATTTATTACGTACAAAACTGGAGCTTCTGGTCGGATATAGTAATCCTCCTCAAAACCATCCGCGTAGTCCTACTTGGCCAAGGAGCCAAGTAATATGGTAGGCGGTAGATAGTAGATGGTAGATGGCAAGATTAATTCATTTGAAGACCTGAATTCTTGGCAAGAAGCTCAAACCCTTGGCGTGCAGGTATATGCAATTTCTAAATCTTTTCCAAAGGAAGAAATTTTTGGGTTAACAAGCCAGGTGAAGCGTGCCGTTGCTTCTGTTTCAGCAAATATTGCAGAAGGCTTTGGCAGAAGAACGCTCAAAGATAAGCTTCAATTCTATACGATAGCTTACGGTTCATTACTTGAGACAAAAAACTTCCTATATTTAGCTAACAAGCTGACTTTTCTTGATAAGCAAAACTTAGATAAACTCTTAGCACAAGCTACCAGTTGTCAAAAGTTACTAAACGCACTTATGCGCTCATTAAGGAATCATGCCTAACACCCCACCTACCACCTACCACCTACCACCTACAAACAATAGCAACCTGAAGGTTGCTATTGTTTGCGACTGGCTAACCGGCACAGGCGGCGCCGAGCGAGTGGTCCTAGAACTGCACCATATGTTTCCAAAGGCGCCCATTTATACCTCTCAGTATGACCCAGACCCATCCATATGGTACGGCGGCAATTGGTTTAAAGATGCAGACATTAGAACCGGTTGGCTACAAAAACTACCTAAAGGGCTGAAGAAGTTTTTGCCAGTCCTTCGCGCCATGTGGTTCTCGCATCTTGATCTATCAGATTATGACCTGGTTATATCAGCCAGCGGCGCCGAAG
>JAJDCL010000002.1 GCA_029260875.1 Candidatus Saccharimonadota bacterium
CCGAGGATTGTTTGGATTACAACTTCTACCGGCCACACAGTAGCCTAAACATGATGACCCCGATTGAATACTTACAAAGCCTAACCGGCTTTGAGCATGCTACAGTAAATACAAGTGTCCTATATGTTTAGTGGGTCGACCATTTTACTAGATGGTTATTGTTGCGTCTGAGAGCTTGCGCTGGCTTCTAGAATAGCAGGGGCGCTGGCTTTGATTTCAGCCTTAAGCTGCTCGAGCTGGTCAGCCACCACTTGTTTGTAGTTTGGGAAGTTTGCTTCAAGCCACTTTAGCGCGCCAGCTTCGTCCTCTTTATTGATAAAGCCCTCAAATTCATCCATTTGTTCGTTGCTCATCTGCTCTGCCAATTTCATACCAACTCTCATCTCTAGCGTTTCGTAGATATGGCTCAACATCTTGGTTTTTTCTTCCGGTGGCAGAGTGCCAAGCCCTAGTTCTTTTAATAAATCGTCGTCCAGTTTGAACATATAATATCCTTATCTTTGATGTTGAACCCGAATTACCAGTTTATTATATCAGCCTATTAATTCAGCCCCAAAAATTATTGCGCTTGTTAAACTCATACTCCTAACTTCTTATAATCATTATTACGCCAACGAACACTATAAATATAAAACCTGCCCAAAACCCGCTAGTGATAGCTTGTTTATAAACCTGTGGCCTAGCCTGTTTATGTGCCAACTCAGAGTTATTCTTGCTCTCAAGCAGTCTTTGAGTGGCCACTGAAAAATTGCCCTTGTTTGCTATATGACTGCGAGACAATATAAGCCCAACCGGCGCCGCTCCTAGGTGATTGGAGGGCTCATCCTTGACCTCGTGCCTGCGTTCGTAAAGCTTTTCAATCGGGTCGTTCTTCTCGGCGGCTTGCGCAACCTCCTTTAGTAATTCATCAGCCCTTTCAGCAGCTGGTTTCGTTTGTTCATTAGCAAAAAACTGAGGTGCTGTTTCGGTTTTATACGAATCTTTGCGCTCCATAACTTCGGTGGTCCGAATTTCTTCGTCACGCAATGGTTTTGTTTCTCTTGCGACTAAATCTTTTTCGGAAATGCGCCCCGAACTTGGCAAGACATCTGTGCTTTTGCTGGCTTCCGGAGCAACAATCGCTGATACTTCCGTAGGCCTTACGGGCTTCTTCTCCTTAGCCATTAACTTGATCTCGTTACGTAGTTTACGGTCTGCTCTCCGGCGTGCGAAAAACTCAAAACCAAACAGCCCAGCAGCTACGGCCACGCCACGCTCACTTTTCTCTATAACTCGGTTGTGGGTTTCCGGTTTTGCGATGGTCGGCGCAAAATTAGCTTGCTGATCTTGTTGATATATGGGGATTTCAATATCGCTAGGCTGAAGGCCTGCTGCAATAATATTAGACTCCGCAGACGACCGCCCATGCTTGTTGGTCGGGTAAGCTCGCCCAAGACCTGTTCTTGGGATTGGATGATCTTCCTCGTCGGGTTGCCTTGTATTTTCTAGATCTTCGGCATTGTTATTATGGTCAGGGGATTGCGAGGGGGTGTCTACCGTTAAGGTTTTCTGGCTAGGGTCATCTGTTTCAGCTCCCTCTGATTGGGCTGGTTGTATGTACAGCTCATCTGGTCTTTGATCATTACGAGCTATGTCACCCTTTTCAAAGATTACGCCCTCAGCCCTGGAAGGTGTTTGCTCAACAGAGCCCGGCTTTACGATGCCACCAAATACTTTACTAAAAAAGCTCTGCCATTTTTTATTCTTTTTTAGCCTAGCCGATTCTCGCGTATTTGCACCGTCTTCTTGCTTGGATTCTTTATCTTCTTCAGAGCTTATTTCAACCCCTAAGCCTAAGCGACGCTGCCAGGTTTCCAAGAAGCTAAGTTTTTTAGACTCAGATGTTTTGTTTACGTCCGCAGAACGTTCATTCTCCATGGTGTATTTTATACCATTTTTATAGGGTACGCGCGACAGTCTCACGGGTGAAAAGCTCTATGTGGTCATCCACTTGTACATCTACTCTTGATGGAGTTTTCAGACTTATTCCGCACATTTCTCCCTCAAATATTTCCTCAGCATCTTGAGGGCCTTTTTTCAGATTGGTCACTTCTGCTGTAGATATTTCCTTGCCACCACGTAGTATGCGGGCTAATGCTGGTGATACAAGCTTACCCTTCGTAACCTCGCCTCCACATATTACCTCTGACTTGGTAGACTTAAACACGCCCTTAACGACCAACCGACCCAATGGAGTCTCCACGATTTCTGGAGCAAGTAGTTTTGTGAGCTCTTTTTTCGAATCATCAATTAGTTCGTATATAACCTTATAGAGCCTAACTGGGACACGGTCACGGTTGGCGTGCTGTTTTACCCCAGAAGGTATGGTTACATTAAAACCATAAATAAGTGCGTTACTACTGTGCGCCAAATGCAAATCATTCTCATTGATAGCCCCCACTCCTGACGCCACAATACGGATTGCTACTTCAGAGGTATCAAGTGACTTGAGACTATCCAAAACGGATGTCAAGGACCCTTGCACATCAGCCTTAAGCACAATATTTAGCTCAGTTAGCTCTTTGCTACGGCTAATAAGTCGCATTAGTTCGTTGCTATTTGCGCCTATTCTTGTACCGCTTTCTTGGCGATTCTGAGCTTCTTGACCGGAGATCAAACGTGCTTCTTTCTCTGTTTTTACAACGCTAAAGGCATCGCCAAATTCTGGGAGAGCCTTAAACCCCGTGATTAAGACAGGCGTAGACGGTAAAGCTTCTTTGAGCTTTTCGCCGTTCGTAGATTCAAGATTGCGCACACGCGCATACGTTGGGCCTGTGACCACAAAATCACCTGCCTGCAGCCTGCCCGCTTCTACCAAAGCAACGGCAGTAGGCCCCCTGCCTTGTTCCATATGCGCCTCTATTATCAATCCTTCTGCTGGTATATCCTGCTCCGCCTTTAAATCTTCAACATCGGCAACTAAAAATACCATATCCAGAAGATCCTTAATCCCTTCACCGGTCTTTGCAGAAACATTCACCACAACGGCATCTCCACCCCACTCTTCTACCAAAACATCCTGTTCGGCCAATTCTTTTTTGACGCGGTTAGGGTCGGCGTCTGGTTTGTCTATCTTATTGATTGCGATAACAATTTTCACACCTGCCTTACGAGCAAAGCGTATAGCTTCTATGGTTTGTGGTTTAACGCCATCGTCAGCGGCAACCACAAGAATCACTACATCTGTCAGCTGAGCACCATGCTCGCGCAAAGCAGCAAAAGCGGCATGCCCGGGAGTGTCCAGCAAAGTTATATAACGATCGCCATGTTTGATCTGATAGGCAGCAATGTGTTGGGTTATGCCACCGGCTTCACCCTTTACGACATCGGCTTTCCGGATAGCGTCCAGCAAACTTGTCTTACCGTGGTCAACATGGCCCATCACGGCCACTACGGGTGGCCTAGAGACCGCACTCTTTCCATATCCCCGCTTCTCTCTGGGTTTAGATTCTTCGGCCATTTTTCTAACCAATTCAATGTCAAGCCCTAGTTCCCCTACGATTATCTGAGCGGTGTCAAAATCTATGCGCTCATTAACCGTTGCCATAACCCCGTTTTTCATCAACTCCCCAATGAGCTGGGTCACAGGGATCATTAGCCGTTCAGCCAGGGTGCCGACGGTAATCATGTCTTCTATTTCAATGGTTGTTGCCATAATGCCGTCTCCCTTTCTGGCTGATTGCCAATTAACTACATTTTACTGCGGGTGCCTATTTAGTATCCTTTAGGCTCAAAGCGATTTTTCGCGCTTCAGTATCGATATCTATGACCTTGAACTTCTTCTTCTCGTTTAGTTGAAATATCTTTTCAGGGTCAACACTATCATCGTCACTCATCTCCGAAACGTGAACTAGAGCTTCTACCGATGAACTGAGCTGTACGAACGCTCCAAACGGAGTAATGCGCGTCACTTTGCCTTCCACTAGTTCACCCTTTTTGAAAGCCTTCACCTCATGGAGCCAAGGGTCTTCCATCATTTGCTTAAGACTTAGGGACAAGCGGTCCTTATCAATAGCGATAATCTTGGCCTTGACTGTGTCGCCAATTTTTACATAATCACGCGGGTTCTCAACGCGCTCCCAGGATATTTCCGAAATATGTATAAGGCCTTCAATGCCATCAACATTCACAAACGCACCAAAATCAATTACACCGGTAATAATACCTTCGACCTCATCGCCAACCTTAAGCTTAGAGAAACGGGCCTGCATATCATCCCTAACAGCTTCTTTTTCAGAAAATATTAGCTTATTGTCCTTGCGACTGATATCAAGAATTCGTACTCGTATAGACTGATTTATTAACTGGTTGAGTTTTTGTAAAATCTCGTCTTTATCCGCGCCCGACACCCTTGGATAATGCCCAGCAGCTAACTGAGAAACTGGCAAAAAGCCGCGAATGCCTTCTAGCTCTACAAGCATACCGCCCCTGTTAGCGTCGTACGGTGTAATTTCTATAATATCTTGTGCGTCAAATATGCGCTGCAACTCGTCCCAGCCTCTGTCTTTAGCTGCGCGGCGCATGCTCAAAAGCGCATGTCCTTCATCCAATTCTGGGTCAACAACACTAGTAACCACCTCCTGGCCTTCCTCAAGAACCTGACCATGGCCAATTTCTCGACGCATAACCACGCCAACGCCATTCGCGCCCAGATCTATCCAAACCTCGTGTTTACGTACCGAAGATACTACTCCTTCGACTACGTCGCCCTGTTTTAATTGCTTTATATCGCTGGACGCAAGCAAGTCGTCCATAGTTACTGCTGATTTTGACATGTTTTATCATGCCTCCTTATTTCTGCGGCAGCCCGTAGACCGTTTCCCCGCCAGACTTATGTACATTATATCTGTTTCTTATCTTGAAGTAAAGGGTTGAGCTCGTACTGCTATACTAGACTCCATGAGCTACTTAGCTATAGACATTGGGGGTACCAAGACCCTGTTAGCAATTTTCTCTGGTGACGGTCAAATCAAGGAGTCGCTGAAATTTGAAACACCCGCTCTTTATGAAACATTTTTAGAGGAACTGGCTACAAACGTTGCTAAATTGTCAACGCAAGAATTTAAAGGAAGTGTTGTAGCCGTACCTGGGAAAATTAACCGAGAGACTGCTTTAGGAATAGCGTTTGGCAATCTAGCGTGGCAAAACGTTCCCATCCAAAGCGATCTCAGGCAAATATTAAAGTGTGGGGTAGTCCTGGAAAATGATGCGAACTTGGCCGGACTTTCGGAAGCGCGCATGTTGCCTCAATACAAAAGAGTAATATTCATAACTATTAGTACCGGTATTGGTGGTGTCGTAATACAAAACGGCGACATAGAGAGAGGCACAAGAGATGCAGAAATAGGACACATCTTGCTTGAACACGAAGGTAAACTGATGGAATGGGAGGATTTCGCCTCAGGTAGCGCTATCGTGAACCGCTTCGGAAAGCAGGCCAGTGAAATTCCCCTTGATGACATTGATGCTTGGCACACAATAGCTCACAACATTGCTGTCGGGCTAATTGATGTTATTGCTATGTTAACCCCTGACGTGGTCATAGTTGGCGGAGGTGTTGGTTCGCATTTTGATAAGTTTGGAAATAAGTTAATAGAGGAATTAAAAAAATATGAGACCCCCCTCGTAACCATCCCCCCTATCCTAAAAGCCAAGCACCCTGAAGAAGCGGTTGTGTACGGTTGTTTTGAATTAGCTAAGGAGAAATATGGAAAGACTACTTAAAGAACTATCTGCAGACTTTCCGGACCTAAAATTTGTCAGGGGTAAATACTGTAGGTGGTCGCCAACAGATAGAACCATTACCTATAGCGCGCGCGAACCGGAAGGCCGTACTGAGTGGGCGTTGTTTCATGAGCTCGCGCACGCAACTCTAGGACACACGACATACGGTGTTGATATTGAGCTCCTACTTCTGGAAGTTGCAGCGTGGGAGAAAGCTAAACAGCTAGCCCAATCTTACGGGCATATTATAGATGAGGATCATATGCAAGACTGTTTGGACACTTATAGGGACTGGTTGGATAGACGCAGCACTTGCCCCACATGTGGCAATAACAGTTTGCAGCAAGGTTCAGATGGCTATAAGTGTTTTAATTGCCAAACCGAGTGGAGAGTCTCATCATCTCGCTTTTGTAGGCCTTACCGCCAGAAAAATCGTAGCAAAAATAAAACGTCGCCTGCTTTAAGCTCGCAGACGACGTTCCAGTAAATCTTTGACGCTAAATCACACTGGCTTGGATGGGCTGCAAGGCGCTAGGAGGAACGGAGTGAGCCGTATACATAATACGGTGAACGAGTACCGGACGCAGTAACGCAGCAGAACGCCAAGAGCATTAAAAAAGCAGCGAGCTTTGCTCAACTGCTCTTTTAATGTGCCCAGTGTGATTTAGGCAGATACTTTTTTAGAGCGTCGGCTAATACGACCGCCCTTAGCACCAGCCAAGCGAGCAAGCTCGCGGTTGGCGAAAAAGCCACCGGTGCGGCCTAATTTACCGCCCTTAGCACCGATTTTTGCGTAAAAATCGCTACCGTACTTAGCTTTGTTAGTGTTAGCAGCAGCTTTGCCGCCAGCTTTAGTTCCAGCCATTTTGTGAGGCCTCCTTAAATTACTAGTCTCTCTAGGAAACAAAAAGGTCCTCCGTCCTTATCAGGACAGAAAACCCTCTGCTTCTTTCGAATACGCTTATGATAGCATGTCATTGCGCTCACGTCAATATAATTCTAGTGAATGGGGTTACGCCGGACGCTTCTTGGCATTATTAAGGCGTGTCATTTCAAGCATACACGGGCAATATCAAGATCAAGACCGGTCAGACGCCCGAGCGGGTTGCAAAGAAGCGGCTAGAAAGGCTTTTCCAGAAAACTCGGATTTGACGGCATTACGATTATTAGGAGCCAGCAACAACTACAGGCATTGCATAACCTGGGCCCAGGTAAGGGTTATGTGCATGGGCCAGGTTCCTGTTTGCCAGCTACTTTCTTTAAGGGTCCAGGGAAAAATATGATTGAAAATCCCGTACCAGCCAAAGGCAAACCTTATAAATTCATAGCCACAACCTATACAGCCATATTCAGCACCACCGACAATACCGTAATCACAACCAGTGATTTGATGACTTGGCTGGAAAAACAATTCGGTAAGGGCATAACCAGCCACACCCAACAAACCATCCAGCGTATCTTGGCGAAGTTAAACGCCTAAAGCGTCAAGGCCGTTATGGACAAGGAACGCTGGCCAGACGATGGCTTTTAAAACAGCCAGGATAAAGCCCCAGAACCCCTCTGACTGCTGGACAAAGTACACCAGCGCACCCATCCAAGCCATAAAAAGCACAAACCCCATTGACCCATCTTCTTTAACAACCTTGATAAAATTCTTCTCGCTTTTCGCCATAATATCCTCCACCCCCAATTAAACACCCCACCCCACCCAATAACAATGACTGAGATTAAGCCACAACCACAATAACCACTACCAATATCTGTTTTCCCACCCCCAGCGTATAATTAGACTATGATTGAGCTTGAAGAAAAGTTATATGAATTGGAACTTGGGCCGGATGGAGTTCTTTGGAAAACGAGGAAAGGATCAACCACTTTACCTAAACCATATTGTAAAGAGCACCTAGCGCCTGTTCACCCCGAAGATAACGAAACATTAATTTGTCTGAAAGGTCATGAGTCTTTTGATTTATGGGCTCCTTACACCGCTCACCAAGGATACGTAAGAGACCTTATCAACAGTCAAAAGCTATCTGAGCTTGCTGTAGTAAGAATAGACACAGAGGGTGCTCCAGTTCTTGCTAAAGAAAAAGAGCAGACAAATCAAGACTATTGGATTGAATCAAAGTTAAGAGATACCAAAAAGGGTTTAGAGCTGATGGTGCAGGTTGGTAAGAGAGATAGCACTGGAAAGAAAGTGCAGCTTTTCGTAGATCTTCCCGCTGAGAGACTAGGTTTTGATAAAAGTCATAAAGACAACCACCCCTCAGGGCTATTCTCTGAAGTAAGAGCAGTGTTCAAAAGTTCTGAGACGGAGATTAGAAATAAGGCAGGTGTTGCGGAGTCGGACTCTGGAAACTCCTGATGAGTGGATGTCTGGTAAAATAAAACCAATGAAGACTTTTAAAGGTTTCTAATCAGCTCCACCAATTAATTTCTTTGCTGACTGTGTCAGCCTAATTTAATTTGAAGGAGTAGAAATGAAACTTGGTAAATTAGATTTTGAGCCTATTGAAGATAATTTGAACTTTGTGGGGGAACCAACAAGAGCAAGTATTGAAACTAATGAATTAGCCGGCATATTGGTTTCTGAAATAGATCCTCAGCTATCTGATACAGCTGCATTTTGCAATAAATATGAAATTGGATTAGATGTATCCGTTAACTGCGTAATCGTAGAGGCAAAACGTGCTGATAAAACGTGGTATGCCGCCTGTTTGGTGCCGGCCACGGTGAGGGCCGATATTAACGGCATTGTCCGCCGCGAGCTAGGTGCCAGAAAGATATCATTCGCTCCGATGGAAAAAGCCACATCCCTATCGGATATGGCTTACGGCGCTATTTCTCCGATCGGCTTACCCAATGATTGGCCAATTTTGGTTGATAGCGGTGCCGCTGCACTTCAGCACGCAGTCATCGGCAGTGGCATAAGACAATCCAAGTTGCTCGTACCGGGAAGCCTGTTCGCTTCCCTACCAAACACAAAAATAATGCCCCTCGCAAAGGAGTGATGGCTTCTCAGGCTCTGGAAGCTTCTGTCAGTTCTTTGCATACTTTCTTGCTGACCAAGAAAGTATGGCGGCCCCGGCGGGCCATTACTTTACAGGTGTGGAACTACTTTGTCTTAAATGCAGTAAGGGAACCTATCCCTGTAGGTTCCCTTAGTCTTATAAATTGAACTTTAGATTAAGCTGCTTTATGCTCTTCTGCACTTTCTTGAGGTGGTAGTGTTTTTTCAATTCGTTTTGCAGCTAGCTTTGCTATTAACTGACCAGCTTGTTCTGTGTCCTTAAACTTGTGTTCGTATCTGACGCGCTCTCCTGTCTTGGGGTCTGTGCCTTCTCGTACTACTCGTGGCTGACTGTAATCGTAAGGCGTAGGTGCTATATGACCCCCGTAGCCTACATAGAGACCATCCTTTTTTTGAGAAGTATGAGCACTGCCTGCGTTCAATGGATGTCCATTGTCGTGAGTCATTTGTAAAGAACCATCTACTGCGTCAACCATTATTGATTCGTCAGGTCGGCGTGTACTCGCAATAATGTGCCTTTCGCCGTGGCCAGTATAACCTACATGAGAACCTATATCAGCTCCTTTACTTTGCAAATCCTCAATAAGTTGAGTTGCTGTTACTGGTTGTACTTGTTCTTGTGGTGCTTGTTCGCTCATTTTGTTTTCCTTTTTAGTTCTGGTTTTGTATTTTTGGTTTTTTAACCTTCTCTACATACCAGCATAAGATTGTTAATTTGTCAATAGAGGGTTGTCCTCGTACTAGGTTTCGTATCTATAAAATTGTAAAAAGTGGGAATTTACTTCCCGCTTTTTGCTTCCGCTTTCAGGGGAGAACAGCCGGAGCAGGCCGATTCATTCGGCTGCCCCGCGCGTTAGGAGGGGATGTTCCCCTCCTAAAAGCGAAGAGCCGCCCCTAAAGGCGGCTCGTAGCGCATAATTCGGCACCGTGCTATTTTCCCAGGGGTGAACCCCAAGTATTGTAACCGCAGCGAGGCTTAACTTCTGTGTTCGGAATGGGAACAGGTGTTTCCCTCGCGCCATGGGCACCGACTAGCGCTTCCTCCGGAAACGCGGTAGTTGGTAGTTAGTAGTTGGTAGTTAGGGCTTTCCCATCTACCATCTTCTAGCTACTATCTACCACGCCTGTAAGAGGCGTGATGTCGATGTCCATATGAAATATATCATTTATGATATGTCGTATAAATACGTCTATACCGTTTATGATATATCATGCTCAAGTAATGAATTGCAAAGGCAAACCTGCCTGCCGGTAGGCAGGCGCACAGGTGTAATTTTAGTTACACCAATAACTAGTCAATTGCTGCAATGAGAGAGTCACCTTGCGGCGGGTTCTCTCATTACCCGTAAAAAGTCGATTGGACTATTAGTACGCTTCGGCTGAATACGTTGCCGCACTTTCACCTT
>JAJDCL010000011.1 GCA_029260875.1 Candidatus Saccharimonadota bacterium
CAAACTCTATGGTTGTGTGCCAACCAATAACTTACAGGCTATCTTAAACGAATGGATGGCCAGACAGAACAGCAAAGAGTTGTTCGCTTCACCACTCAACTACCTACAAGCTACGCTTGTTCCATGTTAGTTGACTGAGCCAGCATTATTGTTATTTTATGTACGAATCTTGGTCATAATCCGAAGATTAGACAAGTAGTCTTTAGGATTGACTTTTGGATGGCCCTTCAGATACGCCATGTGTTTTTCAATAAATGGCGCTTGGTGGTCTGGGTATAGCTCTTCATCTGTATATCCCGGCTCTGTCTTAAACGATTGGTCAGACAACATGCTGGTCAGTGCATCGCGCACTTCTAGTTCTGTCATAAACGCAGCTATAGTAGTCTTGCTTTTAGATGGCACGACTATTCTTTGGCCTTTTTAGGCTTCTTGACTTCTTTTCTTCCTCGATCTTTTGACATGTTATCCTCCTACGTCCGTAATACATGTATGATTATACGATTTTAACGAACAATTATCTAGGTACGAAGGTTAATGCTTGGCCAGCACGACCAGCTCGGCCAGCACGACCGATACGGTGCGTGTAGTCCTGATAGGTCTTTGGAATTGAGTAGTTGATTACATGTGTAATGTCTACTACATCTATACCTCTAGCAGCAACATCAGTGGCCACCAATATATTGATTTGGTTCGTTTTGAAACTTTTAAGAGCTCTTTGACGCTGACCTTGAGTTTTTCCACCGTGAATAGCATCCGCAGAAAATCCACGGGCTGTCAGCTCTTTGCTGAGGCGTTCGGCGCCGCGTTGTGTCTCTTCAAATACTATGGTTTTCTGAGCAACATCACTGATAAGCACGTCGTGTAGCTTGTCAAGTTTGTCTACACTTGATGCATAATGAACGACATCTTGGTTAACATTCTCGCTGGTATCACTGGTCTTTGTGGACACAAGAAGGGGTTGGTTAGAGAATGTTTCAATCAACTGGCTAATTTTTGGCTCCAGCGTCGCAGAGAAAAAGAATGACTGTCTCGGGGTAGCCAGTTTGCCCAAAATTATACGAATATCATCTATAAAGCCCATGTCTAACATTCGGTCAACTTCATCTAGAACAACAGTGTCAAACGTATCAAGACGAAGCGTATTGCGCTCCATATGGTCTTTGATGCGTCCAGGCGTACCGATAATTATGTTGGGGTTAGAGCGCAGGTCCCGAAGTTGTGGCCCCATAGACGTCCCGCCAATAAGCAAAGTTCCAAATAAGCCGCTTCCTTTGCCAATCGAGCGGCACTCGTCCTCAATCTGCTGAGCGAGCTCACGCGTAGGCGCAACAATCAACGCACGGCTGCGCGGACTGCTCATAAGCTTGTGCAAGACCGGCACCAAGAAGGCTGCAGTCTTGCCAGTACCAGTGTTAGCAATACCGATAATATCCTTACCGAGTAGGCCTACGGGGATCGTTTGGTCCTGAATCGGTGAGGGAGTGACGTAGCCCTTGCTTGTCAGATTAGCTTTAATAACATCGTGAGCTTGGAAGTCACTGAACTTGTGCTGTGCAATATATTCAGGGTTCTCGGTAGCCGTAGCTTTACGAATGAATTTTTGCGGGTCAATGTATTGACCATGCGCGACACCGCCACCGCGCCTACCGCCAGACCGCTTAGGTCCGAATGACTGATGAGATGCGCGGGCACCCCGCTTAGTAAAAGAACGCGTACGCGTATTAGAGTTATAAGACATAAAAAATGAATCCTTGTTGTTTAGTTAATTACTCTGTTTGCTGCGAATGAAATCAGAGTAACTTAGGCTAACTAAACTCGGATTCATTAATAACAATCTGCTTATACTAACACTATCGTTATGCGGTGTCAATGAGCTGGCCCTGGTCGGATAAAGATCGTAGCATTTCTTGCGCAACACTCGGCTTAACAACAGAAAGATATGCAGCGACCCTGCCCATACCAGCGACGATACTTAGACCCTCTAGCGCTACTTTATTAAATTCTGGGCTTATTGTGACTAGAATTTCGGCTTCAGCAGACCGACGGGCTGCACGCTCATCAACGTCTTTCGCCCAACCCGTAGCGTGCCTTGCCCGAGCTTCCCATTCTTCTTCCCATGCTTCTTCCCGTTCTTTGAAATGCTTTCGGAAGTCAGCAACTATCGGGTCTTGGGGCGTCAACCAGCGCCTAAGCCATCCAGGAGTTAACATAGAAACATATGATTCCGCCTCCGGAGTAGGGTCTTGGGGCGTGCCCTTACTGAATCTGTGATGAAGTTTGCGGGCTCCAACTTCCAAGCAGTTTAGTTGATCTCTGCCCCGAGCAACAATCCGGATACTTGTTTTTTCTTCACGCATATATCACATTGTAGCATTTTTTGAATAACTTGTCAAGGTGTTGTTGTTCCGTCTTTTTGTGAGGGCCACAGAAAGTGGTCAATGCGCGCCGTTATAGATGACTGGTCGGGTAGGAACTTATCGATTCTGGCAACGCGACGCTGCCCATAAGTGGGTGTTTTGGAAATGGTTTTTTTGCAAGTGTGGCACATATTTCTGACACAAGCTTGGCTCTGGTCTCTATCGATTTTTGGCTAGCAACCGGATAGCCAAGAAGGTCGTCGCTCCTTATGTTATGGCGTGCGCGAGAGCGACCTTGGGTAAAATTACTCAGCACCAATGGCTCAGGCATAATCTCATCAGTGGCAGCTGGTACTCCGTGTGGCCTTAAAACCATTCCGTCCGTAATCATTCTTTTGCCATAGAATATATGTACGCCGGGCGGGACAAAAACACTATCAACCACCCCTTCTCGCTTTGAGGCATCTCCCCCAAAGTCTGAGCCACGCTTAATCTGTAGTGCGAAAATACCGGCTCGGAGGGCGACTGGTATGTGCAAGCCCTGTTCGTTTAGCAGATAAGCAGCGTCCGCAATTCGGACCCATCTGTTGCTATCTATCTCTATGCTGTCACTGACAAACCCTAAAGCCGCTACCTGATATGCAGCATGCAGTGCGGTTCTGCCAACATTTATGACCCTAAACGTCTCCATCCGTTCGAGATGATTCTTCATGCCCCTGGCTTGCTGCATCACATCGTCCCTCAAACTGCCTATATAGACACTGGTTGTATCAAGAATTGCGTTTGCTGCCTCACACGCCTCATGCAATGAGCGGGTTCCGGGTTGGCCCTCAGTGAGGTGGCTATAAAAACCAAGAGGGGGGGTGGAATGAGGAAGTGCGCCCACTAACGAGGATGTTGTTGCCATGTTTGTTACTTAAGCTTAGCTACTACTTCCAATGTATGCTTGGGAACCATCAATGTCAAGGTGAGAATTCTCACACGTCAAAACAGCAACATTATTGAAAAATACCCAGGTTTCTTTGAGTGCTTTTGATAGGATTTGGCGACATCTATTTACACCCTGCGTACAAGCACTTCAATAGCAGTCTATCTCTTTTGACGAACGTAAGGGGGTGAACAAATCCTATTCAACGGCGAATTTTATATAGATAATTCTGCGAAAGTTCACACCCCCAAATTAGCAGTATTTACAGATTTGGAACAAACAAAAAAGCACCAGAATATCTTCTGATGCTCATTTGGTGGAGCTGGCGGGGATTAAACCCGCGTCCGCTAGTTTAACTGGTTAGTCTATCCTACAGGTATAGGTCATTTGAATACTGTAAAACGTGAAAATGACCAAAAGGTTCTACAGGTTGATCCTGGTCTTAGTTCAGCTACGGATCAATCGCTAAAGGCAACCAGATAAATTGGCGTGCGCTAACATTATCTGATGTCACGCTAGGCACGGCTATAGACAATTAAGCTACAGCTGGTGCGAAAGTTTGTACGCTAAAAGAAGCCATAACAGCCTCTTTCATTGCAACAAGTTTTTCGCGGAATGATGTTTTTGCATCTATTCGGTTTTGCCTATACGCTGGCAAGCGACCTGCTGATCTAACCGTTAAAGTCCAACGTCGAGCTAAATATCAGCCCCTCGTCAATGCCACCTCTCGGGGTGGTCACATAATTATAACACTTATGTCAGCAAGCTGCTAGTGCTCTAACTGGTCGGCTGCGCAAATTGCGCTATGCATAATACCAAGAATCTCCGCCAGCTGGAGCTGTTGTTTTTCGCTCAGGCGGGCAAATACAGGGGCATGATAATTGTTAAGAGTAACCATCGCCTTTTCAGCAATTTGTTGCCCTTTAAGTGTTAAGGATGTTACGTGTTCCCTGCGATTTTTAGGATTAACTCTACTCTCAATCCAACCCTTATCCTTCATAGAAACTATCTGGCGGCTAATACTTGCCTCTGTCTGACCGAGGTAACTCGCGATCTGCTTTTGTTGTATTCCTTCACGCCATTTTAGAGCAACCAAGATCTTGAACTGGGAGAACCCTAGCCCTAGACGTTCGCGCAAGATTTGATCAGATTGCTGGTCTATGACAAAAGACAGGTGGTGTAGCAAATAACCGGTCTGTTTTGCAGGATTCATAGCTTTACTTTACTAGTTAAGTGTTAACGTGTAAAGATTTGTCGAGATCGACTGCTAGAAATCAGGTTGGGCGACATTGCTCAAGGATGTTTTTTAAGGGTGATACTTTCAAACATTCTGATGACAGTCTGGGCGTCGTCGCTAGTAAGAAATTCCGCATTTTCTGAACTGGCGATCATGCGAAAGTCAAAGCGAGGAGTTACAACACTCCCGCATGGGAAAATTACGGCTCCCATTTCAGGTTTATTCACAACTTGTTCAATCCAGAACTCTTCATTTGTCAGGCACAGGGAGTACAAAGTCTTCGGTTCACTTAGCACGCTGTGCTTGCTTGGTGTGTACTTTGTAGTAATCAGCGTTACGGGTGCCCGACCATCAAGATAGCCGGTGTTCTGCGGGTCGATATCTACAACCTCGCCTCTGGAGAGTAACTCCCATGTTGCGCATTCGTTAGTTATTTTGTGCGGTATATCTTGTGGCTGTGGCTCGCACCACCCGCCTCGACCACCTTGCTCATACGAAATGGTCAGTTTCGTGCCCGTTGGCGAAACGAACGACACTTCCCCGCTAAGGTATGTTTCGCTCTCGCCAACGATCTCTTCTTGTTTATCCGTTATCTTCCAATCGTCAGGATAGTCAATACTAAAGCCCGGATTATCGTCAACATAAGTAAGCATTCCTGTCTTTTCAGCTTCTTGAATATTTTGAGATTCTGTCGGCTTAGATGACCCGGTCTTCTGCTCACTATTCTTGTAAACCCTGTAACCAACCGCGCCTATTATCACCAAGACCACCGACAGCATGATAGCCGCCACATGAGCTACGCCGCTGTCTTGAAGCTTTTTCATCGTGCTTATCCTAATTAATTATCGTTATTGTAATATATATATATAGTCTGTGCCAGTCGTCCAGGCTTAATTCCTGCGCCCGTACGCCAGGGTCTATGCCGGCGGCTTCCAGTATAGCTAAGGTTTCCGGCTTGCTCAGGTGCAGCCCGCCGCTCAAAGAATTGTGAAGGGTTTTGCGCCGACTGCTAAAACCAGCTTTTACAATACGAAAGAATTTTTTGGGCTCAATATCCGAGAAAAGTGGTTTTGCGCGTCTTTTAAGAATCAGGATCTGTGAATCTACTTTTGGTGCTGGCTCAAAGAGATTGGCCGATACCATGCGCCCCAGACTTGCCTCCCAATAGAACTGCGCGCTAACGCTTAGGAGTGACATCTTTCCGGGAACAGCAGTGACTCGCTCTGCCACTTCTTTTTGCACTAAAAGCACAGCCACGCTTGGCGGGTTGGACGATTCGCTAAGAACCCTGATAAGATTGCTTGTCAGATAATATGGGATATTTGCTACTACCTTGTAGTCTGCCGGAAGTGCCGTGAAGTCAAACTTTAGAATGTCCTGATTAATAACTATGAGGTTATCTGCTGACAGTTGACGGGGGAGCTTATCAGCGAGCGCTTCATCAAACTCAATGGCCACCACATCTTTGGCCTGGCGCAACAAATATCGCGTTAATGAGCCCTGGCCTGGCCCAATTTCTACAACTGTATCCTCAGCATTTATGTTGGCTGCTGCACACATTGCTTTTAGGCTCCCTGGGTCGTTCAGCCAATGTTGGCCTAGTGACTTTTTGGCCTGAGGCAACTCGCTCATAGGTCCAGGAGTGTTAGGCCGGTCACGTCATCTATTGAGCGGGTCAACTTATCGTGGAACCAATTATGTATAAATATCTCACAAGTACCACCAACTCGCAGTTCCTTAACGTGCCCGCCAATGCTTTGCATATTAGCGTCGCTGAATGTCCCATGAATATGAACGACGGGGTCTTTATCGACCCATGCAATATTGCCCTGCAGACTGGTGATTTCCAGCAACTTGTCAAATTCTTTGATTTTATAGCTTTTCGCTGGCAAATCATAAAACGCCAATTCAACTGAAAGAGCCCCGCCAATACCACTGATCCAACCGCCGCGTATATTTTCTTGCCTTGCAAATTTTATTAAGTTTTCGACCAGACTCTCCCCCTTTTGAAGACGGATCATCCAGTTAAACCCATCGTACTGGTGTTTCATAAACTTAGTGTATCAAATCTCTCTTACCACCAACGGTTTGCCTGCCAATGATTAAATGCTCCCTGCCAACCCCCGCCATACCTATTGAAGCGGACTCCTTGTGCATATCCGTGAAAGAAGCGTATTTGGCAAACTGGATCTGATTGCCAGTTCGGGCATGCAGCAGCCAACTTACTGCCAGGACAGGCTTGGCCAAGTCCCGCGCAGCCACTTGGATTTACGGCGTTAACGCGCCAGCCAGACTCATGACTTATGATAAAGTCAACGTAGTAAAAATCATTAGGGCTTATACCTGCAGCTGCCATAATCTCGGCCTTGTTGCCGGCTACAACCGGGGCTTTTTTACCCCTGGCTACTACACGAACAGTTGGTTGTTCAATAATTACTTCCTGAATTAGTTTGCGAGAAGTCTCTATGCCATTTGTTAGGCCTATTTCGTAAGTTACAATTCGCTTACCTGGCTGACCTGGCTCGCGTACTTGCGACGACCCGAGTGTGAGGTTAAAATCGTCAACATACTCAATCGGCGGATCAATCGCCTCTTCTAACTGTTCAAGCTGAGTCCCAAACCTTGCGATAAAAACTTGGGTGTCCGGAGTCAATGCCGTCCCCGGGGACGGCAGTATACTGTCTCCTTCGTTAATTTTTATACCCTTTTCCTCCAGCAATGCCTCAACTGTAGTAGCGTGCGTACGCACGGTCACAACATTACCATATAGGTTGATAGTAGCTGGTGTGGCGCGGTCAATTACAACTTTTTCAGAAATAACATTTTGCGTATTAATTGCTTCCAACGGGTCCACAATGTCGGCCGCCACTTTGGTTACTTTATCCTCTGGGTACACTTTCAAACCAACCTTTTCAGCTACACGTTGGGGCGTAGGCTCGGCAGTAACTATGATCTTTTGCTCGCCTTCATCGTCTACCAGCACTGTCCGCGCCCGGTAAACATTAACCTGAAATCCCGTATCAGTAATCTCCGTTGTGACCCCTGGCTCAACAATATCGCTCTCGTACACACTGATAGCCAGGCGGTCAAGTAGGTCCTTTACAGTTTTCGCTCTGGTAGGTACTACTTGTTCTCGCCCCTCAACAAACAGCCGAACAACCCGTGTGTCAGATGCTCCGATCGTTTGTCCGCCCGTAGAAATGACAAAGCCTATGCTAAGAAAAAACAGCACCAAGAAGACTGTCACCGGTAAAACAAAGGGGTGGTTACGAAGACGCCGAGTCTTCGATTTTTTAGTTTTGACGATTCCACGTTTTCTGATGTTTAACATACGTAAAAGTTAGCTAGTTGGTCGTAAATCTTGGAAACTTAGCCAGCCCTCATTTTAACAGTTTAATTTGATTGTCGCCATGCACGTATAAGCTCTTTGCTGGCTTTGCAAATATCGCTTCTGTCTGCCAGCTCTTTTTCCTGAAACCATCGCCCCTCTACAAGCTCAAACTTTCGCGGATGTAGCGTTGGGCGTTTTGATAGCTCCGTGGCATAAGTTATCAGAGTGGGCACAAGACCGCTTTCGCTCATGCGATGTTTGCTTAAGAACTTCAGTTTTTTGGGTTCAACTTGTATGCCGGTCTCTTCTTTGAGCTCCCTTAGTGCCCCCTTGATGGCATCCTCACCGCTGTGCAGACCGCCCCCGGGTAGTTTCCATAATCCTGGCCCAAGCCAGCTTTTTACAAGCAAAACCTCGCCCTTATAACTTATAATAATACGTGTTCTTTTGGACGTATAAACATATATGAACAGTACTGGCCAGCTGAGCCAGAACACAGTCTTGCCTGCCCAAACCCAAATGTTTCTCATAATTTCTCCAGAGGGGCGAATGAAATATTGAGTCGCTTTGAACCCTTGCCTTTAAAATATATGGTAGCGTTTTCACCTTCAATACTTAACACCACGCCAGTACCAAAAGTTTGGTGCCGAACTTCATCGCCCTCGTTTAATTCGGGAACTATTTGCGAAAAATCATCTTTATAGACCTGATCCTGAAACTGATTTTGAAAGTTTTGAGGGTTAGGAGCCTCCCCGTGCACAAACTCTGCATCAATCTCACTTAAAAAACGACTAGGCGGATTATGCTGCATGCCCCCATAGAGCAACCTTGATGTAGCATGCAATAAATACAGCTCTTGCTTCGCCCGAGTAATCCCAACATAGCAAAGCCGACGCTCCTCTTCCATTTCTTGTGGTTCATAAAATGCTCGTGAATGTGGGAACACAGACTCTTCCATACCAGCTATGAACACGACCGGAAATTCTAATCCTTTTGCAGCGTGCATGGTCATAAGGGTTACTGAGCTACCTGATGACGCGCCTGTTTCAATATCGGTAACCAGAGCCACTTCTTCCAGAAACCCGTCCAGCCCTAAATCTTGATACTCTTGTGCGACGCTTAAAAGTTCTTTTACGTTTTCTTGGCGTGATTCGCCCTGCAAGGTATTGTCATCCAAGTGGGCCATATAGTCTAGGCGGCGAATCAGCGAATCTAGTAAGCCTGTGAGGTTCGTCTCGTCGATTAGTGCTCGGAGCGCACTCAGCATTTCGCCAAGTTCAGTTAGGCCCTGGCGTGCTTTCCCAGTCAGCTCTGGGTAGTTTGTTACGGATTCTAATGCAGCTTGCAGCCCTAAGCCGTTATTGCTCTGCCAGGCATAGAACTTCTCTAGAGATTTGGTGCCAATGCCACGAGTGGGCACGTTCACAATGCGCTCAAAACTAATGTGGTCCTCTGGTTGGTACAAAAGTCTCAGATACGCAATGATATCTTTGATTTCTTTACGATCATAAAAACGCACCCCACCAACAACCCGGTATGGTATACCGTAGCGCACAAAAGCTTCTTCTATTGAACGGCTCTGAGCATTTGTCCGGTACAGTACCGCATAATCTTTATAGTTTCTAAGCTTTGCCTCTGTGGCGTTTTGAATGCGTCGAATGATCGTTTCGCCTTCACTACGCTCGTTGCTGACTTGTAGCACTTGGACCGGATGGCCATCGCCTAGATCAGTCCACAGCTTTTTGTCCGAGCGCTGCTGGTTTTTACTAATTACGGCGTGGGCTGCGTCTAGGATAAATTTTGTACTACGATAATTTTGCTCGAGCTTTATGGTGCAGGTTTTTGGATAATCTTTTTCAAAGTTTAAGATGTTGCGAAAGTCCGCTCCACGCCACGAATAAATACTCTGCCAGTCATCACCGACAACTGCAATATTATTCTGCTCATTGACTAGCAGCTTCACGAGCTTGTATTGCGCAGCGTTAGTATCCTGGTACTCATCAATCATTATGTACTTAAATTGACGGCACCATTTTTGTCGCACTTCTTGATTCGCCTGCAATAAGTGCACCGTCCTGCCGATAAGATCATCAAAGTCCAACGCCCCTGCGTCTTTTAGTAGCTTTTGGTACAGCGGAAAAACCTGTGTAGCAGCCCGATGGATTGGACCGCTACCAATTCCGGCGTACTCTTCTGGTGTCACGAGTTCGTTTTTCGCTGAGCTTATGAGCCCTGCGATCGTTCTGGCTGGAAAAGCTTTTTCATCTAACATAAGCCGTTTACTGGCTTGTTTGACTGCACTGACCCGATCGGTCTCGTCAAAAATAACAAAATTCTTTGGCAAACCGATATGTTCGCCGTCTTGTCTAAGTAATCTCACGCAAATACTATGGAACGTACCCATGAACGGCATAAAAGACCGGTTATCGGGGTTTTCTCCTAGCAGCCTAGCAACTCGCTCGCGCATTTCTCGCGCAGCTTTGTTAGTAAACGTTACAGACAGGATATTAAATGGTGTGGCTTTTTTTGTAGCAATTAAATATGCGATGCGATGAGTCAGGGTTTTTGTCTTGCCAGAACCAGCGCCAGCTAGAATCAGCAATGGCCCTTCAGTAACCTCTACAGCACGTTGTTGTTCAGGGTTTAACCCAACTAAAAGCTCGTCACTCTGCATCAAGTTATTCTACCAGTTCGAGCAGCCTTATGGGATAAGCTCGTACGGTAATTTTATGCCCAGATCAAGTATATTAGCGTCAACCGCTGCATATACCGCAACAGCCGAGAGCAGTAGCAGGATGAATGTTGCCCAAAACCATCTTTTATTCCTGCGACGGTTAACCTGGCCTATTGGCACAAAATACTTTTTGTCTTCTATCATTTTTTCAAGCTCAGCTTTACGCGCCATATCCTCCTTGGTTGATTCGTTCTTTTTCTTTTTCCCAGCTTGTTCGGCCACGGCATCAACTACAGCTGCTTCTGATTCTTTTTTGGTGGCCTCTGCGGCTTCGTCTTCTGAGGCGGTAGTTGATTTTGCATCTTCAGCCTCAGAAGTCACTGTCTGTTCGGTAATTGGCGCTATGACTTTTTCTCTGCTTACCGTTAAGGGTTTTGGGTCATCCGTTCGGTTTGGCTCCGAACTATCTTTCATCATTGGGTCTTTCAGTATGGGGTTGTGTGTTGTAATAACCGGACGCGAGGTTGCCGAGGGCGCGGTGTTGTTTGGTTTGCTTATATCAAACACCGGCTCTTTATTATGTGTTGTTGTCATCGCCATCACCCCGTTCTTGACTTAACTGATACGCAACATCAACGATACCTGCGAATTTGTGATAATTCAGACTTGCACCGCCAACCAGCACACCATCACAATCTTCAAGTTCTAGATAGCCACGCACAATCTGATCATCTACGCTTCCGCCATATAATAATCGTAGCGCTTTTGCGGTCTTTTCTCCGTACAGCTCGGCTACTTGTTTTCTGATAAATTTTAAACTTAGCCCGACATCGTCTGGTTTAGCTATCTCGCCTTCAAACGTACTAATAGCCCAGACGGGCTCATAGGCTATAACAACTTCTTCTATCTCATCAGCAGTTAAATTGCTAAGCGCCGTAGTGATCTGGTCGTGTAAAACTTGTTTGGTTTCGCCGGCATGGCGCTCCTGGCCGGTCTCTCCAACACAGAGCAGCGGTGTAATACCATTGCGGACTGCAGAGGCGACCTTATCCCGTACAACTTCTAGGCCTTCTTCAAAATGGAGCCGACGCTCTGAGTGGCCAATAATCACATAATGCACTAGGTCTTGCAACATACTAAAGCTTACCTCGCCGGTAAACGCCCCTTCATCTTTGTGATAAGCATTTTGTGCCGCCAAGCGAAATTTTCTTCTATCTAGCTGCATTGATAGTGGTTGCAGCACGAGCATACTGGGAGCCAACACAACCTCTATGGCCCTGTGTATTTTGATGCGCTCGTGTAAACGATGGAGTAACACGCTAGCCTGACTTGCATTCAGGTGCATTTTCCAGTTGCCCACGATCAGTATTCTTTTAGACATTATGGTTATGCTTTCTTGTCGTTATTGTACCACTTATCATCCTTTGTCCATCAACGCTTCTACGCCTGGCAACAACTTGCCGCTCATTAATTCCATACTTGCGCCTCCGCCTGTAGACACATGATTGAAGCCCTTTACAAGTTGGCGATCTTCCAGGTAGCCCACCGTGTCACCACCACCCACAACGCTGAACGGCCTATGACCGTATTGGCCCAGCATAGAATCTACGATCAGTTCGGTTCCGTGGGCAAAAGGCCCGACTGGGCCCTGCAGTCCGTCCGTTTCCGTAACACCCATGGCTCCGTTCCAAATAACCGTGTTAGCAAGCTGCATGCCACCTGCCATGAACGCCCCCGAAAACGGCCCGATATCTAGGATCATTTCGTCATCTGCAATATGACGACTTTCTCTTGGTGGGCGGTTGGGATAGTTTTCTACGCTTGCGATTACATGCGCGTCCCAGTCCACTATCCGAGTTTTAGCTGTCTTGTCCAGCTTGCTAGCCACTACTCCGTCCTGTGGCAGATAAAACACGAAGTGCTGCTGCTTTGACTTTTCCCGAGCTCGCTCCATGATCTCCTTTGCCAGTGGCACGTCATCTCTATCGACCTTACTTTTAGCAACATCCATGCCTGATGCCAATAAGAATGTATTTGCCATAGCGCCACCAACCGCCACAAAATCAGCAATATCAATAAATCGGTTAATAATATCCAACTTGTCGGAGATCTTGGCACCGCCTATGATCGCCATGAGTGGTCTCTGCGGACTTTCCATAACATTGGTGATGGTGTCCACTTCTTTTTCAAGGAGTAGGCCAGCCACACTAGGGAGGTAGCGCGTCACCGAATCCGTTGTGGCATGTGTTCGATGGGCGTTACCAAAAGCATCCTGCACAAAAACATCAGTATGCTCTGCTAATTGCTTCGCAAAGTCTTTGTCGTTTGCTTCTTCACCAGGATAAAAGCGTGTGTTCTCAAGCAATAAAATCTGTCCAGGTTGTAGCGACTGTTTTGCCTTAACAACTCTGCCGCCTATGCAATCATCTATAAACTGAACTTCCTGGTCCAGAAGCTTACTGAGTATACGGCTGACTGGTTCCAGCGAAAAACGCTTGACCACCTTACCACCGGGCCTATCACGGTGGCTAACCAATATAATCGAACACCGCTTGCTAATAAGGTATTGTAGCGTGGGCAAAGAAGCTTCAATCCGCTCATCACTCGTCACATTACCGTCCGCATCGCCGGGCACATTATAGTCCACACTTAGCAAAACGCGCTTGCCTGATATATCAATATCTTTTACTGTTTTCTTTGTAAACATGCCACCCTTTTACGTCTATTCTAACACTCTTACTTTTATGGTGTCTGTGGTACCAACCATACCGGGGTGCCTGCCCGAAGCGGTCACTACGATGTCGCCCTTTGCCAGTACTTTATGGCGCCACAACCAGTCTGTTAGTTTGGTAGCTGCATGCGCGTCAATAGGCCGGACAAAGCTTTTCGCCCCATAAACAATTGCCAGCTGCTGAGCCACGCGGGCTTCATTGGTTACGGCAATTACAGAAATATCCGGGCGCCGAGTGGCTATATTAAGCGCAGTTGCCCCAGAACGCGTTTCTGCAACGATAGCTTTTGCGCCCAGTGAATCCGCTAAGTTGATGACAGCGGCAGAAATCGCGGTCTGGCGCGTGTAGTCTTCGTACTGCGGAAAAGAGATTCGTAAAGGATTGTGAGATTGCGTATACAAGATAACTCGCTTCATAACCTTGACTGCATCAATCGGGTATTTACCGGTGGCTGTTTCGTCGCTTAGCATTACGGCATCGCTGCCCAGAATTGCTGCGGTCGCTACATCCGACACCTCAGCCCTAGTCGGCTCTGGCTCATCCACCATACTCATCATCATTTGTGTAGCCACTATGGTCGGCTTCGCATATCGCATACCAAGCCCAATTATTTGGCGCTGCACAATAGGAACCGATTCCGAACTTGTTTCAATTGCCAAATCCCCACGGGCGACCATAACTGCATCAGCTTCCTGGATTATCTGTTCTAGGTTCTCAAGCCCCGCCTTGGTTTCAATCTTGGCGATGATTTTTGACTTACTGCCTAAGTTGCGCAGTATTGCGCGTAATTTGCGAATGTCGTCACTATGCTGGACAAAACTAAGTGCAACATAATCTATGTCCTGCGTAGACCCAAAAGCCAAGTCCTCTCTGTCCTTTTTAGTGATAATGTCGCCCTCAAAGTCTGTATCAGGAAGGTTAATGCCTTTTCGCTTGATCAGAATCCCGTTATTCTCAACATGCACGTGCACCGTACCATCCTGAACACTTGTTACGGTTGTCTTCACCTTGCCGTCAAACAGGTATAACCGATGGCCGCGTTTTACTTTCTTAGAAAGGTCGTATTGGGTTGGAATAGTCCCAGACCTCTCATAGTCCGCTTTTAATTTAAAACTAAGGCTTTGGCCTTTTTGCACATTTATAATCGCATCAAAATCACCGAGCCGAAGCTTGGGACCCTGCAGATCCTGAATAATTGCCACTGGCTTACCGTATTCTCGTGCAGCTTTTCGGATCCAGCCTATCTGCTGTACCCGTTCTTCATGTGTCCCATGACTAAAGTTAAGCCGTAGCCCATTTGCCCCGGCCATTATCAACTCAAGGATAGATTCGTAACTGTTTGTCGCAGGGCCCAATGTAGCGATAATTTTTGTACGTTTAAATTCAGCAAGTGGCACGTTCGGTGCTTTGGATGTTAGTTCCATAATTATACTAAGTGTAACTGGTTATGCTTAGCTTGAACAAGGCTGAACTTATTTATTTAAAAACATTTGGTGATCCCGAGGGGAATCGAACCCCTGTTGCCAGGATGAAAACCTGGTGTCCTAACCGTTAGACGACGGGACCTCGTCAGAATCGACGGTCGGCTTCCATAAACACCGCTCGCGATGTTTATTCTACCCTCTGGTCGTTTCTTCCTCTTAGTCTTCCATGCAGTCGCTAAAGCTCCTTGGTTTGGAAAACTGATTTAAAACAAAAACTTAACTGATAGATTGTAGCATAACAGAGGCGGAATTGAAATCGTTTGGCGACCAAATAAAGCAATTGTTATGATATCCCTATGTCTAATAAAGAATCTTTTGAGGGGCTGGCGCGAAAAATTACCGAAACCGCGCAAAAAATAACAGTGGGCGCTACGTATTTGCACTACAAGAAACTGCATCCGTATAAAGTACTAGATATTGTTATCTCAGAATTTGATCAACAACCTTATGTGGTATACCAATCGCAAAGAGAGTTGGGCATCAAATTTACCCGCTCGGCAGCAAGCTGGCTTGATGAAGTTGAATGGCAGGGGAAGAAAACGCTGCGCTTTATTAAATCAGATTAAAGGCAAATCCCCCGCCTTTATAACGAGGGATTTGTTTTGAGAGCGGTCAGTCATGCTCTTGTTCTGTAGTGGATACTAGCACGTTTTTGACAAACGCGCTAGGGTTTATCCACAACTTTCTTAGAAGTAGCGACGGCTAAGAACCAGCTTGTGAGCCAATGAGCCGGCAATAGTCGTAGCAACGAACAAGCCGATCATTTCACCAGGACCCGTACTAGGCAACTTACCACTAGGCGGAGTCACAGGAGGGACATCCTTACAGTCGGGGTGGTTCTTAGGAAGATGCTGCTTGCCTGGCACCGGACATTTCTCTTCCTCTGTAGGTTTACAGTCTTTGCGCACAACAACGCTAGCATCATCTTCATCTTCGGGGATATCATCAGCTCGGCTACCAGCGATGTTGCGTAGCGTAACCACACATTCCGGTAACTTATCTGCACTGGCGACTTTGGTCTCAAATGTAATGTAGCCATTGGAGCCCGCCGTGTACGAACCTGCGTTGACACCGTTTGCGTCAAACATGTCACCATCCGTAATTGTCATGCCGTTGGGGTGCTTGGCGTCAACTAGCTTGACGGAACCGGGCACCAAAGTCAGGTGATTAGGCAGCTTGTCGCGAATAACCGTGTTGTTGATTTGCTGTGTGCCGCTGTTTTTGTAAGACAGCAACCACTTAACTGTATCGCCTGGCTTAGCTTCGACTTGTTCCTGGAAGCTGCCGTTGCCAATCTGAACCTTCTTTTCAAAATCCAGTTTTGGAGCTTTTACCTTGACTTTTATGTATACGAAAGCCTGGTATTCAAAACAGCCAGGGACCTTGCCGTTAACTTGATCGTAACCTATCTGGGCACCACTTTTAACAATATCGTCGCTAAGCTTGAAGTTCTTACCACCGTTAACTCCAGTAACTAATGTGGCCGAACCTGGGATATACTCTACGCTGAAGGGCTGATTGCTCTTTAGGTCACCAGTATCTGACACACTGCCTGGTACGGCGTTATCTGCCGTAATGAAGCTGGTTGCGCGCAGGTGTTTCGCCGTGCCAGTTGGCAAGAGAAAGCGCACTCGAGCATTACTAGCCACGGTCGGTCCATCAAAATTCTCACCGTTGAGTGACTGGTTACCGTTATTGTGTACATAGGCGCGAAGAGTTACAGTGTCGCCGTCCTTTACACCCTCTAGAACATCTTTGTAGTTGTCAGCTGCGTCATTACCACTGCCTACACGTGAGTCCAAAAAATGTCGCTCATCACCGTAAAACGGTGTATTGATGAAAGAGTTGAACACAACGTGATCAAAACCGCTACGGTCGGCTACATTGTTCCAGTCTTTGACCGGACGTTCCGGAAAGAAGCTGGCCATTGCCAGCGGGGACGCCAGCAATACGAGTGCTAGTGCAGCACCGATTGCTTTCTTGGCTGTTTGTTTGATGTAAGTCTTGAAATTCTTCATAGCTTTAGTCTCCTTTGATAGCTAGGATTACTGTTCTTCCTTGTTAATTTCTAGTTCTAAAGGCCTTAATCCATTTGGAGCTGATACATAGCGCCGGCGACGGATCAATTTTCCAAGCGCTACCGGACTAATCCCAGCTATCATACCTGGTAATGGCACATTGCCGTCACTTGGATCTTTATTAATTGGATCGTCTGGTTCTTCTGCGGGTGGCAGTTCAGGTTTTTCCTCGCCAGAAGGTGGTTGTTCATCGGGTTGTTCTTCATTAGGGTTTTCGCCAGGTAGGAAACCATCTTCATCTTGGCCAGCGTCACTTTCATCCAGCACGTCAGGGTTCTCATCAGGATCGCCTGGTTCATCGTCAGGGAACTCTGGAGTCGTAGGCAATGGTTCAGGTGATTTTGGTGGCAATGATGGTGTGGGTGTAGGTGTCGGGGTTGGGGTTGGGGTAGGTGTAGGAGTCGGTGTTGGCGTTGGTGTAGGCGTAGGAGTCGGTGTTGGTGTAGGTGTCGGAGTCGGTGTTGGCGTTGGCGTTGGTGTGGGCGTAGGTGTCGGTGTCGGTGTCGGAGTTGGGGTTGGTTTTTTTGGCTGTTTCGGTTGTTTAGGTTGCTCAGGTTTTTCCTCTTCTTCCGGTACTTCAAATTCTGCGACCTGACCACCACATGCGGTTTTCATGTCAACAACATCTCCATCAGGCATATCTGTCTCTAGGAATTGAGTTGATAACGTTATTGTTTTTTCATAGCCAAGCACGTAATCAGGCATACCGTCAGTAGTACCGTTGATGGTACCATCATTTGCTGCATATACAGTTTTATATGTTCCGGTTTTTTGAACTAAACTGTGCGCTCCTTCAGCTCTACGCTCTTCCAGGAAGTTCACTAGTTCCTGACCGTCTTTTTCCCAATCAGCTTCATTACTTTCATAATGCTTTGCCTTGGCTGCTAATTCTGAGCCAGAATTTATTGTGTCTAATTTATAAGTGGCACGGAATCCAGCGAGCGCCGTACCGCTGTGGCTTGAACGGTCGTAAATTGCAGCAAGCGCTTCATCAACATTGCTAGCTTCAATCTCAGGGCCGATTTCATTACCAACGGTTAGATCTTCATAACGAATAATATTATCTATCTGGGGAGTAAACTTCTTTGATTTGTCATATTCCGGCTCGCTATCTGTAGTGCCCGGTGTAGTTTCGTTGTGGCTAAGCGGTTGTACGCCTTCAAGAACGTCAAAACCTTCACCAAAACCAGAGCTAGCAGTAAGTGGTGCTGGGTTGTTTGATTCAGGGCTCACTGACCTAGAGTTGCCAAAAGTTGCAAGACTGCCAACAGCTACTAGAAAAGCAGCTGGAGCGATCATCCATTTTGGTCGTTTTTGCTCCATAACTGATACGGGTACCTGTTCAACCGCCAGCGTTTCAGGCGCCATGAAAATACGCACCCATCGCTCTGCTAGAGCATCTTGTTGTTGTTCACTAAGACCTAATCCTTGACTCATTCAGATTCTCCCTTTACTACTTTATGCTCCGTCTCACCGTGACCCACCTCTTCTCACGAGAGTGTTTTCACGTATAGGTACTACTCTAACACAAGCTTTTCGTTATGTCAATACATTCTGCAATGTTTCCATGTAAACACAAGCGTATTCAGGAGAAACGCCGCAGCTAATGATTAATAGCAGGTAGCGAATACCGTTTAGGTCCTGATTGTCTGGTAGAAGCTTAGCCTGCTAAGCGTTTTGGTTGTGCAGGTCGGGTGCGAGGAGTTTTGCTTTGGCAAATGTAAAGCCAAATGTACTGCCTCTGCCTTCTTGGCTGCTGAATATAAGACTCCCGCCCTGGGCAATAATAACTTTCTTTGCCATAAACAACCCCAACCCGGTTCCGTCCGGCCGGGCTTTACGCGCGTTACCTGCCCTGTAAAACTTGTTAAATAATTCGTGCTGTTCAGCTTTGGGCACACCCATACCGTCATCAGTGACCGTAAACTCTATACTGTTTGGTTTGTCCTCTAGCTTAACTGTTATGTGCCCGCCTTTAGGTGTGTAGTAAATGGCATTGTCAACAAAGTTCATAATAACTTGGCGTATTTTTGTTTCGTCCAGCATCAGGTCTGGGAACTTAGCTGGCTTATCATAAGCCAATGAAAGGCTGCGAACCCTGGCTGCTTCTGTTAGCTGACCGATTTCGCCCTCAACAACCTGCGCCAAGTTCGTAGCCTTACGCTCAACTATAAATTTGCCCGTCCGAAGACGAGAGACATTCAGCAAATCGGCTATCAGGTAAACCATGCGCTGCGAACTAGTAAAAGCCTGGCTCAATAGTTTTTGTTGCATATCTGTCAGCTTGCCGGCATCCCCATCTAAAACCATGCTCAAATATCCCTTAACAGAAGTCAGGGGTGTCCGCAGCTGGTGAGACGCCATACTAATAAATTCATCTTTGCTCGCATCCAGCGCTTTAAGCTTCAGGTTCGCCGCCTTTAATTCTGCCGTAGCCTCGTTGACCTTTGCCTGCAATGTAGCCGCAAACCCTTGAATCTCCTCAAACCGCAGCGCATTCTGAATCGCTATCACCAGCTCATCCGAGACAATCTGAATAATACGAAGGTCTTCCTTGCCATACATGTTGCCACTTTTTTTGGGACCTAGCCCCAAATAAGCCATGGCGCGTTTATGGTTGACAGAACTCCCCGAGGATATTGGAACAATAACAGCAATGTTATTAGTGGCAAGCGCCGCCTTAAGATCAGTGTCTGACTCGTCTACATTATCGGCAACTATTAAACGATCACCGAGCCTCTGTAGCTCTGACCCAAAAAAATGTAAATCAGCGTTATTCACAACCTTGTTATTGCTGCTAAATACGCGGGGCGGCATATTATCTGTTTTTCTAGTAATCACAAAACACGCTTCACACTTTAGCGTTTCTTGGATAGTAGTACAGGTGCGGCGTAGCAAAACCTCAAGTTCAATGTTAGTAACTAATTCACTGTTTAACTCTTTAAGAAATACCTCTGGATCGTAAGCATCGCGATAAAAAATCTTATTGGTTATTCTGTCAAAGAAGCGCTTGATTGGCTGAAATGTCACGGCTGAAAATAGGGTATAGAATATAAAGAACAATCTGTGGCTGAGAGAGATATTCTGTTCGTTAAACAGGGTGCCTGACAAAACAAACAACACCAAAGAATAAATAAGTGCGAGCGCGGCTAGTGCGATAACATAAGCCAAAGCTCTAGCTACAGTACGGCGAAAATCAAACAATTTGTGTTTTGCAATCGCGTAAACCACAAAAGCGGTAAATGTAATTGACGACAAGGGCCCTACCCATATTTGGCTATAGCGCCCAAACCAGGGCATTACCAAGTTAAATATTACTCCTATAATTCCCGCCGTAACAGAGCCCAGAATTATAAACTTGGTCTGAGAACGGCGGGACCTCGTTTCGGCTGGCAAGTTACTCGCCAGCTTGACCATAGCACTAATGAACAGGCTCAGAAACAAGAGGCTGTAAATAACTTGCCCGCCAACATTAAAGTTAACATTTTTCAGCCCTTCTTCATTGATCACTACTTCTTTTAGAATAAAATCAGGGTAGATAGATACCACGGCACAATAGCCTATAAATACAGTGGTTAGCCCGGTCAGCCATATTAATCCTGGCTGTTCATTTGTTCTGTAAAGCGCAAAGGCCGCCACAGCAACAGCTATACCAAGAGCTGCAGCGTAATATATGTTGGCGTAAACTGCCGCTTCAGAAAGTTCTCTTGTGTATAGAAATGCAGCTATGCCGAAACTCCAGACAGCTAGTGAAAGCGCCAGCAACAAAAACATGATATTGGTCTTTTTAGTACGGTCACGGCTCAATACTGCAAGCCCGAGCAATAAGTTAAGACTACCGACAAATATAAGTCCACCCACCTCTAAAAAAATCATGTGTTAAGGCTTTCTAACCCTAAGTACGTTATAGACTCCATCTTTTGGCTGATAAACACTTAGACACTCATTGCTAATGCCCGCCTGTTGGCAAATTAAAAGCAATTCATCAACCTTGCGCGGTATAACGTGCGGCCAGCCAATACCACGCTTATGAACGTTTAGTTCCGGATGCTCTATGCGCATATTGCTTAATATCAATATGCCACCCGCTTTCAGCAAACCGTAGGCAAGCTTTAAGAGTTTGACTGCCCGATCTGTATCCAGGTATTCAAAAATACCCATTAGCTCTATAATGTCAACTTGTTTGGAACCAGTTGCCTGCGTTAGTAAGTCGCCATTCAATATATCGCCCACCAATAGCTTGATGTTATTAGGGTTAAGCTTCTCAACTAGAGTAATTTCTTTAGCAATCTTAATAGCTCGTTGATCAATATCAACATTCGAGTAGTGGAGCAAGCTTTTGTCTATCCCTGAAGCACCGATCATTATCATTGAAGACGCAGCGGTACCGCCACCCAAACTAAGCCAACGAACAGGTAGCTTTGCTCGCCCGTTGACGTAGTGATGTGCAATCCAGCCCCCCACAAGAGTTCTTGTGCGCACCCCTACGGGATCAAGAGCATGACGAAACAGTCGTCTTGTTATTGGGTCTAGACGCTTGCCACTAGGCAATCTCTTAAGCCCTGGGTGATGTATAGGCTCAAGAGCCAGCGCGCCTGGCATTAGAGTTGCCCAATCTGAAAAGCTGGGCAGGCTATACAAAAGCTTTCTTGCAAAGTTTTTGGAATGACGGAAATCAAGGTGTTGTCGTTTGGCTAGATATGCTTCTAACTGCCTACCAAAGATGCGTGACCCAAAGCGCTCCACCCGGTACCGTAACTGATGATATCCGTCGTGCACTCTAAGCTCGTAAACATCAACACCATTACGGTTTGTACGAGTAACTTCTTTTACGGCATGGGTTATACCGTGCTTCATAGCATGGCGCTGGACTTTGGGCGTTCTTTTATCTTTATGCGACAACATCTTTGACCTTATTGTAGCGCACTATTTGCCTAAATCTTACCCCACCATCAGTTCGTCATTATGAGGATGACTGGACTTTGGGTATTTTAAACCAATGAAAAACGGCAACCACAGAACAGGCTCTTTAAATACCTTTAGTATGGTGGTGCTGTGGCGCTTTGCACTTACACGTCTTACCAACAACTTGATCCCGTGTCTTTTAGCCTCGTCAATAAAAAGCTGGGTGTTGCTAAAGCGAATTACTGGGTCTCGTTCGTTGGCATATAAAAGAATGCTACGATCAGCAATTAGGTCCAAGTGGCTCATGGGTTCCAGAAATCCAAAAACGGCTGCCGCATCCTTAATGTCACGACCGGTGGACTCAAATTTATCCCGTATCTTTCTTAGTTGGGGGTGCTCCCATACATGCATAGCGCTGCTGCCGTATACAGTTACAAGCATGATTTTTTCCAATTCTTTAATAGTCTTTGCTGCATAAAGAGCTAGAGCTGAGCCTACACTCACCCCTATAATTCCAAAACGAGTGCCAGGATATTTGCTTGTTTCGCTTCTAATATTTGTGGCAATGTCGCGTGCTAATCTTTCCGTCACCTCTACCCATTCCTCTGGCTGGGCAGTAAGTAGAGGACGGGATGGATAATCATAGATGTAGACGTTAAATCCTTTTTTATTTAGGGCGTTTACGATTGGACCGTAGTGCCATCTTCTGGTTCTAAAGGCAGCTATGATAAAAACCGTGCCACCAGTAAATTCTCGTGGCCTGTAACTCTTACATTCAAATATAAGCTGGCCCATGTTTTGTTTTCAAGTATTGATTTGAATTAATCACGTTTATAATACTGCATATGGCTAAGATTGTCATTGTTGAAGATGACCAGATGTTGGCTGAGATATATCAGACCAGGATGCAGCTTGCTGGATACCTGTGCCATGTAGCCTACGACGGCTTATCGGGTCTAGCATTAATCCGCCAAGTCCAGCCTGACCTTGTTTTATTAGATCTTATGCTCCCTCAGCTCTCAGGCGATGCGGTGTTGGCACAGATGCGCAAAAATACATGGGGCAAAAATATTAAAGTTATCGTGCTGACCAACATTAGTGAGGCAGAGGCCCCTGATGGATTGCGTGAACTTGGCATAGAAAGCTATATAGTCAAGGCGAACATCTCAAACGACCAGCTGGATAAGGTTGTAGCGGACACCCTCGCGGGCGCAGGGACCAGAACATAACCCGTGTTAAGATAGCAATATGATCAAAGTTGCGATAATTGAAGATGACCTTGCTATTGCCCAGATGTACCGCATTAAGTTTGAGGCGGAAGGTTTTGATGTTGAGACGGCTGAAAACGGGAAATTAGGACTTGAGCTAGCAGAAAAAATAAGACCAAAGATTATCCTGCTGGACATCATGATGCCAGAGATGACAGGTGATGTCATGCTTAAGCTTATGCGACAAACTCAATGGGGCAAAAATATTAAAGTTATCGTGCTGACCAACACTGGTGAACAAGAACTCCCTTCAGCGCTAAAAAGGCTCGGTGTTAGCGCAGTCATACTTAAGGCTGACATGACCCCGCGGCAGGTCGTAGAGCTGGTCAAACAACAACTCGCCGCCTAAGTGTGAAAGGTTTATCCTTTCACACTGCTTCAGGGTCATTTGCAAGCTGCCACTTTAAGACCGACAGCTCTTGTTTGGAGTTTTCATAGTCCTTTATAAATTCTTCGTAAGCCCCTGGGTTATTATCAAAAAGCTCCAGTACAACTTGCGGGTTAAGCCAGGCAGGCGCTTTTTGGGGTTCTTTGTAATATTTTAAGCTTGAATAAGGCCAGGCTTGGTAGTCGTCGGCGTTCATATGAATATAGCGAGAAATATGATGCAGATAGGCATCAGCATTGATGTGGGAAGCCCTATATGTGCCCTGGAACAAGGTTCCAACTCTTGAATATTTGTTATTAAAGTACATTACGTAGCCCGTCACGATACGACGCATCAGCTTCGTGATGGCATCCTGGCTCGTCTGATATAAAAGCAAATGAAAGTGATTCGGCATTAAACAATAGGCCAGAAGGCTTACCTGACCCGATAGATTGTCAAATTTATGCCGATGAGTTTTTGTTCCACTATCACCTGTTAAGTATTTTTTTAGTAAGCCCAAAAACACAGTGTAGTCCTGTTGATCAAGGAAAACGTCCCGCTTCTCGACCCCACGATTGTATAAATGATAGTACTGGTCTTCGGCAAATTCTTTAACTATATTCTTGCTTGGCATGTGAAAGGTTTATCCTTTCACATTATTACATTTCTGTATCTTGAGAGCAAACCGCTATTTGGTTGTGAAAGGTTTATCCTTTCACGCTACGGAGTGGGGTATGCTGAGGGTATGAAAATCGCAATCCTAGGTTATGAAGGTCAGGGTCAGGCCGCCTATCAATATTGGAACCGTGACGACAATACGCTCGTAATCTGCGATATGGACGACAATAAAATCACTCCGCCGGGCGCAGGAGCACGCCTGGGCAAGGATTATCTGAAAAGCTTGGATGAATTTGACATGCTCGTCCGCACTCCAGGGCTGCACCCGCGCGACATAATTGTCGCCAACCCTGGCTCTCCCAATATCCTAGACAAGGTCACCGCTGTAACTAATGAATTTTTCCGTGTTTGCCCTACTCAAAACATCATCGGTGTAACCGGCACAAAAGGCAAAGGCACCACTAGTACTCTAGTAGCGAAAATGCTGGAGGCTTCAGGCAAAAATGTGCACCTTGGTGGCAATATTGGCGTACCGCCACTTGAGATGCTAAAAAACGACATTCAGCCCGATGATTGGGTCGTGTTGGAGCTGGCTAACTTTCAGCTAATTGACCTTAAGTATTCACCGCCTCTTGCAATCTGCTTGATGGTCGTGCCAGAGCACCTTAACTGGCACGAAGATTTTGACGAGTACATCCGCGCCAAAAAGCAACTATTCCGCTGGCAAAAAGCAAGCGACAAAGCCATTTACTTTGCCGGCAATGATAATTCCCAAAAAATTGTGTCAATCAGCAAAGGGACGAAAGTTCCGTACTACAAATCACCGGGCGCAGAGGTTGTTAATAATGAAGTTGTTATTGACGGTCGGTCTGTATGCTCTGTCGGAGAGATAAAATTACTGGGCAAACATAACTGGCAGAACGCCTGCGCGGCAGTCACAGCCGTTTGGCAAGTAGCCCAAAATATTGAAGCAATCCGCTCTGTTCTCACCAGCTTTACCGGGCTTGAGCATAGGTTAGAATTTGTGAGGGAACTGAATGGGGTCAAGTACTATGACGATTCGTTCGGGACCACTCCTGAGACTGCTATCGTAGCGTTTGAGGCTTTCAAGGAGCCCAAGGTTGTCATACTTGGCGGTTCAGATAAAGGTTCTTCGTATGAAGAATTAGCCCAAGCAGTAATTAATAACAATGTGCGCAGTGTCATAAGTATAGGTGATACGGGTTCCAAGATAGCTGAAATACTCAGAGGCAGGGGGTACGTGAATATTGTTGAAGGCGGAGCAAGCATGAGAGAGATTGTTGCTGCGGCCCAGGCACAAGCCCAGCCTGGCGATGTAGTGTTACTTTCAACTGGCTGTGCAAGCTTCGGCTTGTTCGAGAACTATAAGGATCGTGGCGACAAATTTATCCAAGCCGTGAAAGCACTCGTCTGATCTGACCGATAATGGCCTTCTCAGGCTGGATAACTGTGGCTTTAAACCTATTTGCAATTGCCTGGATGTCATCTTCAATCCAGTGGTAGTGCGTACAGCCTAAGACAATTATGTCAGCGCCACTCTCACAGACTTCGGCGATACGCTGTTCAATCTGCTTATGGTCAGTCGTGTTTGATTCAATCATGTATGCCCAGTCGCTGCAATCCGGTTCTATTACCCTAACATTTTTGGCATACTGCGCTTTAAGCCATAGATACCTTTTGCTGCTAAGCGTCGTTGGCGTTGCACACACCGCTATTGTTCTTGTCTGTGTCTGTTCGGCCGCCGGCTTGATCATGGGCTCCATTGCAATTAGTGGTACATCTAATTTTTCTCTCAGCGCATCAATCAATGTGGTGCTAACCGTGTTACAAGCAATTACGATTAAGTCTACTTTGGTAGCAAGCTCCATCAATAGTGGAAGGACTAACTCAAGAAGCTCCGCCGGGGCTTTTGTGCCGTAAGGAATATTTTCATGGTCTTCCTTGTATACAACCTGAAGCTCGGGGAGTTCTTTTCTGATCAAATTAACGAGTGATTGCCCGCCAACCCCCGAATCAAAAACCCCAACCCTCACCTTGGATCCACTTTAAGCCGTGCAGCACGGATGACGTTATCAAACAACGCGCAAACTGTTAGCGGGCCAACACCGCCTTTGGTGGGTGTGATTGTTAAGTCGTCGCGCTCATAAACGCTTTCGTGCAAGTCACCTACTGTCTTACCAGATTCGCTTGCCACGCCTGCATCAACAACTACTGCGCCATGCTTAATCATATTTGGAGACAAAATTCCCGGGCTGCCTGTCGCGGTGATTATAATATCTGCGTTAATTGTGTGTGCAGCTAAATCATCTACGGAACGATCAACAACTTCTACATCATACCCAGAATTTAAAAGCATTTTTTCTAGTGGCGCACCGACCAACTTGCCGCGCCCTATAAGCAAAATATGCCTACCATTCAGTTCAACATTGTAGCCAGACAACAGCCACATAATTGCCATCGGGGTAGCCGGGTCAAAGGCCGCGTTTTCGCCAAGCGCGTCAACGTCTTTATCCGCGCTTACTAAATTGACAACCTCGTCCGTCTTTGACGAATCGGCCAATGGCAGCTGCACAATTATGCCGTGAACAGAACTATCTGAATTTAAATTTTCCAGCAGCTGACTTATCTGAGATTGATTAATATTATGGACGTCCACTTCTATGCCGATGTCTGCACCGTAAGCTTTCTTTAACCGCACATAAGTATTAATAATCGGGTCATCTTTACACTGGACTATAGCCAGCTTTGGCTGGGTGTCATAACCTTGTCGCAGACTGCGCACCTGCTTGGCCTGCCGCTCCTTAATAAACTCAGACAACTCTTTGCCGTTTAGCAATTTCATAGACCTTATATTACCCTATCCCTTCAACAAATACGCCTCATTGTTCTGCCCACATTTTCATAATTGATCCGGCCGGAGAAATAATGAATGTAGTTTGTGTTAAAAACTGTTTGTGAATATAAGCGTTAGCGTTATCATTTGAATATGCTGGATAGGCTGGCCTCACTTGCTATTGGGTTCGTTCTAATTATTGCTGCTATTGGGATTGCACCCCCGTCAGCCGTGGTTTATGCGTCAGATGATAGCGGCATAGTCATTCATCGTTTTCAGGCTGGGGGTGCGATCACAAACACAACCGATCACGAGTACATTGAGCTCTACAACAACAGCAGCATAGATATAGAAGTCAGCAATTGGTGTGTGCTGTTTGGGGCGGATACGGTCGCCTGTATTAGCCCGCCAGACTTAATGACAAAAATTTTTCTGGAAGCGCATAAATCTATCCCCATAATGAACCCAGCCTTGGAAAGCAATATCAAGAAAACTATCCCAGAGTTTAATGCCGATATTTTGTTCACCATAAAGAGCAATTTGCCCACCACCAACGGCTCTCTGAAATTGGTTGATCAAAACGGGCTTATCGTTGACTCTCTGGGTTGGGGCACCGGAGTCGGTGAAGGTACTTCTGCGCCTGGGAATATTACAAGCGGTAAAATATTACAACGCATTAGTTTTGATGAAAACATGCTGCAGGACACGAACAACAACAGTACTGACTTTGAGATGACAACCGCTCCAGGCACATTTGTGCTGGGAGGCCTGTATGAGCAAATTACATCCGTAGATGCCTGCCCGAATACTCCTGAATTCGACGTAATTTTGCCAGTTGGCTATCTACACGATGAAGCAGGAAGTTGCTATGAGGACCTGTGCGATAACATGTCTGGCTTACAAAAAACTGTTCCGAACGGATACGTGCGCGAGTCTTTCGACTGTTTGATTGGCCAAATCAAAATAACAGAGCTGCTGCCTAATACTGCTGGCAGCGACACCGGCAATGAGTATATCGAGTTACACAACCCTTCTGCTACACACATAAGTTTAGATGGTTACTATCTACAGGTAGGCTCAGAAAGCAAAAAGTATACGCTCCCACCTGGCACCATAATCGGCCCTGGCGAACTAACAGTCATCAAGGCCTCGCAACCTCAATTTACCCTACCCAACTCTTCTAGTAGCGTAGCTCTGTTCACGCCTGATGATATATTGCTGTACGAAACGCCTGTGTACGTGCAGCCAGCCGACGATGAAGCTTGGGCTGAAATAAACGGCACATGGCAATACACAAACCAGCCAACGCCCGGAATAACAAATCTGCCAAGTCTGTCCGAGCCCATTCTCGTTAGCGAAGAAAAGGTGGCGCTTGAACCATGCCCGCCGGACAAAATAAGAAACCCTGAGACTAACCGCTGTAGAAATATAGTTCAGGCAGCCAGCAGTTTGCTGCCTTGTGAAATAGGGGAAACGCGTAACCCTGAAACAAATAGGTGCCGAAAAATTGTATCAGCTACGCCCACACTAACTCCCTGCAAACCTGGTCAGGAGCGTAACCCTGAAACAAATCGGTGCAGGCAACTTGCATCAGAAGATACATCACCGGTTCCGTGTCAGGAAGGTTATGAGCGCAACCCAGATACAAATCGGTGCCGAAAAACTACGACCGGCAGTGTTGCCGGAGCGGCAACCTTCCCTGTCACCAGCCAAGCCCCGCTGCACCCGGGCATATTATTTAGCCTAACATTATTAACTATTGCTTACGGAATTTATGAATACCGCTACGATTTAGGCAATCTGGCTCACAAACTACGATCAAAACATGCCAAAAATAAATAAGCCCTGGCCTTTTAGCCAAGTTTTTTACGCTCACGACTATATAAGCCCGTAGTACTAGAGGTGAGGAGTGATAATAAATTTAAAGTTGTTTGGTGTTCTGGTTAGCTTCTACAGAATTACGAGTAATTTCTAAGTTGCACGCATGGTTAGCACTACAAAACGCTTCGCATTGTTTGGCCAGGTTTTTGTCAACGTAGTGGAGGCCACACTCAGAACATTTATATAGTGTTGTTTCCGACATAGTTATATTTTAACAAAAGCGACCTCATTATAACGAAGTCGCTAGATAAGAAGATGTGTTTTATAACGGAATTGGGGGGCCAGGAGGGACTCGCCTTGCCACCAAAACAAAATTAGTTTTGGTTAATGCAATCCTAGAACATGCCACCAGGCATCTTCTAGGACTAAAGGTTCGGGGACTGCCATTCAAGGCAGTCCCGTTCGAGCCCCTGCCTGGACTCGGCAAAATAAAAATACTCTAACTTTTCAGTCAGAGTATTTTTATTTGGAGGGCCAGGAGGGACTCGAACCCTCGACATTCTGCTTAAGAGGCAGACGCTCTAACCAGCTGAGCTACTGGCCCGGGTAGGGCTTATAAATACAACAGGGGAACTTTAGCAAATTACATCTGTTTTTTCAATGGTAGACTGTCATTATGACAATTGGCGAACAAAAGGATGTAATAAGACGAAAGTTAATGCAGCAAAGGCAGTCATTACAAGCCGCTTATGTAAACGACGCAAGTCAAAAGATTGTTAACCATTTAATCAATCTTGTTCCTTGGAACAAAGTGCGCTGCCTGCATACCTACGCTCCCATTGAAAGCAAGAAAGAGGTAGACACATGGCCCCTACTGAGATATGTCTGGGAACATCAACCGCATGTTACGGCTCTGGCGCCAACCATAGTTAAACAACAAATGATCAATGTTGCCGTTGATACTAAAACCAAATGGCACAAAAATAAGCTTGGCGTTCCAGAGCCCACTAATGCGCCTGTGTCAGTTTTGTTTCATCAATTTGATATTATAATCGTACCCGCAGTTGGCTTTGACAAAAACGGATACCGGCTGGGCTACGGTCAAGGCTATTACGACAAATTTCTGACAAACCAACCCCACGCTACAACCATTGGTCTTGCCTACGCAAACTCAGAAGTCAAGCTCGGCCTCCCTGTTGAACCACACGATGTTAGGCTGGACTGCGTGGTTACCGAGGATGGCGTATTAGAATTTCGTACCAAAATCTAAGTCCGTTTTGCTCTTTTGCTTCGCTTCGCCATTTTTGCTTGAAGTGTCTTTTGTAGGCAGGGAAGAATTGGTCGTACTGAAAGTCAGCTTCGATGTGAGTAAGATAAAGTTCGTCGGCGCGATTAATCGTTTGCTTATATACCGCTTCCCCGCCTATTACCCATACATTACTTAACATGTTAAGTAATGATAAATTATTAACAACTTCAATTCCTGGCACAGTTTTTGACTGATTAGACAGAATAATATTACGACGATTTTTAGCGGATGTCCGATTACTTCAAATGTCCTGCTGCCCATTAAAACTCTAGCACCCTTGGAGCTGGTCATCTCACGGAAGAAACGACGATCATCCGGAATATCCCATGGTACGGCTCCGTCCTTGGCAATACCTAATTGATTGTCTAGGGCTGCAATCAGACGTATCACTTACTACCCCAGATTAGTGGTCGGATGTGGTTCATTAAATAGAAAGAGCCGGTAACAAGAAGTATTGGCTCAGGACGTTTTATAAGTGCCCTGTAAGCGTCTTCGGGGTTTTTAACCACGGCGACGTCACTATAGCCGAGCAGTCGGCAGTATTCGGCGACTTGCTCGGGGCCCACGGAAGTTTTTGGCATATCCTGCTCGCCACCAAAACTAGTTAAAATAACGTAGCTGGACAGCTCAGCGATCGCCATTATGTCCGTACGAGCCTTATAATCATGGCTTTCAACCACAGCGAGCAATGTAGCAATTTTTTGCCCTTCATACTTCGCTTTTAGGCTTTCCGCCAAACTCCTCATTTTTTGCGCGTTATGGGCGCCATCCATAACAATCGTCTTGTCATTATGCTCAACTATTTCCATGCGGGCCGGTATATAGGTCTTGGTTAACTGTTGAATCGCCAGATCATCCAGCTTGCGCAAATTATCTCGTACTTGTAAGTGCTCGTATACAGCAAGGGCAAGCTTAAAATTGCGCTGCTGATAAAAGGGCAGAGCGGTTGTCATATTATCAAGCGGACTTCCTTCTAATACCGTTAATTCCCCGCCTTGCTCAGCAACTTTTTCTTTTACTATTTGCATAACTTCATCTGGCTGCTTATGCATTATCACTTGGTTGTTTTTCTGAATAATTCCGGCTTTTTGGGCGGTGATCTCTGCAATAGTATTGCCCAGAATCTCTGTATGATCTAGGTCAATATCCGTAATAACGCACAATTTGTCACCTCTGGTAATCACATTTGTGCCGTCTAATAACCCGCCTAAGCCCACTTCAATTACTGCGTACTCGACCCCTGCCCTTTTAAACCGCCAAAACGCAAAGGCAACCAAAATCTCAAAATAAGTAGGCATAATATCTATACTTTCCAGTAGATCCATAAATATACTCAGTTCACTGCAGAATTGATGTTCTGGTAATGGTGTTAAGTTTATCTGCACGCGTTCGTTGACCCCGTCTATGTGTGGCGAAACTGTCAGCCCGACCTGCTTGCCTGTAGCTTTAAGCATCGCCGCTATGTAATAACTCGTTGAGGTTTTGCCGCTAGTGCCCGCTACATGAATGCACTTATAAGAATCCTGTGGGTTGCCAAGTCTATCCATTAGGTTGCGCATGCGGTCAAGTTTATAAGCATCTCTAGTAAATCGGTCCGGTCGGGCCACATACCGAGATAGTAATTGGTTTACATCTTCAAGGGTTCTTAATTTATACATCGTTTAACTTCTCTCATAAGATGATACACTAGTACGGCAAATATGCGCCCGTAGCTCAGCGGATTAGAGCGACTGGCTTCGGACCAGTAGGTCGGGGGTTCGAATCCCTCCGGGCGTACCATTCTAGACGTAAAGCGTCTAATAGGTCAGTTTTCATCTGTTGTGACATTGTTCTAACCTGTTCTAATTGTTCAACAAAGCGTTTTGTATTATCACGAAGTGGCATAAGCCACTCGTTAGGTGTTATTTGTAGTTTTCCGTCTATTAACACAGGGTTCTGACCGATTGCTAACAGTATTTCCTTTTTATCAGCAATATCGCCGTTTACGAACTTAGCGTTAGCGTTCATGAACTTACTAATCAGGTCTGTCATGTAATCGTACCAGTTTTCGGTACTCTCATTTTTAGTAGCCTGTTGCTTATGCAGCTCTTTTAATTCACCCTTGAGCTTTGCTGCTTTTTCTATAAAGGTACTCTCCTCTACGAGTTTACGAGTAGACATGTCTAACAGCGTGTCGTATTGGTCTTTTAAGCTCTTTATAGCTTGTTCTTGCATAGTTTCTACACTCTTACGCTCTGGTATGTCGGCTTGAGCCATTTGGTTAATAGCATCCATGCTCCAATCATAGAGTTCTGGTATTAGCTCCCAGTTATTGAGTTCATCTACACATTCCTTGAATAGTTCATCTTCCGTTTTATAGCCATACTTCTTAATCTGACCGCATGGGCGTTTACCAGTACAGTGATAATACGTATGGGTACGAGTAGTACCATTTATGTTCTTACGCTCTTTGCTTTGAGCAGTAATCATACAGCCACACTCACCACAGCGTATAAAGCCACGCAGTACGAATTGTTTACGAGCAGCAAAGCGTTTACCACCATGACGACCTAACAATACTTGGATTTTGTCGTATTCTACTTGTGTCATTAAGGCTGGGAAATCTGCTGGGTACAATTTTTCTTCATCATAAGGATCAGGCACCCAACCTGCATAACGGACGTTACGGAACATGTAATAGAGTGACGAGCGACCAATTGGACCACCGCCTTTTTTCTTACGTTGAACGGTGCGATAGCCCCACTCATTATTCATAATATTTAGGATTTGCTGGACACTGTACTCACCAGTCAGCATCAAATCTACAGCCTTACGCAGTAGCGGAAAGCGTTCGGGGTCTTTGTAGACGGTTTTGTTAATACGGTCATTTAAGTAGCCCTCTGGTGCGATACCAGTAATGCCACCAATCTTACGCTTCTTCTCGTTACCACGCTTCACGTCCTTACTCAGCTTTGCTGAGAAGTATTGGGACTGACTCATAGTCATCTGTAACATCATCAGACCCTCTGGCGAGTTTTCAAAGCTAAAGCTGGCGAACTTTAGGTCTTTAATTACACCCGTACGAATACGCCACGTAATAGTTGAGGCATCTACCTCATTACGAGACAAACGGTCGGGGTGCCAAGCAATAATGCCGTCAGCCTCACCGTTATCTATCATTTCTATGACTTTCTTAAATACATCACGCTTATCAGGTTCAAAAGCACTTTTACTCTCGTCTAAGGTCGCTACAATATTCAGGTCTTTGAATTGTTCGTTACACTTATCTTTTTGTGCGTCTTTAGACAGCACTTGTTTTTCTTCGTCCTCAGTAGACTTACGCAAGTACAGTACGTAGCGTAGTTTATTAGTCTTGTCGTTTGGATATTCACTCATGTTTTATTCCTATCAAAAGGGCGACTCGGTTGTTCACACGTCCAGATGCTGAAAGCAACTTTCCGATACCAAGCCGCCCTTACGGTGCGGAAATAAAAACACTTTCAGCGTGTCTTCTGGTTGTGTGAACCCTTACATTATATATTGTTAAAATTTGCCTGTATAGCCATATTTGCTTTCGCTTACGACTACTTATTTGTTACTGATTTACATACTTACTCCTCTCTGTTAATTGACGTACCCACCGTACTTACCTATATAGTTTGCTCAGGGAACCACTGGGGGTAGATGAGCTTGCTACGCTTATCACCGAACTCTGGTGCTTGCTGAATAATCAGACCACCGTTTTCAAGCTGCGGCAGAATCTGCTTACGCAAATATGTATCGGGTAGTACGGTCTTTTCTAGACGCAGGTAGTAGTGAGAAAGCTGCTCACGGCTCACGCCTAATGCGTAGGTTGCTTTGGAGCTGGACTCCCTCACTTCATAGTAGGCGGGTAAGATGTATTGCTTGTAGAAGTGAACGGCTGTTGGTGGAATGCCTAAGTTCTGGCTTTGAGCTAACTGCTCCCACAACTCAAAGGCTTGGTCAATATCTGACTGATTAGCCACAATAGAGCCGTCGGACTGCTTACGGTGCCACAGGTTGAGTAACGCAATAACCTTAATTAGCTGTTGTAATTGTGTAAAGTCACGAGTATGACGCTGCTTTAGCTTTGGAAAGCTGCCGTGGAAACGCTCCATAATCTCATTATCGTCAGGCAGTTTGATGTACTCCACATAAGCGTCACGGATCGCCACGATACGCTCTTTAAGAGCTATGCGTTCTGGGCGTGATTCCAGCCACTCATCATGGGCTTTCTCATCTTTACCACGCTTGTTTTGTTGCTCAATGGCTGCCTGTATTTTCTCCTGAGTTGGTTCGGGGCTAAGCAATATCGCTCTGGTAGCCTCTTGCTCATCCAGCTTCAGCCCAGCCGAACAGAACACGGTCGCAGGAAAACCCTGTAGAATAATCAGCTCGGTATGGTTTTTTCCTGACTTGCTTTTGTTAGTAATGCGATAGTTAATTTCCCAGCTATCGTGCGATAGGATTGGACGCAGTTTTGTTTGTATAGCTGAATTACCTTGTTCGTAGAACAATAAAATCTTACGTTCAAACGAGATAACCTTGGCATTGCGTTCCTCGTCTTCTTCACCCTCAGTGTGGTAAAAAGATGTTGGGCTGGCACCACTTGATTCAATTTTATCTTCTTCTGGGAATAGCTTGGCGACTTCAGTAGTTATATGGGTCTTGCCTGATGCACTAGGTGCGTTGAAGCTGACGTTAATTTGTGAGTTGTGGGTATAGGCTGACAACATACAGTAGAACGTGATGAGCTTGCAGACATCATCTTTCTTAATAGTGAGGTCAAGTACGTCTAGTAGCTGCTGCATGGACAGTTCGCCGTAGAGCTTTTGGTCTATGCCGTTCAGTGCCTCATGCACTTCTTCTTTAGTCGTTTGAGTTTGTGGATTCATTTTCATATTCCTTGCTTAATTGTTGTTGTAGTTTCAGGCCAACCAGACGCAATATTGCACGTCCAGCAGCTTGTGCTTTTTCGGTGTCGTAGTCCAAGTTATGGTGTTTCTTCAGAATCACTTGGAGCTTACTAATGCTGTCTTCACTAATCCTCATGGCACAGCACCTTGTACATATATGCCGATAGGTTTTTGTATTCATGCCAATGCTCATGAGGATCCACCTGTAGCATCCCGTCCCAGTAGTCTTCCACGTCTTGCTCAATACCACTCGCTGCTGCAAAGTGAAAAACAACAATGCCAGAACAGCAACCTACTGGGTGCATAAAGATAACTTCGTAACCCTTTGCTGACAAGGCTACTGCTAAACCAAAATCCTCTGTATCAAAGGTTGTCATGCCTTCACCTTCTTTTCTTATTACTTTGCCCATCTCTTTTGTCCTTTCTAAGACGCACTGAACAAGCCGTTAGAGCGTATAGCTCTACCGTTCTGTTCGTTAATATTTAGTTTGTGACCACCAAGTTTTTAGCTAACTTGAATGTTACATTCTAATTTTATAACACCATATAAAATACGTCTGTCAATGCCGAATTATTCCGAAAACCCGTTATGAACCCGCCAGTTTGATTGCTTCTAGCTGCTCATCACTAAGCTCTGTGGTTTTTCTGACCAATATTGCCTTAGGAAATGCTTGAATAAAGGGACTAAGCGGGTTCTTCCCGCCGAAATGTGAGTTACGAATATTCTCACGCAGATTATTCAATCCAGGTACTTTTATCTCTGCTTCGTTAAATTCAGATTTAAGTGTTTTTAAGTCTATTTGCTTATTAGGGTGATGTTTTAAGCAGTAAGAAATAACTGTTTGTGCCAAGCCGTCACGCATAGCTGATAGGTAGTACTTATCATCGCCAACAGACACTACTGGTCTACCAGAAACATATTCAATGGATAACGTAGCGTACATCTTGTCTAGTTCGTGCTTAAATTGAGTGTAATTCTTATCAGCTTCATCAAGTAGTTTCTGAATTTGGGGCGTTAAGTCTGGTTTCTCTTTGTCGGCCTTGATACATAACATACCGACCCTTGCATTATGCTCCTCGCCATAGTCAGCCCCTGAATGCGTATAATCAAATGCTAATGATTTGTACTCTCCAATATTTTCATGAAACAGCTCAATGTTGTCCATAACTCGCCAGCAGATAGTCCCACCAACTTTCTGTAGTTCGGGTTGGCGTGCGTAAATTTGTTTTAGCTCATTAGCCAGCAAGACGTAGCTACGATTAACGGCTGTAGTGTCAGGTATGTCCCTATAGTTATCCAAAAGCGTAAATATCTTAATGACATACTCGTTAAGCAATCTTGCTAATGCGTAATCGTTGGCTGGATCATTCTGTTTATTAGCTTCTTCCATTACCATAGATTATAGGGTAAATGTACCAGTCAGGTATATGGGCAAGGTTGGTTGGTGGTAACATTAAAGTATTATGATTGTCGCAATCACCGCAACACTTACAGCACTCCTGTACGCTGTCTTTAGGAAGAAGACACCACCCAAAAGAACCCCACAGCAAAAGCAAGATGACGAACTGATAACCACGATTCTGCCTACTATCAACAGCGACCAGTAAAGCTCCTAAAAAGCCCAATCTGTCATAATAATAAGAGAAGGACTAATACAAAAAAGGAGTTTTATGACCTATACGAAAGGCGTGGGACGACCCACTAAAATGAATATAAGAACAATGGTGAAGTTGGCAGATGCCTTGAAGAACAATTACAGTGTGAGTGATGCTTGTAAATGGGCAAGGATCGGCAGGACCACTTACTACCGACACATGAACAATAATGTAGTCTTCGCAACTAAGATGAGTTATGCGATAGAATGCCGTGACAAAGTGTCGTTTAATTTTGGTACAAGTTACTAACTTAACTAGTTGAGCCGTTTACGATTTTAATAAAAGTGGTGTTTCAAAATTGGTAGCTGGTTAAGGGCGACAAATGACGTTAGGGTGCGGAAATCTGGCCAAAAATTATGTATGGCGTTACACGGCATCTTTTAGCAGTAAAAGATGAACGGGTTTTTACTGACCTCTGTGGGCTCTCTGGAGCGTCTAGGACGGGTTTTTCTACCGAAGTTGAGGAAAGGGTTATGTGCCGAATAACTTCATAGCACTACGTACTTCTTGCATTGTTTTTGCCACGGTAATTCTGGCCTGTTGCGTGCCGTTGCTCAGGATTGTTTTGACTAGTTCTGGCTGTGCTTCATAGTACCGTCTTCGTTCCCGAATTGGCTCTAAGAACTCATTTAGAACATCTGACAAGTATTGTTTCACCTCAACATCACCAACTTTGCCAGCAGCGTAACGTTCTTTTAGCTCGCTAAGCTTAGCTTTGTCTTTGCAAAAAGCGTCTAGGTATATGAAAACAGGGTTGCCTTTAACCTTGCCGGGATCAGTTGCATGTTTCCGATTTGGGTCAGTGTACATAGCCATCACTTTCTTCCTGACCGTTTCTTCAGTGTCAGACAGGTAAATAACATTGCCGAGACTTTTGCTCATCTTAGCATTACCGTCTGTACCTACTAGGCGTGCTACTCGGCCTACCATGATTTCAGGCATACGAAACGAATAGCCATAGATGTTGCTAAATTTCGCCACGACTTCACGGCTCAGCTCAAGCATAGGTGATTGGTCATCACCAACAGGTACAATATCTGCATTAAATGCTAAGATGTCTGCCGCCTGTGACAGCGGGTAATTTACAAATCCTACGGGAACATTACTACCGAAGCCTTTTTGCTTCATCTCTGACTTTACAGTTGGGTTGCGCTGCAAACGCTCAAGGCTGACTAAGTTCATAAAATAAACGGTCAGTTCGGCTAATTCTGGTATTTGCGACTGTACAAAAAGCACTGATTTTTCGGGGTCTAACCCTGCTGCAAGGTTATCAAGGGCGACTTCGTATACACTATCCCGCACTTTTTCAGGCTTATCAAAATTATCAGTCAGTGCCTGTACGTCTGCCACCATGATGTACGTTTCGTAATCGTCTTGGAGGCTAACTCTGTTCTCAAGCGTGCCCAAGTAGTGGCCAAGATGTAGCTTACCAGTTGGTCTATCCCCAGTTAAAATACGTTTCTTAGTCATTGTTTTCTCCTTGTGTGTAAGTAAAGCCTTGCAGGTAGTCGTAATTTACTGCCTGCTTCTGGTCACTTACGCTAAATGTTAATCTATTACGCAACAAAGCTATCTGTAAAAGCCGCATAAAGAAGCCATGGGTAACTATAATTATAGTTCGGCCACTATTATCAGCTATCAGACTTTGTATCTGGTGAATGCGTGCCACAATCGCTGGTGTAGCTTCATCAGCCGTGTTTTGTTCAACCGCTTTATATACAGCTTCTCTTACGGCGTCCATACCCTTACTCTCAAACGTAGAATCGGAGATAAGTTTCTTGGGGCTGAAGGCGATTTCGTGTAGGCACTCAAGCTCCTTGATTTCTTTAACGTTGAGTTCGTCAGCAAGCAGGGCTGCAGTTTCTATGGCTCGTGGGGTAGAGCTGTAGTAAATAGCGTCTACCCCGTCTCTGTTCAAGAAGCCATCAGCTATGTGCTTTTTAATTTTAGACTTCGCAAGTTTGCTGTTAATTGCGGGCTGAATTTTTTCAGTTGCTAACAAGTCCAGCTGTTGTAGGCTCAGCCTATCGTAGTTGTTATATGGGTATTTTAGGTCGGCGTGTCGGACAAAAATAACTTTCATAATTTAGTCCTCCATAACCCTGATTATTTTTCTATTAGCAGGATCAAAGCTTACTCGTTCACCAGTCTTTAAGTGTTTTGATTTAACGCCGCCGATTGCACCACGTCCAAGCTCACGGGCACGTTGTGCGCCGTGTGAAACAAGCCCAGCATTCTCAATTACAATGCCGTCTGCGGCTACAATCAGTGGGTCGTGACTTAGGTTCATTTGTGACGCAACCAATATGACTTGAGAGCCTTCGGCCTTAGCTTTTTCTATAGTTTCCATAGCTGCTTTCGGGTCATCGTAGTCATCAATGTTTACAATAACACCGTTAGCAATTAACGCCCCCTGTGCCAGTAGCTTACCAGCCATTTCTCTAACCAGCTCGTCTTTATCTGATGTAAGTTCAAGGTTTGCTATGTCTACTTCTCTTATGACGGCAGGCATTTCAAGTTCTGGGTAGTTGGCAAACGCTTGCTGGCGTTCGTTAATGGTCAGTCTGAAGCTTGCAGTACTGGTAGCAAGTTGCGGTATTTCTCTAGGGTACACAGAAAATATTGCATCTGGCTCTAAGCCTAAGCCGCTACTTAATTCCAGCAGGGCTTTTCTGGCCAAGCCATACTCAGCCACAAAATAGTATTTAACGGTTTCACGCAGAGCCATATACGTCTGTGTAGCCGTTAATATCTGGTCAAAGTCTGCTGTTTTTTCAGCTCCCAGCTTGTCACGGACTTCCTTTTCTAGCACAAGTCGTGCATGTTGCTGTTTTGCAAATTCGCCAATATACAAATCTTTATTTTGATATATACCCTCAACATAAGTCTTTAGATTTTCTTCATCTTCGCTCAATCGTGGGTGACGTATTTCAAGCATTTCACCCGTGCTGTAGTGACCCACTTGATCCCTACCAATTGCTAAGGCTTCTTCAAATGAACTAACGTTGGCTATCGCAAGATTGGCGTCCGTAATTGCGCTGCCATTTAGTCCCTGCGTTAGCTTACTGAATAAATCTTCTGCTTGGTCGGGTGTAACAGCCATTTCTTCCTGCAAGTAGCTTTGAAGCCGCTGGGAATAGTAAAATCCAAGTCTTGCCGCTTTCACAAAATTCACACACGACTCATTACGCAAATGTTCCAAGACATCAAAAATGTAGTTTTGTAACTCGTCATTACTAAGCTCTTGCAAGGGAACTTTCGCCATACTTTCCAGATAGTTTACCTCGGCAGGTAAATGAATGGTTTGGTAGTCACCTAAAAAGGTGTCAGCGTGTCCAGCCAATGAATCACGGAATCGTAAGTAAGTAGCGTAGTACGCATCTGCTTGGTCACCAAACCGCTCTTGAAGCTGTTCAAGTGTCGGGTCTTGTAAGTACAAACCCATCTCTGGATATTCACCTTTTGAGGGGTCGTCTTCTACGGCGTTTAGATACTCCGCTACTAAAGATTTGTTGTACTCCTCTATGCTGGCAGGGTAGCCCGCATAAAAAGTATGTGCGTCTCTAGCTAAGCTAAAGTATGGCTTGCCACCAATCAGGTGCATAAAGCCTACTGACTGGTCGCCAAGTGGATAGTTCATTTGCTTACGGCCAATTTGTATAGCACCTGCGACACCATCACTACCAGTGAATATGTATGCAAATATGCCGATGTCCATCTCCTTTGGTCTTGGCATAATTTCACTAAAGTTGCTGTCACTAAATGTGACGCTCTCACTGCTAAGTTCGTCTTTCTCTGCCTGAACTAAAGCAGTAATTTGTGACTTCACGGCTGTTAGTGTTTCGGCTGGCGTTTCACATAGCTCAACGTCACTAAGCTCTGCTGTAAGCGGGCGGGCTTGCAGTATTTGCAGCCTGCCATCTTCTATGGCAAACTCAATGTCCTGCGGTAAGCCACCGAAAAGTTGTTTGATAGTCTGAGCGTTGGCATTAAGTTGCTCTAAATTTTCCGCTGTAAGCGGGTTAGTAGTGAAGCCCTTGGATTGGGTAATTGCTCCGGCCTGATTTACCAAAATTGAGCTGCCTTCCTTAACACCATCCACTAGTTCCGCCCCGAAGCCATCAACATACTGCACTAATACGTTGTCGCCAGCTACATCTGTGTAAAGCACGCCTGATTTATCTGCTGGAACGAGTCGCTGTACTACAAGCCCCATTTTTACTTGGTCGGGTTCGTAGCCGTGCAGGCTCAGTAAGTCGGCTACATCGGCTGAACGTGACTGGTCATATATCGCTGCCATAGCCGAGCTAACTTCTTGGTCTTCGTCAAATAGGTAGTGCGTATCAAACACACCAGCCATACTCACATCAGCACCATCTTCACAGGTTGCTGAACTACGCACCGCTATTTGCCCACCAAGGCTACTGCGAATGGCTTCAAGTTCCCCAACGAGTGACGGGTCAATGACGCCATTTTGCAAGTAATAGTCGTGAGCGGAGGCACTTATACAAACACCTTCAGGAACAGCTATGCCGTGGTTAGCCATAGTCGCTAGGTGTAAGGCTTTGCCGCCAACAACTGCTCGGTCTCTGTCACTAATCTGGTTAAATGTTTTTACGAACGGGTGGTCAGCCACTAAAGGCTCACCTTGTTCGTAATAGTTAATTGTTTCGTAGTTATTCATCATATTCTCCTTAAATTAAAAAGCTCCCTTTCGGGAGCTAGCTTTGCTGTAATAAAATTCTACAAACTTAAATAGACTCCCTTAAATAGCGAGAACTTTGCCAAGCACCTTGCTGGCCAAAATTAGTAATTATTGTGGTCGTCTTCATTATTGTTTCCTCAAGACTTTGAACCTGCCCTGTGATAGCTCTTTAGAGCCACGAGTAACAGTAGCTATGCCTACACCCAAATCACTAGCGATCTTAGCTTGGGCTTCACCAGCCAGCAGCCGCTTAATAATCTCAAGCCGCTGGGCAAGCTCTCGCCTTTCTTTATCGGTTGTAATACCAACAAGGAAGTCTGCAAGCAGTTGCTTGTCACGGGTAGAGTAGGTTAGTTCTATAAAGTCATTAAAATCTGACATAAGGTATATACTAGCACACTAGTACGCTAGTGTCAATACTAATCATTATGTTATTGGTGAGAACCTTACTAATTAACAATAGTTTAGCTAGCTTGAAAATTGTATTATTAGATAGTGATAACCCCTGATGAAATCCTGTCTAAGGCTAACTCCGAAGGCATAAATACCAGTAATGTCCAACGTGACTATATATTTAGCTGGATTCTTGCTGGTTTGTATCGCCAGAGCAGCCTCGCTAACCAGCTAGTTCTAAAGGGCGGTAACTTGTATCGCAAAGCGTATTACCCATCAACCAGATTTTCTAATGACCTAGACTTTACTACCGAAACGGGTGTGGACGAATCAAACCTGCTGAACGAACTTAACGGCATCTGCGAGTACATTACTTCCGAAACGGGAATCCAATTTGAGTACGACAAAAACGCCATCATTGACGAGCATTTCATCAGCGATACCAAATCAGCCTATAAAATTCGGTTGTATTTTAAGGACTTCTTCGGGCAAGAAAGCAACATGGTACTAAAAGTGAACCTTGATATTGCTCAGTTTGATAAAATCTACTTGCAACCAATTAAAACACCTCTTATACACCCGTACTCAGACGCTACTTTGCTTAGTACAGATATTATGGCAATGAGGCTTGAGGAAGCACTGGCAGACAAGCTCAAATGCTTAATCCAGCGAAGGCACTCGTTTGACTTGTTTGACCTTGTACACGCTATTTTTATAGATAAAACCATTGAGGTTGATAAATCGGAGATGGTTCGGGTATTTTTGAAGAAAACCATTTTTGAGCGAAGCCCCGGTGCCGCAAAAAATCTATTGGTTGGTGTGCCCTTTGACCTGATGAAGGACTTTTGGTCAAAACTCGTATGCCCGAAGGATACACTCTTTGCATTTGACGAAGCAGTCGGTATGTTCAGCTCTAGTCTGGCAGGTCTTTTTGATAGTTTCGGTGTGGGTCATGCCTCGGAGTTGGCATTTTATCCAGCCGGCCTACGTAACAAAATTATGGACGCCGGACAGAGTAAGAAGCTCCTGAGAATGACGTATCAGGGTGCAACTAGAGACGTTGAACCATACTCGCTGAAGTATCAAACTACTAAAGATGGTACAGGCCGTGAGTATTTCTGGGGCTACGATAGAACTGGTGGCAACAGTGGTCATGTTGGTATAAAAGCATTCCTCAACCAGAGTGTTCAATCCTTAGAAGTAACTGACAAGACGTTTGAGCCACGCTTTGAAATTGAAGTTTCAAAAGCTGGCGAGATACATGACAGTCTTAGTTTTAGTAAGAGTGGCCGCCGAGTTGCTAACATTCTCGGTACGCCCTCTAGCAATCGCAGAGTTCCACCTAAAGGGCTTGGTAGGCGAAGAACAAGAGGCTTCAGCGGCTTTGGTGAAGACAAGAAGTATATTATCCAGTGTACTGTCTGCTACAAAAAGTTTTATCGTACAAATCAATTTGATACTACACTCAATTCACATAAGCGGCCAAAGGCAGGACGGTCTCACTACGCACAAGATTGTTATGGTAGCTACGGCAGGTATATTGGGCAAAAGAGACGCTGAAACTATATAGGTAAGCACGGTGGGTGGGCAGTTTATATTGGATTTGAGCTATTATAGGTAAGGAACAGTGACCTAACCTGTTCTATAATGCTGTACCAAACGAGATTGATTAGTAGACACTAGAACGGTGTCTCTTGTTATACTGAAGTGATGGAAGACCTAACGCAAAAATGGGCAATTATTGCCCTAATGGAAAACGTGCAAGATGGCGCGGAATTCTACTATACCGATTTTCCACTTCACATAACCCTTGCTGGAGTCTTCGCAATAAATAAGAAAGGTTTGTGGCTTGCAGAAAGGCTAACAAATTTATTAATGGACCAGAAGACGTTTAAGATTCAGACGGGTAAAAAAGATATGTTTGGGCCAAATAAAGATGTGGCTGTCATGAAAATTATGAAATCTCCAGAACTATTGGGTATGTACAATAAAATCCACAGTTGGCTGCTAGAATCGGGAGCTATTTATAACGAGCCTCAATACCAAGGGTATGGTTATCTACCTCATAGTACTTTTCAAAAGTCGGGTTTACTCAATGAAAACGAAGTACGACAAATAAAATCAGTTTCGATAATTGACTTGTTTCCAAACGGTGACGGTTATAAGCGCAAAGTATTTAAAACTATAGAGCTCAAATAAACAGTTCTAACTTTGTTAATGATATTGTGCCATTATGTTTGTGTTTGCTTAGAAGTTAATTGATCAAGGTACAAGACTGGTCTAGAACCTCTGCAGTATGTTGCTACAGCCGGCAAACAAGGATCTCTATCGTTCACATATCTCTTAGGCTAAGCCCAAACAGGTTGGGCTTCCAGACTTTCGTGGTGTGGCGCTGAGAACTTCTGGGGTATTGCCAGAGTCCAGCTAGCGAAACTCATAGGACTCAAACAGGACCATTTCAATCTGCACTTAAAGGAATGCGGTTTAGGTATGATGTATGTTATGAAGACATGTATCACAAATTACATAAAATCTTACGAAAGGACACATCGGGCCAGGCTCAACTAGTCTTGAACCATTTTTCGTTTAAGCAATCTTAGCCCCAAGACTAAAGGCAGAGAATCTAGCAATACTGCCAATAACTTCTGGAGGGCAGTATTGTGGGCAAAGTTAGCGACAAATGGAAAGCCCGCAAGGTCATCACTGGCACCACAGCTAGAATTACCCGTGTTAACACGTTCAAGATAACTAATCGCACCAGAGTAGCAGCTCGTATCAAAATTCAGAGCCAACGAGTATCCCAGCCTCGGCATAGCCAGTTGTGCCACTGTGTATATGACAGAAAGGCTTATTAGTATGATTTTCAGTGAGCTTTTCGATTGTAAGCGTGTTGTTTTAAGATTATAATTCATGGTGCGACACTTAATACCTTTGCATGGCATAAATATGCTGGTTATCGAAATGCCTATTGTCAAGATAATTGACAGAACCTGCTACACTCACAACCAGATTATCCCCGACGCTTAATGGTTTGTGGTTCCTGCCAAAGGACTGCTGATTACTACGACTATAGTCAAGCGTCCAAAGTGTGCCAGATGAACTTTTAATAACAATCGAGGAATTGGTTATGCTTGTAATTTTCCCTTGTGTATTACGAATGATAAGGTCTTTCGGAGCGCGAGATGAATCAAGCACTGCCCCACCAAATGGTATAACGTCTGGGTTGTTGTAGGGCTGCTTAGGTGACTTGGTGAATACATATAGACTTTCACCGTCAGTGGAGCCTTGCTTGTCTGAGTCACACAGATCAGCACCATTGTTTAGGCAGATATTCGTAGCACCACCCCAAGAAGGCTCAAAGATTGTTCTAGTCTCGTCCTTTTCACCTTTAGTGCCTTGGGCTGATTCCTGAATACTGGCAAGGTCATGTGATAGCCCGAATACAAAGTATTGTGTAATTGAAGATGGTTTGCTGAATGATCCAACGCGGTGCTCCAAGTATGCATCTTGGTACACAATAACCACATCGCCTATAGTTAACGCACTTGGGTCGGCAATTTCACCTTGTTTATAGAAGCTTACTCGCTCCTTGGGTATGTCGATATATTCAACAACCTGTCTACTAGGCTCTATTTTATCACCAACAATAAATTGTTTATAAATTCTTACCGTTTGAGCATTTACACTTTCGATAGTACCTGTCCAAGGATATACATATTTCGTATTGTATGGGTCACTAACATGCTCAACACCATTTTTAGGAATTTGAAAAGCGTTGCTAGCCCGAAAGTGCAAGTCTGATACAGTATTTAGTTCGGCGTATGCCGTAATTGCTGCGTCGCTATAGTTGTGCTTAGATCCATACTGAAATTTCCGTCCTTCATATTCTACTTCTACAGTCTTGCCTCCATTTATAAGTTTGCGGATTAAGGCTACGGGGTTGGTGCCCGAAGCGTAGGCATAGCCAGTAAATGACAACGACATAGCCATAACAATTACTATACCGACTGCTAATGCTCGATGTACTTTAACGAATCTCATGAACAAGTTCTCCTTCTGGTTTACCTTCGTTGTACGAAGAACTTCGCCAAAAGTTTCACTAGTCTTTGCTTTTTTAATCGCATTTAGAGTACGTGTAACAAATTCCTTATTCCCACGACCATGTGGTTGGGAGTCGATAATTCGTGTTTCTATATTATCTTTCATGACATCTTCTCCTTTAGTTGGAGTTTCGCTCTTCGAATCCAAGTTCGAGTGGTGTTTAGGGGCACGCCCTCTGCCTCGGCTATTTCTTGATAGCTCTTACCGTCCCAATAATATGCCTCAATTACTCGTTGGTACTCTGGGGGGACTAAGCTTTCCACCGCTCTCCTCATTTCTGCACGTTCCTCATCTTCCATATAAGTCGGCATAGTAGCTTCAGCTAAGCTTTCAACATCTTCTACGGTCATAGTACGTCTGTTTTTTCTAAGATGATCCAGTGCCAAGTTGGTAGCAATTTTGTACAGCCATGTAGAAAAACGTGATTTATCTGAATCGTATGTTTTAAGTTGCAAATAAGCCTTCACAAAGGCTTCTTGTGCTATATCTTCAGCATCGTGACGGTCTTTAACAATTCGTTCACAATGAATGATAAGACCAACATGATACCGCTCAACTAGCTCAGCATATCGATCAGCACCAGCAATAATTTCTTTTATAGTTTGTTCTTCATTTTTCATATCTACTATACGTATTAAACACTAAAAAGTTTCAATGGGCTAAAACGAAGTGCAAGATCCTTAATTCGCTCCGGGATGCTGTGTTACCTAGTTCGGAAAATCCATCGCCCAGGAACTCTTAAGCGATTCCCGAAAATTTGCATAGAATTCCAAAACACTTTTTAGGTAGCACATAAGGTAGGTGGAGCTAAAAATTACAACTCTAGAGGTTCGTGGGGGAAACCGTATTTGAGCGCATAGTTAATGGCACTTTGTAGTTGCGGAGTACGAAACGGCAGCCGTGAAAATGCTCTAAGTTCAACCCAGAGTGGTGTATGGACGTTAATATCAATCTTGTTTAGAAAGGCTTCTTCGGAGGCGTCTTGTATAGACACAGAATCATGCGGAGCTGCTTGGCATAGAAAAATGTATTGGTCGTTATACGGTGGTTCATGTTGCTCGGTAAACACCAGCTGCGCTGCGGTTATGTCTAGCCCCGTTTCTTCCTTAACCTCTCTTGCAAGACCTTGTTCAATAGTTTCATCATCCTTAACGCGTCCGCCTACCAAGGTGTAATATTGACTGCCTCGTTTGTTACGGTGCATCACCAATATCTTGCCGTTTTCAATAATAATCGCCCTAGCTGCTTTTGCCATTGGTTTTAGTATAGCAAGTGATCTTGTATTTAATGGCTAATAAAATACTATACTCTCACCTCTTATGCTTGTGTAATGACCATTTATTGCGGAGAATATCTTATGGAGAGATCACTGGTAGTAGACGGTGGTGGACGCGAGCATGCACTAGGGTGGCGATTGCAGGGTGACGTTTCAGAGCTATACTTCGCGCCTGGAAATGCTGGAACCGAAACCATAGGCCAAAACGTAGATATTAGTCCAGTAGATGTACTACGGCTTGTAGATTTTGCCACCCAAAACAGTATAGATATGGTGGTAGTTGGTTCTGAGGATGCCTTGGCCAACGGACTGATTGATGAACTATACAAAAAAGGAATCCCTGCTTTTGGTCCAACCCAAAGGGCCGCAAGGATAGAGACGTCAAAAGATTATGCAAAAACTGTGATGTCAGAGGCTGGGGTGCCGACAGCAGAATACAAAAGTTTTACTTAGTACCGTATGGCCCTTAGGTACTTAGCTAAGATTGCGCTTCCCTGCATAGTAAAAGCTGACGGACTCGCCCTTGGCAAGGGCGTATTTGTGTGCGACAGGCTTGCTGCCACAGAATCAGTTGTAAATGACCTTCTTGTTAAGAAAAGCTTGGGACGGGCTGGCCAAAAGATTATTATTGAATCATTCGTTGGTGGCCCGGAACTATCCCTGCACGCATTATGTGACGGCCAAAATTACGTCATGCTTCCGGCCGTACGCGACTACAAAACACTTAATGGCAAGATGACAGGCGGCATGGGTGCTTTTGGGCCTATACCGGGTATTAGCGACAGTGAACTTACGAGCTACGGCGAGAGGTTTGTTGCTCCAATATTGAAAGCATCTTCAGATAATGGTGCGCCGTTTCACGGTATTCTTTTCCCTGGGCTTAAGGGCTTTGTTGCAAATGAAAAAATGCTTGAAGCTAACGCACGCTGGGGCGACCCTGAAACTCAAGTGCACATGAGACGCCTAAAAGGCAGCCTACTAGATAGTTTAGTGGCTTGTATAGACGGCGATATTCGTACCGCTCCGCCCGAGTGGGATGATCAGTACGCTATTTGTGGTGTTATTGCTGCTGAAGGTTATCCGGATGCTCCTGTAAGGGGCGATGTAATTGAAGGTCTAGATGAAGCTAACGCCATTGACGGCGTAGTAGTTTTTCATGCTGGCACAAGACGGCAAGGCCAAAACATTGTCACTAACGGTGGGCGTGTACTGAGTGTTACGGTTACCGCAGATACTCTAGAGGCCGCACACACTAAATTATATGAGGCAATTGCACAGATAAATTTTAGAGGTATGCAGTTCAGGCGAGATATTGGGAAATTGACCGTTCGTTAATGAGCATGGCCAAGCTCAATGGTCGGTTTTTTCTTGGGACTTCTTTTTAGATTTTTTGGGTGGAGGTAATGCTTTTGTGACTGGACCGTTTAGAACCACTGTCAATACTTCAATCAAGCTTCTGGCGTGCTCTTTACTCATACCTACTCGCGATACTATGAGGGGGCGCCCTGTAGGGCCTGCTTCCTGCATGAAGTTAATGACCACGCCATATTGGTTAGCGGTAGTATGGACCATATCAGTGTATGAAATACGAGCTTCGCCTGGCATTGCTAGGACATTGTGCTGTCTAGCCCCCGCATCTTTGTTTGCTGTCTTACCGTACTCGGCTAATTCCCATAGTTTTGTAGCCTCGTCTTCTTTGGCACCAAAATGGCTAATAAGCAAAAGCAATATATCTTCGCTGGGGCGTTCAGCTCCTTGCTCAAAACTACCTAGAACCTCAATCTCAATCTCAACCGCGCCGGATACTTCAGCCAAAGTTTCTCGTCGTTTCTCCCTCATCACACGCAAGCATTTACCAAGATCCTCAAAGGGGTAATGTCGTGTGTTTTCCTCGCTCATTAATCCCATGGTACCCCGCATGATGCGAGCATGCAAGTAGAACCGAATCTTTGTTCTATACTATCTACATAATGCAAATACAAGAAAACGTACCCCTCAATAGTCATTCAGCCATGCGTTTAGGTGGAAATGCCAGATATCTTTCTAATATAAATGATCGTTTTGAGATTGCGCCACTTATTGCCTGGGCAGCTCAAAATAGGGTGCCTGTGATTATGGTCGGAGATGGCACCAATATTGTCTGGCGAGACGAGGGATTCCCCGGACTCGTACTAGTAAATAGAATTAAACGCTTTGAGACGCTTAACGTAGATGACGACAACATGTACTTAACCGTAGGTGGTGGTGAACACTGGGATTCCGTGGTTGAGCGAACGGTGGATATGGGTTTTAGCGGGCTAGAAGAGCTTTCGCTAATCCCCGGCACCGCTGGTGCAACACCCGTACAAAACGTCGGCGCTTACGGTAAAGAAATAAAAGACGTCATGATGACACTAGAAGCCTACGATATCATGCAGGGCAAGCTGGTCACCCTACCGGCCAGCGAGTGTGCTTTTGGGTATCGGACCAGCCGGTTTAAAACGACTGATCGCGGACGGTTTTTGATTACATCCGTGACGTTTCATTTAGCTCGTACCAATCCCGCACCGCCATTTTATGACTCACTTAGGCTGTACTTTGCCGATAAAGGCATCACTGCGTTCACCCCCAAGGTTGTGCGAGATGCGGTTATAGCTATCCGTTCGGCAAAATTACCTGACCCGAAAGTTGTGGCCAACAATGGATCATTTTTTTTCAATCCGTTTGTTTCATCAGAAAAGTTATCGCAATTATTAGAAGACTTTCCTACCCTAGCCTACTCGGTCACGTCTGACGATAAAATTAAGGTTTCAGCAGCTTGGTTAGTAGAACAAGCTGGGTTCAAAGACGCTCATGACACAGAAACCGGTATGGCCACCTGGGCCAAACAACCGCTCATTCTTGTGAACGAAGGTGCCAAATCTACGGCCGACTTATTAAAATTCAAGCAAAAAATTACGGATGCAGTCAAAGAAAAGTTCGGCATCACACTACAGCAAGAACCCGAGCTATTACCCTAATTCACTAATTGTCACACCTTTTAATGCGCTTAAACATCTTTAACGCTGCAGTTAATATCACATCACTATCATAACCTTTAAGAATTGACTAATTTATTGTTACGGATTTAAATATAAACAATGACTCAGGAAGTTGATGGTGAATTACCGCCCGAACTGGCTGATTTAGAGCGGGTTGCTTGTTGCTATGACCAGCTCGTAGCTGCACGCTCAGAACACCTGAATTGGCTTAAGAGGTTTGGGCAATTACCTACAAGTAACACTCTTAGTGGGCTTGAGGTCTCCGTTAATAACCATCTACATACAATTCATCACTCGTTCTTGACTATTTTATCTACAGACCAGCCCGTTCGCGTGCAAGCAACTATGATCGTAGGTGTTATAGAACGAGATACCTGCAGCCGGCAAGAAGGTTATTGTGCTATCTTGGGGACACCTCAAGAAGAAGTGATTACCGATCGAGGCAGAGAAGAATTTATACAGGGTGTTGAAGCTGCAATTGGCGAGGATGCTGAGAGTGCTAGACTGTTAATTGATTCTCTTATGGTAACTATCGCGACTAATATTACAGGTAATCTTGGGGGTGTTTTAGAAGAGCTTAGTAACACGCCTCGTGCTCGCTTGGTGAGAGTCGCGGGCACAGTTGGTCAAGCCACGCTCATATTGGCTAGCGCCGCAACCGCAATTGCAGGTGGGGTCTGCTTGTATGAAAGGTTAAGGGGCCGAAGTAGATAAGCCTATGCCAGTTCGTTAGGTAGCGGGAAGTCCAAGGCAAATGTTTTGACTTCGTTTCTTAATGAGTTCAGTTTTTTTTCATCATTTCTGCTTTGGATCGCTTGTAGGATCCAGCCCGCTATTAGATCCATGTCTGATTCTTTTAATCCCCTAGTTGTCATGGCTGGAGTACCCAGGCGTATGCCACTTGGTTTATACGGTGGCAGGGGGTCGTCTGGCGTAATTTGCTTATTCAGCGTTAGGCCGATTTTATCCAGAATCTCTTCGGCGTCTTTACCATCAATCCCGAACGATGCCATGACGTCTGCAACCATCATATGGTTATCTGTACCGTTGGTAACAAGTTTGAACCCGCGCTTCATTAATTGAGCAGCCAGGGCTTGGGAGTTCTTAAGTATCTGCCTAGTGTAAGTTTGGAACTCTGGCCGTAGTGCCTCCCCAAAGGCCACAGCCTTCGCAGCAATAGTGTGCATGTGCGGTCCGCCTTGAATGCCCGGGAAGACCGTACGGTCAATAAGCGTAGGCAAATTATCAACAGTTTTATCTACGGCTTTAAACGGGTTAGAAACTTGGCCGTTGGAACAGATTAATGCACCGCGGGGGCCACGTAAAGTTTTGTGCGTGGTAGTGGTCATGACATGAAAACCGAAGTCCAGTGGGTTTGGCAACGCTTTTCCTGCTATAAGGCCGGCAATATGAGCCATATCTGCCATTAACACCGCACCAACTTCATCGCCGATCTCTGCAAACTTCTTGTAGTCGAGCTGTCTTGGATAAGACGAAAAGCCAGCAATAATTATTTTTGGCTTAGTTTTTTTGGCAACAACAAGCATTTCGTCATAGTCAATTTCACCTGTTTCAATATCCTTCATGCCGTAGCGTACAAAATTAAAGATCTTTGCCGGCATAGTGCCCGGACGACCATGAGTCAGGTGCCCACCATGGCTAAGTTCCATCCCCATGATCGTATCTCCAGGTTCAGCCCATGCGTAATAAACAGCTTCGTTAGCAGGCGCTCCAGAATGTGATTGAACGTTCGCATGGTCTGACCCAAACAATTGTTTAGCACGATCAATGGCAAGCTGTTCAATCTGGTCTGTGTTTTCTTGCCCCCCATAATACCTCTTTCCAGGAAAGCCCTCAGAATATTTATTTGTAAATATACTGCCCATGGCTGTCAGCACATCTCGGCTGACATAATTTTCTGAGGGAATCAGCTCAAGCCCCTCGCGCTGTCGCTTTTCTTCGGCTTTTATTAAGTCCTCAATCAATTCGTCTTTCATGTCAGGTTCTCCCAAATACTTATTTTAATCTCGTCTGAAAGAGTAAGTATTTGTTATATCATAGCCACATTTTAGCAGTTATAAGGTGTTAAGAAAATCTTGTTTTTTATATCGCAGGGAGTATAATTTTAGCTTGTGCTAACAACAAACGAAAAAATTGGCCAACTAATTTATCAGATACGACAAGACCGGCGACTTACCCAGGCCGAGTTTGCGCGCAAACTAGGTACTAGCCAATCCGCCGTCAACCGAATTGAACACGGCAAACAAAACTTAAGCCTAGAGACACTTGGGCGTATTAGTGATGTCTTAAACAAGCCACTGATTAGCATCGCAGGGCAGTCTACCAACTTCCGCGTAGAGGGTGGCCATGAACTAAAGGGCACTGTAGAGACTAAGACCGCCAAGAACAGCGCGGTCGCACTCCTTTGCGCAAGCTTGCTTAATAAAGGCAAAACCAGGCTACTTAAAGTGCCACGCATAGAAGAAGTTAACCGCATCATAGAAGTGCTAGTAAGTATGGGCGTAAAGGTCAATTGGTTTGGTGGCAATAACCTAGAAATTAAACCGCCAGCTAAATTATCACTAGGCACTATGGATACAAACTCCGCGCGCAGGACCAGAAGTGTGATCATGTTAGCGGGACCATTAATGCACGAATTCAAAGAGTTTAAGATCCCTTATGCTGGTGGCTGCAAGCTTGGTAAACGCTCTGTTCAGGCTCACCTGTACGGATTAGAGGAGTTTGGCGTAAAAACAGATGTGCGTGTGGGCCATTACCATATGTCTGTTAAGCAAAAAACACCAGAAAAAGTGGTCATGTACGAAATGGGTGAAACGCCGATTGAAAACATATTAATGGTCGCGGCACGTCAGGCAAATACCGTTTCTATTCACCAGGCATCGTCAAACTACAATGTCCAAGACTTATGCCATTTCCTGGTAAAGCTTGGCGTCAAGATCACGGGGATTGGCAGCTCGCGACTTACTGTCACGGGCCTGGCAAATATAAACAAGACGGTCACCTATACTATTGGCGAGGATCCGGTAGATAGCATGTTCTTTATTGCTGCTGCTGTCGTAACAAATTCCGAGCTCACGGTCACGCGCTGCCCAATTGAATTTTTAGAATTAGAACTCCTAAAACTTGAGAAAATGGGGTTAAGATTCACGACTAGCAAAGAATATCTTAGCGACAACAACCACACCAAGCTCGCTGATGTCACAATTTATAAACACGACACCTTGCTTGCCCCCGGTGACAAGATCCATCCACTGCCCTTCCCGGGCTTGCTGCCGGATAACCTTCCATTCTTTGTGGTCATCGCGGCTGCTTGTAAGGGTCGTACCCTTATACATGACTGGATGTATGAAAACCGCGCCATTTACTTTACGGAACTAAGCCGGCTGGGGGCCAATGTTGAACTTATCGATGCTCACAGAGTGTATGTAAGCGGTCCAGCTAACTTTACTAGCGCAGACGTAACTTGCCCACCAGCCTTGAGACCAGCCGCAATATTATTGATAGGCATGCTACAGGCGGATGGCACTTCCGTACTTAGAAACGTTTACTCTATAAATCGCGGATACGAAGACATAGCCGAGCGGCTTAACAAGCTAGGCGCACAAATTACCGTGGTACACGAGCTTTAACGACGAACTTTTTTGACAGCCACAGAATCCTCGGGAGCTAGAGCGGCCATGAGCCAAATCAAAATCATGCCGACAATCGCAAACATCAACATTGCAAACAAAGTATTAAACTCAAACACAAATTGATTCTCAAAAACACGTGTCGGGAAAATGCCTCGGAATGGTTCTAGTAAAACACCGCTCATTTCATATATCCAGTTGACAAAACCATTATTTGCATTGGCGCCGAACAGCCGTAGCACAAACCTAAGACCTAGGACTGTCTCTACGGCTGCGAAAAATATATTTAGCAAGTTGACGGCAAGAAACTTAAAGCTCATAATCTCCTCCTTATCGCTTTATGGCCTATACCTGCAGTATACGCTCTATTATAAGCTCGTAAATAGGTTCTGTGGATAAAGCAAAAGGTGCTATAATTACCCCTGTTGTTGGCACTGTGCCATTGATGCGCGGGATTCGTATAGCGGTTAATATAAAAGTTTTCCAAACTTTGGACACCGGTTCGACTCCGGTATCCCGCACCAGCCCCGGTAGCTCAGCGGATTAGAGCAAGTGGGTTCTAACCATTAGGTCGGGGGTTCGAATCCCTCCCGGGGTACCAAATTTTGAAGTGGTCCATTGGGACCGCTTTTAAATTTGATTTTCAGGGGATTCGAACGGGACTGCCCTGAATGACAGTCCCCGAACCTTTAGTCCTAGAAGATGCCTGGTGGCATGTTCTAGGATTGCATTAGCCAAAACTAATTTTGTTTTGGCGGCAAGGCGAGTCCCTCCTGAGGTACCAAGTCTATTATTTGAATTTCGCATCTGTAATGTACTGGCTTTTTGTTTTCAGAAACAAAACTCACAACTACTCCAAAACAGTTGCGAGCTGGCAAACTGGCATCATTGTGTCCTGGTCAATTTGAGCTATCACAAAACCTCGCCCTCCAGTTTTAGAAGATATGAAGCAATTATTTATTTTTGGTTTTGTGTTGCCGATTTATTGGAGTTTGGGTTGTAGAAACAGGGGTAGTGTGATAGTATTTCGGGGTTACGGTGCCCGTAGTTCAATGGTAGAACGCCGCTTTGTGGAGGCGGTCACGGGAGTTCGATTCTCCTCGGGCACCCCAAATTATTTCAAGACCTAAGTTACAATTATGCGCTCTAGTACATTACCCACAAAGTAGGCAAAAAGAGCAGCTATAACCCCAAGTATTACGGTTTCAGACACACCTCGTATAACTGATGTCTCAGCCACACGACTCTTAAGTATCCCAATCCCCGTAAATGCAACAGTGGTCAGCAGACAAGCTAACCCGAACAAATTATCCAGGTTCAGATTAAAAACCATGTCAATCACATAGGCCAGTAAGGGCACCAATCCGATCAGTATAAAGGCGGCGTAAGTCATTAAGCCATTCATCACTGATGACGGAGAATGTGCAGTGGACTTACCATGCTTTTCTAACAACTGTTGCTCTGATTTCGTAGAAAGATAAGAACCAACGCCCATAGAGAAGCCGTCCGCAATTAAGTTTGCAAAGCCCAGCACGAGCAGAATTTTAGCCTCAAACCCGGCACCGGTAGCGCCAGCTACAACCGCAAACGTCGTAACGGCACCATCTATACCACCGTAAACAAATTCACTTAAGTAGTCTTCAATGTGGCGAGTTTTTTCAGGCATAATTGGCAAATCTCAGTATAGCATCATGACCAGTTCAGCGACTTGATTTAAAATCATAGCCACAAACAATGGTACAAAAATATTATCAGTACCTCTGATTGATAAATTCTCTACGCAAGTAGCAATAAGGGGTAAAAGAATTAATAGCTGCCAGTAGAACTCTCTGAATACAGCGGGGCCAAAAACAACGAAACCAACCATGATCAATACCGAAAAACTTAAAAAAGTGAGGCTGCCTGCGACTGATTTTATTTCACCGAATATCTTGTAACGATTGTTTTTGCCCCAACGGTCGCCCACCACTGCAGCCATGCCGTCAGCTAGACCAAGATGCAGCATCGCCACCGCAAAAATCCACTCTGAGGCAGCAATGCTAGCTATAAGGGCTACTGTAACCGGGAAGAGTATGTCACCAACCGTACGGCGACGTACACCATGAATCCCCTGAAAAATATTAAGGACCCTAGACAACAAGATCACCGCTATCATCCCCATGCTAAGGATTTGTATAGTCCTAAATGACATAAACCAGGGCCAAAACGCGATAAAAGTACCAGCAGCCACATGAACAAGCTTACGAGCTCTTTCGCCCCGCAGACGTTTTGTGCGCCATAAATATTCGGACATCACTAGCAATAAAAAAACCGGGCTTATGCCCAAGATTACGTCAGCCATGAATTATATTGTAGCCTATGCGGATACATAAACACTAGGGATTTGGTCGGAATGGGCGGATTCGAACCGCCGACCTCCGCGTCCCGAACGCGGCGCGCTACCAAGCTGCGCTACACTCCGTTAGATAAGCGTATTATAACAACGAATGGCTATAGACAGATGCAGATTTACACACCGCAATAGTCAATCCATATCTTGAACAAGAACAGCGCAAGGCTGCAAAACGCTCAAAAAACTTATCAAGTAATCTATACCAGTAACTTGTAGAACCTGAGATTAGATGTATATATTCTTTTTAACCTTTTCTGGGTCTAGTGGCTCACCAGTGAATGGGTTCTCGTAACTAGAAAGAGGTGGTTCATCAGGCAAAGGAAACTTGCCGACCAAGCGAAATGGCTGGGCTGGCGGTGTTTCATCGCCAAGTTCTTCCCATTCGCTTATCTTGTCAATTTCTAGCAGATCTACTGGCACCAGACCAACTCGGTGAGGCTGAAGCCCAGGCGTTGCCAGCACCGAACGTCAAGATGATCCGGACTGCCGAGGTCCGAAATGACAAACGTCCTGGAAATCAGTCCAGGACGTATCATCGAATTTCTTATGCTGACGGTTGGAACGTCAATCGTTTGGTCGGGGTACTGGTACGTCAAACGAACCTATTTTAGATTCCTTACACAGCTTACTGCTCAACTACAGCAACATCAAGACTAGGTTGGACAACCTTAATCTGTTAATCAACGATTTTACACTATCAGAACGTGCGTCTAAAATGCAGTTTTTGCTATGATAAAGGCTATGGACGATATAAAGCTACCAGATTTAAGTGAGCTAAGAAGTGGTCGGAAGCGTAGCAAAAAGCTACCACCACAAACATCTGCCGAAGATACTTCAAATTGGGACGATAGAGCATTCTCTGCGCCAATTATTGAAGTAGACCGTGAGTTTCTATTCAAAGTTGAACCTACACAAGTCCCATTTAACCCCTATGAAGAACAAGAATCTGTAAAGGCTTTTCTACGGGACACAATAGCAGAAGATGATACTAACCAGTAATGTGTTGAACCTTAGTGTCCTTGTGGCAGTAAACCAGTTTCAGTCTGTACGGCTTTTTCTGCTCTAAGAACAAGTGCTGTATCAAAAGCGTTGATTAGCCCTTTGATAGCCAGACCTTCTTCATCAGTTTCTACTGGTCTTGCAGCGTCTAAAAAGTATTCAGTCGTTTGTGTCCAATAGTTGTCAGATGAGTTGCCAAAAGCGTCAAAGGCTCGCCATAGACCGTCTTCACCTTGTGTAAATACATATTCACGAGAGTCTTCGTTACTAAGCGTTACGTGTTCTTCGGAGTGCAGACCCTCATCGCCTTCTGCTCCTACGTGGTGTTTCACTATTGCAAGTTCAGGACGGAATACGGGTACTGTTGGCTCTGGTGCGTCAGGATACATAAGCTGACCTTTTTTATCGCCACCGCTATAGGCGTGTGTTCTTCGCCGTGCTTCATAATTTTCTTCATAAGAATGTACGGGAGTTACAATTCCGCCCCTAGATAAGGCAACTGAACCAAACCGCTCACGATACGTACTAGTATTAACTGACTTTTCACCGACCCTACCCACTCTTGCTTCAATGTTTGCAACTATTTCGGCTGCAAGTTCAAAATCCATTACTTTATTTGCCATACAAACTCCTAAGGTTAATCGGTTTCTTACCTAAAACTTGTATTTACATATAGTCCTTTTGGACAAGAATTGCAAGGTTAAGCAGAATAGTATAAAGCTATGTCTTAACTGTTAAAACTTATATAATGTTGGCAATGAATAAATACATACTAGAAGTCCAACTTAATACGTCCCAAAGTATTTTGATGTTGGTAGAGGGTATTGCGCAGGAGTTTACCGTAAAAGAATATACGTTCAGGAGCGCAAGTCGGGAGTTTGATAAGCGGGCTGGTTACAGATATTACGTTAGCCGTGAAGTAGAAGCTGAAAATATGTTTGAAGCCTACGACATTTTTATGAAGCGTCTTATGAAAGTTACCGATTCAATGGCATATTTTTATTCGCAGCCTATGAGCGTTGAGTTCTGGAACTTACTCATTAAAAAAGAGGGTGACGCAGGAGCATATTTTAGTGCGCATAAACCCATACCAGCTACTTCTATGTCTGACTACGACGGAATAGATGAAAGATTGAATGACATTATAGATAAATGCGAATCAGACGAAGACCTTGAAAATAGTTTGTGGCTTTACAATAATCTCGCAAAAATAGACGGTGTTGAATATGACCCGTCAAGCCACCAATTTGGGTTGTGCCAGTTAGTAGAATCATTGTCTGAAAAAAATGAAGTTCCTAAATGCGAAGCCTGTTCACAAAGTGGATATATAAAAACTTCTCGCCCCGATATGAAGGCACTTCTCGGTAATGATTTATACGAAAAGCTGTATGGTGGTGGCGATATTTTAAGAAATAGGCTAGGACACGGTAGGCTTGTTGGTGGTAAGTTCCTAGACAACCAAGATGTAGAGGACACTATCTTAAAAATCACTGAAAGATTAAATACAAAATACAGCGTAGAAAACAAAGTGACATCTTTAATGACCGATAGAATTATAGGAACTATGCGCTGGAACGGCACAACTTACGGCATAGAGCATAACTCTATGGGCTTAGAAGAATGTTTGGATATACAGTTTGACGATAATCGTAGGCACGTTCAAAAACCAATCGTTAAAGGCTGGTAATAGTTAACTGTCATATAGCTGACTGATGAATTGCACTCTTGCCTTCTGTTCCTAGTGGACTACTAAACCTACTGCGCCAACTCTGGGTGTCTAATGCTGGTACGGGTCGCTTATGTAATAGCTGGTTAAAGTCTGCTCTAGCTTGCTTAACAACGTCTTCTATTATTATATCCGTCAGATGAAGCTGTGGACTTAGTAGCACTTGCACATACTGCCCGACTTGGTAGTTATCGTAAATGTTGTAGTACAAGTCAGCCTGAAAGATGTATAAGCCTTGCTTCAAATAGTCTTCGTCTTCAATACGGAAGTTACCACCTATATTAGTTATGAATAAATACCGTAAATTGGTATTAGTCAGTAAGCCACCACGCAGCCAAGAAGCCACTACTGGCTTATATTCGTAGATGAAATCGCCTACTTTGTAGCTTTCCACAATAGACGGACTGACGTGCTGGTCTTGGTAGAGAAACTTATATTTCATTACTTCTAATTATAAAGAAAATAGTTTTTTCAAAACTTGACCATTATTTAACCGAAGGGCATTTTTTATTGTCTTATTCGTTGTACACTATTGTTATTAAAAGGTATATATAACTTCTATGGAAAAATTGCCACAATTCCTTACTCTTAAGCAAGCGTCAGAGCTGCTTCAAGTCCACCCAAACACATTACGCAACTGGGACAAGAAGGGGGTGTTAAAAGCCACCAGAATAGGTCTAAGGGGCATTAGGCGGTACAAGCGAGAAGTACTATTAAAGTATATGGAGCAAAAATAATGGCAACTGACCCAAACACAGTAAAAGGCTATAACGAAAACGCAGAAGCGTACAATAATCACGCTTCAGACCCGACCGACAGTATCTTTCACTCCTACTATGAGAAACCCGCTATTCGTGCTGAACTTCCTAAACTAGAAGGTCTTGAAGTGGTAAGTATTGGTTGTGGCAGTGGTGTAGATACTCGTTGGCTTGCAGACAATGGCGCAAAAAAAGTTGTCGGCGTAGATATTTCGGAAGGCTTGTTAAAAATCGCCAAAGCCAACAACCCAGATATTGAGTACCACGAAATGGATATGGAACACCTAGACTTTCCTGACGAAAGTTTTGATTTAGCGTATTCCAGCTTAGCCATTCACTATGTTGACGACTGGACTAAATCATTAAAGGAAGCATACAGAGTGCTGCGCAGTGGTGGTGCATATATATTTTCCTGTGGACACCCGATAGATACTGCTATGGAATATGCAGTAGAAGATGATACAAAATATGCAAGGTTAGGCAGAATGGTTGACCAAGTAACTCAAAAACGAACTACTTTTGGTGATTATCTTGCTAATGAAGGTAAAGGCGTAAAACCAGTCGGTGGCACACTTGGCACTATTGACGTTATTGTTTATCACCGTACTTTTGGCAAGATGATTGAAGAAGTATTAACATCAGGCTTTAGCATTGAACGAGTCGTAGAACCGCAACCAACAACTGAAATGCAACAAGCGAATCCAGATATGTTTGAGCAGTTATCAAGGATACCCACCTTTATGATTTGGGTTCTAAGAAAATAGTATGAAAATCCTTATTATTGAAGGTGTTGCCACAAGTGGTAAGTCCACACTTACGGAAGCTATCGTTAAGTTATTAAATGGACACCAAGTTAAGATTTTTAGCGAAGAAAATACACACATACCGATTATGAATAAACCTGATGAGTTTCACATAGATTTCTTCAATACCTTAATCACAAGTGCAATACAAACGAAATCTGACCTTATTATTTTTGATAGGCTCCACTTAACACAAGCGCATAGAGCAAAAAGCGATATTGCCATATACGAGGAAGTTGAAAGCTTACTAGCACAGCATTCAACCTTAATGGCTTACCTAAAAGTTGATGAGAACACATTGGCAGAAAGAGTAAAAATAGCTACCGAACACCGTGAAAAAAAGTGGCTGGAATACGTTCAAACTAAAGGCAAGACTTTTGATGAGATAGCTAAGTATTACATAAACCAACAACGCAGTCAGCTAGACCTTATTAGCCAGTCAAAACTTCCAAGTCGGGTGTTTGACACTACTCAACACGATTACCAAACCGTAGCAAAATCCATAGTTAACGAGTGGTACTTGTAAAAAATGGCTGAAAAGAAAGCAAGAAAGCCCCGCCAGAAGCGAGTAAAGGTTGCTCTAACCAATGAGCAAAAGCTTGAAGCGGAACAGAAACTAGCCGAGCGTAAAGCAGAAAATCCTGACATATTTAACCTGCCCGAAAGTAGGCGCAGCATACAAGATTTAACTGAATACTTTGCCAGAACCAACGAAGGCTTAAATAGGATTTTGCCTAAAGAAAAACGGCGATATGTAATTTACCTGCGTAAGTCCACAGACGATGAAGCCAAGCAGGTACGTTCGCTTGATGACCAGCGTACAGAGTGCCTTGAACTAGCTAATAGACTTGGTGTTGATGTGCGTGAGCAGGATATTTTAGAAGAAAGTGCGTCTGCAAAAATATCTGGTAACCGACCTATCTTTGACGATATGATACTAGGCTTTAAGACTGGTAGGTATCACGGGCTTATTAGTTGGTCGCCTGACCGTATATCAAGAAATATGAAAGAAGCTGGTGAAGTTATTGAGCTAATTGACCACGAATATATACAGGACTTGCAGTTCAAAACGTACCAGTTTGAAAACAACCCTAACGGCAAAATGTTGCTCGGTATTTTATTCGCTACTAGCAAACAGTATTCTGACAAGTTATCAGTAGATGTTAAGCGTGGCACAGACGGCAATATCAAAGAAGGTAAATATAACGGCGTAGTTAAAAAGGGCTACTTTGTGGATACTAGCACAGGCTACTTCATTCCTGATAGTTACAACTGGGACTTACTACGAGAAGCCTTTAGTATGCGCCTTTATCAAGGCAAGAATAACGTAGAAATTGCAGACTTTTTAAATGAAGCAAAGCTAAGTCAACGTAAAGACCAAGACGAAGATTACACGCTTGTAAAAGTAGATAAGCAAATGGTTGGCGACATATTTGCAGACACGTTTTACTTTGGCTTATATGCATACGGCAATAACTTTGTTGACCTTACCGAGTTGTATGACTTTCTGCCACTAATTACGCCGGACGAATACATAGCCATAAATCAGGGCATTGCTGCTGACTTTGGCGAGAAACAAATCGGTAGAAGCGTGGTGAACAAACGCCTAGATTACGGCTTGCTGCGTAACAAAGTCATCTGTGATTATTGTGATGTGCCAATGCAGTTCCAGCACCAAGAAATTAAGCGTGGCAAAAATACTGGCAAGTGGCTTATAAGCTTTTATTGTCGCAACACAGCCTGTCAAAGGCATAAGACCGAAGAAAATAAAGCGAATGGCGTTAAGTTAAAGAAAAGTATTCGGGCTAAATACATTATGGCTGCTATTGAGTGGCAGTTGCGCCATTGCACTAAGCGCAGCAAAGAAGCCTACAAACTACATATAGTTAGGCTGCAAGATAAGCTTGCACAGGAAACGGCTATCGCTAAACGTAAACTTGCAGAATCCAAGAATGACCTACGGCTTAACCAGAAACAATATATGCGTTATCAAAACTTTCAAGTTGATAGTCCTGCCGACTACAAGAAGCACCATAATGGCAAACTGGAACATTACGAGCAACTTATAAAGGTCGCAAACCATAACATTCAAGCTAATACTAAGGAGTTAGAGCGTCTTAAAGTCAGCTTGCCAACCGAGCAAGAGTTCTACGAACTTACTAATTCGTATCTGTCAGACCTACTAAACACGACTGATTTAATGGAACAGGACGCAATATGCAACGAGCTAGTGTTGAACCTACGAGCGAGCAACGATTCCGTATCTGTTATAAAACTAAATCCACCATACAATTTGCTGGTGGATTTAGCTGAAATATCTACTGGTCGGGGTGAAAGGACTCGAACCTTCGACCTCCGCGTCCCAAACGCGGCGCGCTAGCCAACTGCGCCACACCCCGATAATCTAAGTTAAGTTACGAGGGGGATTATAGCGGATAACAGAGAAGAATGCTAGAAGTTACGGAATCCAGCGCTGGTTAAGCCCACCATGGCAATCCCAGACAATAATTTGCGTTCCATTAGCCGTCCCTGGGCCAGCAGCGTCAAGACAACGGCCACTAGCGTGTGAAGCTAAAAGCGTACCAGTACTACCATTGCTGCCTCCCCATTTCTGATTTGCCCCACCGTGGCAATCATAAATCTCAACTGGCGACATATTACGCCCGCCAAATGCGGCGTCTACGTCTAAACACTTACCGCTATGAACGGATCGTAGTGTGCCATCGCTGGCTATCCATTGCTGATTTGTTCCGCCGTGGCAATCCCATAAGATGACCTGGGTGCCGTTTGCGGTGCCCCAGCCCGAAACGTCAAGACAACGATTGCCCGCACCAGCTGTTCTTATACGAAACCCCTGGGAAGATGAAGCGCTACTACCTGGGTTACTCGCCCCGTTGTTGCCATTATTTCCTGTGCCGTTGGCCCCGTTAGCTCCACTACAACCGCTGCCAGTGCAGCTGCCACTTCCACCTGCCCCACCAGCCCCACCGTTGCTAGCCTGTTGCCCCGCTTGGCCAGCACTACCACCAGGGTTGCTTGTTCCGCCAGTAGAATTATTACCGGTACTGCCTGTATTATTACTAGAAGATGCTTCGGACGCTTTTAGTGCTTTCAGTGCCACCTTGTGGCGATCTTTCATGGCGTCTTCTTCGGCCTCGTTGTTGTCTTTTAGCAATTTGAGCTCATCTTCACAAACATCCTCTTGCTTGCCTGACATAGCGTCACATTGGTCGTCCTTGAGGTCTTCAACTGCTTTATGTTTATCTTTGAGCGCCCTTAGCTCAAGCTTTTGAGCAGCTTTTAGACTGCTTACGCCCGGACTCTGAGCTAAAGAGGTTACGATGAATAGGGCTGAGGCAACACTAAACGCAATGACAAATAGCCATTTCTGCTTGCGTCGCTGATTTGTAGCAATTTTCTTAGTGCGTAAAGAACCTGAGCGAGTGTTTGATCTGGTGTTTCGTTTTGCAGATGTTTTTTTAGCAGTTTTTGCCATAAGAGCACTTCCTTAGGTAATTGTTAATACTTATGGGGTAATAATACCATAACAACACTTATGCCTATAGCCCAATCACAATAATTACTAGATAGTAACAAGGGTGTCTCCTAGTAACCAGTAGCTCTGAGCGCTAAAATTTGTAGGTCCCGCGCTTCATCTGCAAGTTGGCAAACTGTATCTGACCCACGGCTCACATGAACGCCTGTAGCCTGTTCAAACATAATCATACGATCAGCTTCATTAGGGTTGCCGCTGTCAAAGGCTGCCATTAGTGGCGCAACAACCACACCTTTAGGGCCAGCAATAAATTTGCCACTTTGATACGTGCCGCACACTTCAGCCTGAGCCGTGGGGATCTTAGCCAAAGCGCTTGGTTGGTTAGTATCAAAAAGGCTCAGGCCACCCCCCATCCACTCACCGTACACAGGGTTGCCGTCAGAACCGTTGCCCATAAATATATTATCTCCAGGCGACGGGGAATTAGAGGCTACAAAAACGGATTTGCTTTTTATAAACTCAGTATCTGATCCCTCTACTAGACTCAGCACGGCTAGGTCTGTATCTTCATTTTGACGTATGGACACAGCAATTTTGTTAATCATGATTGCGCGTGTACCAGGAGCTGACACTGCATATTCAAATTTGTCTGGTAGGTCTTGGGCAATGTCGGCTACATCATTATTGCCAGCTTGTCTTAAACGGTCACGTATAGGCTGTGTTACTCGATTAACTCCTGTTTGCTTATCCGTATACGGTTCAGAATCAAATGTATGAGCTGAGGTACCAATAACATACATGTCACCAACCTTATCGTCACTAACTCGTAAGGCTGCACCCTTACCGATGTTCTGCCAAACCTTTGCCCCTTTTGACCGAGCCAGCACATCCACTGTAGCACTGGTTAAGTTGTCTCTAATCTCTTGAGAGACCTCGACCGCTTCAGAAGCAGATTCATGCATATTCTCATGAATAGTCTCTTGCCGTGCTGGTACATCCGCCACAACACTAGGCTTTAAAGCAAAAGCCAAGACTCCTACAGCCGCCAGAGCAAGCACGTTACGACTAACCCTACTTGTTAAACGTCTGTACTCGGGCCTTTCTATTGAGTGCCTAGGTTTATGTTTTTTATCTTGGTTTTCATCGGAAATACCGATTCTTCCATCCATATAGATATATTAGCATAAGCTTTACTAAAAGTCAAGATTAGAATATGTAGTTGGTTTACCATGTGCCCCAGCGCTGGTTGCTGGCACCTTTGAAGCAGTCCCAGATCTGTAAGTCTGTCCCGTTTGCAGTGTCATTATCCTTTACATCCAGGCATTTACCTGTAGCGCTTGAACGGATAGTGCCATCACTATTCCATTGCCAGCGTTGGTGAGAACCACCATTACACGTGTAGATTTGCACATCTGAGCCGTTCCTGGTTTTGCCCCCTTCCACTTCAAGACATAGTCCACTAGCAGCAAGTCGGATCGTGCCATCAGTTGCCAAGCCCCACTTTTGATTGGAGTTACCTGTGCAGTCCCAGATCTGAGTATCTTTACCTCTAGTTGTTCCGTCGGCGTCCATACAGCGACCACTGGCGTGACTTCTTATTACATATTGTGCAACTGCGGGAGGTTTATCGGTAGACGAAGAGGCCTTGGTTGTCGTAGTTTTTCCGTCAGGAGTAGTTGTGGTGCAAGTGCCATTCTTGCAAGATGTTTTGGTAGAGCCACTGTAGCTGGTGCCTTGGGACTGGCCCCCTATAGAAACCCCGCCCTGTGAACCCTTAGAGCCTTGTGAGCCACTCGTGCCAGATGTGCCTGAAGCACCCTGTGAGCCAGGAGCCCCAGGTGAACCGGGCGAGCCTTGAGTAGCTTTACCGGGGTTGCTAGCACCAGGCTGGCCAGGATTGCTCGCGCCAGGCTGACCGGCCTGACAGCCACCAACACAATTACTAGATCCAGACTGACCGGGAAGTCCAGGTTGAGGAGCAGGTATCGGACGGCCAGCACCGATTATATCTTCCAGGGCACCGCCACCGCCAGCTTCCTCTAGGTCTACAATCTTATTGAACTCTGCCCACGTTGCGGCGCCCACTTTACCGTCACAGGTCCACCATGTTGTGGGCGCTCCCAATACGCATTTAGACCCGGGAACGCTGCGGTTATACTGCATAAATCGCACAAGATCGGCAGTCCGGCCATCATATATGCCCGTTTGAGGGACATTTTCAAGACCCATAACATTCTTTAAGAAGCCTTGTAGCACCTTGACGCACGGGTGGCTTGATCTATGATCAAGCGTCACTCTGCTGCATGTAGTCATGTTCCAGCTAGTTGGAGCGCTACTTGAGAGGGTCTGTGAGGGAGCACCAGAACCACTGCCCCCGACCGGTGTACAGGATGAATAGGAGCGTCCGGGATTTATGGGTGCACCGTTTTTTCGTATCTCAAAATGTAAATGGGCAGGCCCAGCTCCAGTTTCACCAGAATATGCAATTAGTTCCCCTTCGGAAACAGACCCAGTTTTTGCAATGCTACTTAGGTGCGCAAAACGAAATGTATAGTTTCCAGATGTCAGGTCTGCCGATATACCATAACCTCCGTCCGGGCCCCTGCTAACAGTACCACTCCTGGGGGCGAAAATAGGCGTGCCGACTGTAACGCCCGCACTGTTCGCGCCAAAATCAACACCTGCATGTTTACGACCATTGGGTCGGCCAGCTCCAAAACCGCCACCGTTATAATCTGTATTATTGCTATGTGCGGGCTTACCTTTTAACGGACATGTCATTGCAACTGTTTCTGCACGGCTAACATAAACCGTGGCAACACCAATAACAGCAAACAAGGTTATATAAGCCAGCTTACGGATTCCTAAGGGCAATCCTTTCAGCATCAATAGACCCATAATTGATTGTCTGCTAGTTGAACGACTAATGGTTGTTTTGCGCTTGATTTTGGGAGACATCTGATTTATCCAGTTTATGTTAATACTTTATATATGTGTTATTCCGGGATGCTGACTGGAATGTCAGTAGACTGTTCGCCTGCGTCGCTTGGCACTGCATCCTCTTCGTTTGCTTCATTATTTTCTTCTGGAGCGTCGGTTGGACCCTGGTTGTCAGTATCATTCTGATTGGTTTCACTTTCAAACACAGGAGTCTTAGGTACAGGTAAGCACGGGGCACCCCTTATGCTTCCTAGTGGTTTCCAGCAACTTTCTGAGTCTTTCCATGGTTTGCTGCCGACTTTTTGATTATTCCAGTCTGCAATAAACTTATCGTCCTGTATATTACTTGGTGCTAGACGGGCTTCACTGAAACCTCCATAATTGTTCCAGTCTTTATCATTATAGTCATATGCTCCGCCTGGTCTTTCATAACTGTGCTCGCCCCAAACGCCGTCACCACTTTCACATGCTCTTACTCTTCCAATCCAGTAACCGGCATTCCCCCAGTAACCTGGCTTGGATGCGGCAAAGGTTGTGAAAACAAGGTAACTACCAAGCATTGCGAAACCAAGTACAAAGAATAATGTTAACTGCTGTTGACGCAATTTCTTACCTGTTAGCCAGTTTTTTACAGCACCTTTTTGACTATTTGTATTACGCATCTGGCGAGATTTTTGTGTCTTTTTCATAAATGTTCCTGTTCTAGGTATCTCTCTCGTAGATACAGGTTTTAAGAAGCTCGCTACTGTTGTTAATGTCGAAGTGCTCACCGTAAGTTTCTCCGAAATCTTCATCATCCATGACGGCGGGATCACGCGTAATCGGAGTAGTAGAAGCTGGTTGAGCAATTTCAGAATCCTGATCGTTATTGCTGGCGCCTGTATTATCTGGTGATAATGCAGTTTTGTTAGCTACAGCTTGCCGATCACCTTCTGGAAGACTGGCTATGAATTGCTCTTCTGCGCTTCCAAAAATTGTTGCGTCCGGTAACGACTTACGAGCATCTGAATCTGGAACGGGCAAAAGCACTGGTTGCACCCATTCAGGGCTGCTTTTTCCCCTGCCTACAATAAAATTTAGGCGGTTGAATGTATCGCTGGCCCTTAAGCCAAAACGCTCACGAAGGCTTTCTCCCCTTGAATCAAGCGCCGAGCGACTGTCCGAGTTGGCGCCATAGTTGCTGGGAGCAAAGAATGTCATGACCATATAAATCCCTACGAGGCCCACAACAACCACCAACACGGAAGATAGTTGATATTTGCGGGAATGCCTAAGACGTCTGATGAGGTTTTCAGAAACGCTATACTGTTGTTTTGACATCTTTTTCCTGGTAGTTTTTTTCATATTCACAAACTGTTCCTGTGTCAGCTTGTTATTTTGGCCTGGTTTCAGTTATAGGCGCTTATGCTTCGGGTGTCAAGACCCAGAAGATATCAGACATCAACGACTCACTGAGCCACTTGGCGCGCTTGGGGCGCTTGGGGCACTAGATTGGCCTGTAGTACCGGGAGAGCTTGGAGCCCCGGGAGAGCCCGGTGTCCCTGGCGAACTAGTACCCGGGGTGCCGCTACCAGGCGTACCGGGGGTGCCCGTGCCATTGCTACCAGAGGTGCCGTTACAACCGCTGCCCGTACAGCTACCACTACCACCCGCACCGCCTGAACCGCCGTTAGTGCCTGGTTGCCCAGGGGCACCATTACTACCGCCACTAGTAGGGGCAGGTGGGCACAAACTGGCTGCCAGTACGCTAACCACAAAATACAAACCGATTAATGCAAAAGCTGTTACAAAAAGAGCCTTTTTGGGCGATTTTTTAAGACTTGCAGTAAAACGCGACAGATTCTTGCTTGACCCTGCGGTGGTTTTACGACGATTTGACGTGGTCTTCTCTATGCTTTTTTTAGCCATTTTATAATCCTGCCCAGCCCGACACCCTAGTGTTTATTGTCTGAATAACAGCCATAATGCCGTTGGTTCGTGGGCATAGAGCATTACCGGAAAAACCGCTATCGCCACTAACACCACCCGTACCTGACTGACCGCTAGCACCACTTGTGCCACCATTACTTGAGCCCGGGTTACTAGCGCCTGTATTACCGTTAGTCCCTGTGCCACTGGCGCCGGGGCTACTACTGCAGTTGGCGCCTGAACATGTTCCACTGCTACTTGTACCGTTTGCGCCACTGTTTGATTGACTAGACTGGCCTGTGCCTGATGAGCCGGCTGAGCCGCTTGTACCGCTAGTGCTAGTGCCAGCATTACCACTACCTGCTTGTCCGTCGGTTCCTGTTCCTGGTTGACCAGGTTGCCCTGTGCTTGTACCCGTTCCGTCCTGACCATCCTGCCCGTCCTTTACGAGTTGGGTCTGACCAGTGGTTTTATTAATGCCAGCCAAGTTACTGAAAAAGCCACCAATACGCTCGCGGACGCTCAGACTTTGGTTGCCTTCCGAGCCAGAGGTTAGCGAGCTAACTTCGTTGGCCGATTGATAAGCAGCGACAGACGAGATGATCAAGTAAATGCCAAGTGCGGCAACAGCAAACATAATGAACGTCGCCTTATTGCTGTTAGAACCTCGACGGTTGACCGAAAGTTTAGGAGAATTCTTTGATGTTTTTTTCATGTATGACAGAACTATTGATCCCTAAGATTTGTGAGTTTTAATATCACTTGCATTAACTTATATGCGCTTATGTTTATGATGTCAACGCGATTTGTACTGGACTAATGATCTAAAACCTTAACGACAAGAGTTACTACTACCGCCACTGGCGCCGTTACTGCCACTTGCGCCATTGCCACTACTACTCGCACCGCCCGCGCCGTTGGTGCCATTACCGCCATTGCCACTACTACCCGCGCTGCCATTAGAGCTGCCGGTTCCGGGTTGACCCGGGGAGCCGTTTGTAGCTGCAAACGTGCTAGCGCCACACACACCGCTATTTTGCTTGTTTTGCTGCTTAAAGGCATCTTTTGTTCGGTCGTATTCAGCATCGTTTCTGTCTTTTAATGCATCGGCTTCTGATTTGCAAAGCTTTTTTCGCGTCCTGTCATCTATAGTCTTGCATTGGGCTTTCTTTGCGTCTTCTGCTGCTTCATGACGATCTTCCATACGTTGAAGCTCGGCCTTTTGGGCACTTGTTAAAGAGGCTGCTTCTGAAGTCATAACCAAAATACTACCAAGCACAGCAAAAAGCAGTACCAAAATTAACATGCGCTGCTTGCTGGATAAGGCGCGGATTCTATCCACTAGCCCTTTAGGTTTTTTATCTGATACTCTGTTTTTCCGTGCACTAGCAGATTTTGATTTCGCCATTACGTAATTTTCCTTAATTTTTGTTTGGTTCACTTATCGTGTAGACATAAGCTTATTCCGAGTGCACCTACCGTGTCAACCCAATGGCTTTCATTTTATAACCAGACTAAGTAGATTACTGCTAAATTGACTTACAAGTTTTAGTGCCATTTTTTGTCGTGCAAACTGTCCCTGTGGAGGGGGCGCTAGGGGCTGAGGGGGCGCTGGGGGCGCTGGATTGACCAGGCGCACCAGGAGCTGAATTGCTGCCGTTGCTGCCGTTACTACCAGGGGCCGTTTTCACATCTTCTCCTCGGCCGTCTGTGCCTGGCTGACCCGTTGAGTCTTTACCTGACGTACCGCTGCAATTATTGCTGCTGCTTACAACGCAAGTATTGTCCGTCCCTGTGGCACCATCCGCGCCTTTACCGTTTAGCCCTTCAGGTGGGGGGCATAGTGCAAGAGCGCCAATCACTAGTAACGTACCGGCCGCTGCAAAACCCAGAATGAATAATGATTTTTTAGGTGAGCGCCTAGCCCATAATCCTACACGCTGCAAACGACTGGTAGGTTTAGTTGTTTTAGGTTTCTTGTAGCTTGTTTTTGTTGGTCTTTTTGCCATGATTATCTACCTATAAAACCCATTAATCTTGTATACATAAATTCACCCAGTGCCGTAACCCCGGTTGTTTTAGGACACAGAGCTTTTTTTGCCTTACTATTGCTGTTACTCCTGGACCCCCCGCTTAACGTACTCGAACTAATAAGGCTGCGGGGAGGCCCACCCGAATCATACATCGGCTTATTATTAACTAAGGGTCTGCCGCCTTTGCAGTCAGTGTTTAAACAGTCATTATAAAGTTGAAAAATTGTTTTTCCAGTTATACTTTTCAGAAGCTCGTCAGAATATGTGTCATTTCTGAGGGCAGTGTGTAGTTTCTTGACAATATTTTTATCGTGTTTTGTGAGATATTTTAGAAAGGCCGCCCCACAATCGTAACCAGAGCTATAGTCTACATCAAAGCAAGAGCTAGTACGATCTACACCCAATACTTGTGGCACATAATCCGCCATTCCTTCAACTAGCCACTTTGGATATTGAGGTGTTCCGTACGATTTATAGCTCTGCACCATGTGTGTTATTTCATGACTCAATAGACGCGTATTCGAGCTATCACTAAATGTGCGCACCGTGTCAATGTCAAGATAGGCCGCTGCTCGATCCCAGTAGAACACGCAGCCTATCGCCCCCTCGCAAAGTTTTTCGCCTGTTTTAAAATTTGGAGGCAGATAGCTAAAGCTGTAGTCATCAGCGAGTTTGCCTAGGATAATAATGTATGGTGATCGATAAATAGAAGAGCTGAGCTGTTGTTCTACTCTCGGAAATATATTCTTGCAGTTTGCAAGAAGCTTCTCCGCTTTAATCTTCATGCTAAGATCTTGGCTATAATCAACCCAGCACATTCCGTTATCAATGACTCCTGGTTTACCCGGCATAACAGGGTCATCTACCACAACAGTGCCCGGTGTTTGTTTTGAGGCTGGGCTGGCATTGCCTGGAGCGCCACCTCCTTTATTTGAGCCACTGACGGTGAGCGTAGAATTGTTCTTGCTTGCCTCAGAAGTCTTCTTTTGCCAAGGCAAGGTTACCTTTTTGCCAAAAAACGTAAACCCGTATTGATTTGCGCCAGCAGTGCTAGACCACAAGGAAGAGACAATCATATAGCCACCTAAAAACATAAAAGCGAGAGCCACAAAAACAACACTACGCTGCCTAAAGCTAGTCCTTAGATTTCTAAGTTTCTGGGATTGTGAATAGCTGAATGGTTGGTTGGCGAATCTTTTGTTGGCCATTTTGACCCTTTTTCTGTTTGTATTTATCACGCAGTGAGATAGTACCTCGTACGATATATGGCTATATTAAACGAGTCAACCCTGATTTATTAATACCTCTGGGATAATTCGGTTGATGCTCTGGATTGAAATTGCACTGCGAGAATTACTGGATGTGATGATTGTCGCGTTGAATTGCAAGGGGCCGCCTGTTTCTAGTTCGTTTCGGCTTGGCTGGCTGTTTAGCCACCGTTTGGTTGTGATACTCAACTTAACGCCAAGGCTGGAGTGCAGGGTGCCACACATGCCTACGTCTGTAATGTGGGCGGTGCCCCTTGGCAAAATCATGGCATCGGCCGTTGGCACGTGCCAATGATCACCTATAACGGCTGTCACCCTGCCGTCCAGGTAGTAGCCGATCATACGCTTTTCACTACTGAAATCGCCGTGAAAATTCACAATTGTTGCAGAACGTTCATGATTTTTATTATCTACTAAAATTTGATCAATGACTTTCAGCGGGTTATCCATCGGATCATCTGCTTTTTTGCCAACAATACTGCCCCTTAAGCTAATCACTAGTACGCTACCTGTAGCGGTGTCAACATACTTACACCCCAGCCCTGGTGTGCCTACTGGGTAATTGGCCGGGCGGATTACAGGCTGCTTGGGATCGTTAAGTGCAGAGTGAATTTCTGGTAAAAACGTAGTCCAGTCCCCTCCGCTACAAAAATCAATACCCATATCTTTCAGCCGCTGAAAGTCAGCTAGCGAAAGACCCTTGCCACCCGTAGTGTTCTCTGCCTGTGCAATCACAAGATCAACGCTGTATTGTTTTTTAATTTCGGGCAAAACTCGCTTAACAACCTTTATGCCTGGTTCGCCCATTATGTCCCCGATATAGAGAATATTCATAACTTAATTGTAACCGACTCTTCAGCCGTCAAAGAAATATTGGAGTATGTGATTAGTAATGGTGAGTGATTACCTATAACTTTAGGGGGTCTGCAAGCGCTTCCCCTTTAATCGGCTGCATTGTAAGAAAAGCGAGTAGTTTCAATCCGAATCCGGTCTGCAAGCGCTCACCAAGAAATCGGCTGCAAGCGATTTCTTGGCTGAAGAGCGCCGGTGAGGATGAAACTACGAGCGCTACTTGGCAAATTCTATGGCGCGGGTTTCGCGGATTACATTTACCTTAATAGTGCCTGGATACTGCATAGTAGATTCGATCTTGGTAGCTACATCGCGAGCCAGCTTGATGGCGCCGAGGTCATCAATATCTGTTGGTTTTACGAAGATACGAACCTCACGGCCAGCACTAATAGCATATGCCTTTTCGATACCATTAAAACCAAGCGCAACGTTTTCAAGATCTTTCATGCGCTCGGCAAAGTTCTCGGCAGAAATATTGCGCGCGCCAGGACGAGCAGCACTCATAGCGTCTACCACACGAACAATGTGTGCCTCTGTAGTAGTTGCATCTACATCATCGTGGTGAGCTTCAACCGCGTGACAGATATCTTCGGGCACGCCGTACTTACGAAGAGTGTCAGCGCCAATATGATGATGCTTGCCCTCAACTTTATGTGTTAGGGCCTTGCCTATGTCATGCACTAATGTAGCGTACTTAACCGTCTTGACGTTAGCACCTAGCTCCTCAGCGATGATCCCCGCCATATGGGCCATTTCTGTACTGTGCTTGAGCACGTTTTGGCCGTATGATGTGCGGAATTTAAGCTCACCAAGTAGCTGTAAAACTTCTTTGGGAATGCCGATAATACCGACTTCGCGGGCAGCGTCTTCACCGGCTCGGACAACTTCTTTTTGGACTACGGCCTGGGCTTTTTCTACAACCTCTTCAATACGGCCGGGGTGAACACGGCCGTCTTTTAGGAGCATCTCAAGAGCTTGGCGGGCTACTTCGCGTCTCACTGGGTCAAACGAACTCAGGATAATCATGCCTGGGGTGTCGTCTACCATAATGTCCACGCCGGTGGCGCGCTGTAAGGCCTGAATATTACGCCCCTCTTTGCCGATAATACGGCCTTTCATTTCTTCATCTTCCAGCTTTACAGCCGTGACCGTCCGTTCTGCCGTAACCTCGCTGGCCATGCGCTCCATTGCCTCAACTATAATAACCGCCCCTTTTTCTTCGGCGGTCTCCCGAGCTTCGTTCTCGAGCTTTGATATAAGCCCAAGCAAGTCTTGGCGTATGTCTCGCTCTGTCATTTGCATAAGCTTGCCGGCGGCATCTTCTTTGGTAAGCTTAGCGATTTTTTCTAACTTTTCTTGTTGTTTGACACGAATAGAGCGGATTTCGTCTTTGAGCTGTTCAGCCTCGGTTTCACTGGTACGTAATTTTTCTGCGCGTCTGTCTATGTCGTCTAGTTTTTTATCCAAGGATACTTCGCGGTCCAGTAAGCGCTGCTCGATTTCTTTTATTTCTTTGCGACGCGTGGCTTCTTCTTGGCGCGCCTTTTCTGATACTTTGGTTGCTTCTTCTCGAGCTTCATCTAGGGCTTTCTCAGCCTCTTTTTTGGCCTTTTTTAATTCCTTCTCGGCCGCCTCTTCTGCGGACCCTAGTTTGGTTTTGGTCATGACGTTGTTTGCGACAAAGCCCGCACCAACGCCGGCCAATGCCAGCACAATGGTAATTGGATCCATGTTTGTTCCTTTCAGCCTACGGTCAGCCGACATCACTATCACTTCTTTAGTCGCACTTTACCGTAGAAAATCAAAAATTAAATTGTAAGAATTGTGGCACTTCAGGTGCCGACGGATTTTGCTCCCAAAAAGCTGCATAATCCTACCCTTAACTATACGCGGAATTAGTCGCTCAGGTCAATCCATGCAAGAATATATTCCTAGTTGTCAGCAGGCATAGATGAATCTCTTTGAATGGCGTAGACTACCAGGCGCTGATTATAGGTGTTAGATGTAGCATCATACGAGCCAGCCTCAGTGATCAAATTAAGTCCCGGCAACCCCGGTACGGCTGTTGCTAGCATGGGCTCCAGCGGGTCAACATCCCTAAAGGCTTGGAGTTTTGCTACATAGTATGTGAAGATTTTACCATCGCCCGCCTCTAGCCTAAGTTCGTCCCCTGGCTTTAAACTTGTTATATCATGAAAAATACCGGGCTTGCTTGGGCCAGACATGTGGCCAGTCAAAACCACCGCACCAACCTCTCCAGGCTTGACACTACTTTCATACCAGCCGACATCATATATATTCGAAGGCAATCTGATTTCTGTTTCCGTACCAACGCCCACTCTGCGGACACGTGCGGAAAGCCCCATGTCATCTATGTGCATAATTCGCGGCAAATTACTGGCAACCTGATAACTCTGTATATTTGTGGGTCGACGTTCACTGATCTCGTTACTAGTATCTAGCATAGCTTCTACACTAACCCTGCTATGAGACCTATCGGCTTCTGCTTGCTTGCTGGAATGTGCACTGCTTAGTAATATGACTGAAACAAACAAAACCACAGCCAAACAGATCACTGGTAGGTACATCTTTAACTTGTTTAGACGGGGAAATGTTGGGCCCGGGAACCGCCTGAACTTAATATCAAATATGTTATCGGAACGCTTTAGCTGAACAGGCAGGCCTGAGAAGCGAGATAGTTTAGGAGGCGTACCGGACAATGATTCAAGGTATTCGCCCTGGTTTGCCGGCACGTATCTTGACGCACGCTCTCCTATACCGTCAATACTACGAGGCTGAACACGCTGAACAGAACGCCGGTAATAGGGCGAGGGTGAGCTGGTGCGCGGTTCTGGCGTGCCAACAAGTACTCTGTGCTGACGTGGCCGGTTTGATGCCATAATTTTGTTAATTTTTGAGGTTAATGTTCCTGCCTATGACTATAAACTTGCGTGATTTTATGTCAAGGCTAGCGCTTGGGCTGGGTGATATGGGCATCCGCTCCATAATCTGGGATAACTTGCTTGTCGTTTTTACCCGCAAGCAGCAGTTTGATTCCCGTAAGCCCCCAGTTCTCGCTTGATGTCCCAACAATCGGAACACCTAGGCTGTCCGCCATAGCGTTAGCCGTGGCAATGCCTATTCTTAGGCCAGTAAAGCTACCCGGACCCTTATAAACCACTATACCTTGCACGTTCGCAAAGGTTTTAGATTTTGCTTTTAAAATTGTGGCTATTTGCAAGTGAATCGTCTCAGCAAGCTTGCGATGCGCCAGCCAATCAAACCCGTCCAGCAGCTCTTCGTCTTCGTATAGACCAAGTTCAGCTTCCGGCTTATCTGTCCGGACAGCAAGTATTAGCATATACCCTCCAGAAGATATGATATTTTGTCGGGAGACGATATTGTTAGTTTACGGGCTGTTTCCCCGCCAAGCTTGAAAGTGATAGTGATGCGTTCTTCTGGCAAAATGTCATGGACTATTTCGCCCCATTCTATAACTGCGACAACATTTGGCTGGCCGATGATTTCTGCCAGCTCATCAGCTACGACGCCTGCTTCGTTTAACCTGTAAAAATCAAAGTGATCAAGTTCTAGTCTGTCGGCCTTGTATACATTGCTAATTTTAAAAGTAGGCGAAGAAACATGGTCAGGGCTGCCAATCCCCCTAGCCAAGCCACGGACAAATGTAGTCTTACCCCCGCCAAGGTCACTGATAAGCTCGATAACCTCACCGCCACGCAAACGCTTGCCAATTTGTTCAGCAATCTGCTCGGTTTGTTCGGCACTATTTGTAGTAATCTCTGCAGTGGTTAGATTCATGATTGAAGTATACTAGAATTGCCATGCTACAACTCAGTGCGACATTTACTAACAAACCTATTATGAGCTTGCGGACCGGAGCACGGGTTGCAACGGTAGCCAGCCCTATCATTAATCCGAACAATCTTAAAATTGAGGGGTTTTACTGTCAAGACATCCGCACCCGCCAAAAGTTGGTTCTGCTCACTCAGGATATTCGCGACATTATAAGTCAAGGCTTGGTCGTTAATGATCATGATGTGCTCTCTGAACCTGAAGATCTTATACGCCTTAGAAAAATCATGGAGATTGACCTACAGATTATGGGGATGCCTGTTGTCACCGTAGACAAGCATAAAATAGGTAAAATTAACGACTACGCAACTGATACTCAGACCTTGTACATCCAAAAACTTTATGTAGCCCAACCATTGATCAAATCGTTGAGTGGCGGTCAGCTGAGCGTTGACCGAAGTCAAATCGTAGAGATCACCAACCGCAAGATCGTCATCCAGGAACCTCTACAGCCAACCAAGGCGGGCATCCGGGTAACGGCGCCCGTAGCTTCATAATTTTATTGATCTGTTTCGTTTAATACTGTCTTAATATCGTCGTAGTTGAATCCTTGGCGAGCTAGGTACTGCATTAGTTTTAGGTTGTCCTGATATTTGGCTTGTTTGCGCTTTCGCTCAATCAGCTCGACTAGTACTTCCCGCTCGTCCGTATCATCTGCGCTTAAAGCTTGATTAATAATTTCATCTGAAACGCGTTTTTGTCTAAGTTCCTGGGTGAGGCGTCGCTTGCTCGTGGGCTTAAGGAGCCTCCTGTTGTTGACCCAGCGTTGTGCGAAATCCAAATCATCAACATAGCCTAATTTACTTAACGCGTTAAGTGTTTGTTCAATAATCTCCGGTTCAAACTCTTTTCGCCTCAGATAATCTTCTAGCTCCCATCTACTGCGTGGTCGCCTAGCTATTTGGTCAAAGGCTTTGGCCCTGGCTTTGTCTACTACGGCATCATTTTTGAGTTTCGCTACTTCTTCTGGCGTTATTTCTTGATGTACACGCAACTCAAGTTTCAATAGTGTGGACTCTGAAAACGAGCAAATATATTTGTCGTCAATAAATATAGAGTAACGATCCGACCGCTTAACCTGCTGCTTAATCGCGGAGATTTTCATCCATCACGGCCAAAGCTTTATTAAGACAATGCCCACTAAAATAAGATATACGGCTTCAATATAGATGCCTGAGGGCCGTTCACGGCTCTGAATTCGCTCATGAAATTCGTTAAAACGGCTATGTGGTTTGTCTTCGCTTAACTCTAATTGGCGGTTGACTATAAATTGGTATACCCAAGCTAGGTCAGGTGAAAAGGCTACAAAACCAGCGACATAGAACAAAGTCGGGGCGCCCTGGGACACAAACAAGATAAGCATCAAAACAATAAGAGCCACGTCGATTGTTATGACCCCATTTATTAGCCGTTTCTGTTTCCGCCTGGCCTTGTCCCAATTTTTAAAACCAAAGTGCGGCATGGAATCAAGCATAAAGTGCGAGGCAAACGCCAAAGGCAAAACCAGAACGGGCTGCTGCACGGCCCCCGCAATCACCGCCCCCGTAACCATATGGTTTATGCCTGTCATATACTAAAGATCCGCTACCTTGCTTGCTGAGTCCATTACTTTCTTAGCAAATTCGTCCATAAGTTTAGGATTTTTTTGTAAATACTCCTTGGCTGCCTCGCGGCCTTGGCCGATCTTCTCGCCTTTGTAGCTGAACCAAGCACCAGACTTTTCTACGATGTCATGCTTAGCCGCAAGGTCCAATATGTCACCAGCTTTACTTATCCCTTCGTTATACATGATGTCGAATTCTGCTTCGCGGAATGGCGGGGCAATCTTATTTTTAACCACCTTTACGCGAGTTCTGTTGCCTATCACTTCGTCTCCCGCCTTGATCTGACCAATTCGGCGAATATCCATACGCAGGCTGGCGTAGAACTTCAGGGCGTTTCCACCTGTCGTGGTCTCGGGGTTACCAAACATAACGCCAATCTTCATACGAATCTGATTAATAAATATAACGGTGGTGTTGCTTCTCGATATAACACCGGTCAGCTTTCGTAAAGCCTGGCTCATTAATCGTGCCTGAAGCCCCATATGGCTATCGCCCATCTCACCTTCAATCTCAGCCCTGGGCACTAAGGCGGCAACAGAGTCCACCACAATAAGGTCAACCGCGCTGCTGCGGACAAGTGTTTCGGTAATTTCTAGCGCTTGCTCGCCGTTATCCGGCTGACTGAGCAAAAGGTTGTCCACATCTACGCCAATACGTTTTGCATATGAGGGGTCTAGGGCGTGTTCTGCATCAATGAACGCCGCTGTACCGCCACGCTTTTGGACTTCTGCAATTGCATGCAATGTCAGCGTAGTCTTGCCCGAGCTCTCAGGACCGTAAACCTCAATAATGCGCCCTTTTGGGATACCGCCACCAAGGGCCAGGTCTAGCGATACACTGCCAGTAGGCGTGCATTCAACCGCACCTTGTTGACCTGTGCCAAGTTTCATTATTGAGCCTTTGCCGAACTGTTTTTCAATCTGTTCTAAAGCTAGGTTTAACGCCTTGCTTTTACCATCATTTACACCCACCGTGCTGTCACCACTGTCTTTTGCAGCCATATTACCCTCCTCAAGTTGTAGAGTTTAGTATAGCTTGTCGTTAGGGGCCATGACAATGGAGTATCTTGGTATAGTCTTTATGCTTGTAAGTAGTTATAATCGGTGTAAGTATTATGCGAGTCTCTGATGCCTTTGTTGAGCAACTATTAAAAAAATCCGGCAAGGTCACCGACCAACAGCTGGCAGATTTGCGTGAGCAAGAAAAAAACGAAAAAAAGCCACTACAAGATCTGGCTGTTTCATCTAGCCTGATCTCCGAAGCCGAACTTACCAAGGCCTACGCAGAAGAGATTGATGTGCCCTTTGTTGAGATAGACACAAAAGCCTTATCTAAAGAACTCTTGCATTTAGTACCCGAACGCATAGCCAGACAGTACCGTGCGGTTTTATATGGGGTTGATAAGAATGGCAACAAACAGCTAGCAATGGCCGACCCTGACGACGTTCAGGCGATTAGTTTCTTGCAGAAACAGCTAGGTTCGGACTTAAGAATATATGTGGCAACACAGTCAAACATCTTGACTGCTCTTGATCAATACCGTGGCAATATTGGTACGGAGATCAGTAAAGTAGTCTCTGAAAGTGACGGCGACGGCGACGGCGACGAAGAGGTTAGTGAAGAGGATCTAGCTGAAGATTCGCCCATTGCTCAGACAGTAAACCTGATAATTGAATATGCTGTAAACTCTGGCGCCAGTGATATTCACATTGAACCACGGGAAAAGTTTGTTCAGATTCGCTACCGTATTGACGGCGTTTTGCGAGAGGCAAACAAGCTGCCAAAGCGGACTTTGGCAGCTATGGTTTCACGTATCAAGATTTTGTCTGGACTTAAGATTGACGAGAGGCGTGTGCCACAGGACGGACGCTTCAAGCTGAATATGAACGGCCGTATATTTGCCTTTCGGGTGTCAACCTTGCCTGTGTCCGATGGCGAGAAGGTTGTTATGCGTGTTTTGGATGAATCGAGCGACCCTTTAACGCTTGAAAAGCTTGGTTTTTGGGGCTTGGCACTTGAGCACATTCAGTCTGCAATCAAGCAGCCGCATGGAATGATTTTAGTTACTGGTCCGACTGGTTCGGGTAAATCCACAACCCTTCATAGTGTGCTTAACATTTTGAACCGGCCTGATATCAATATTTCTACGGTTGAAGACCCTGTTGAATATCGGCTGGAGGGCGTAAATCAGACACAGACCAACAACACCGCTGGCATGACTTTTGCAAACGGCCTGCGGGCGCTGCTTAGGCAGGACCCTAATGTCATTATGGTTGGCGAGATTCGTGACGGCGAGACAGCTGGACTAGCTGTACAGGCGGCTTTGACCGGGCATCTCGTCTTTTCAACACTACACACCAACAATGCTGCTACGTGTTTGCCACGCCTTCTAGATATGAGTATAGAGCCGTTCCTAATCGCTTCAACTGTGCGCGTCGTAATCGGGCAACGTCTGGTGAGGCGGCTTGTTCCGGAGGAGTGTGAACAATACACACCAGACGACAAAGAGCGCAAAGAGATTGAGCGAGCTTTTTCCATCAAGACAAACGAGGATTGGAAACGGGTACTCGAGCTGGCCTCTGAGGCTCAGACCGCGTTTGATAGGCCTAAAACAAGCAAGCTGACCTTTTGGCGTCCGAAAAAGGATCTGGGCGAAGGCCATACAGGCTATAGGGGCCGAATGGGCATTTACGAGGTCCTCAGCGTATCTACCGAGATACAAAAGATGATTGTGGCAAACGCCACCAGCGAGCAGATCCAGAGCGAGGCAGTAAAAGAGGGTATGGCAACCATGCAGCTCGATGGACTAATCAAAGCAATGTTGGGCATGACTTCAATAGAAGAAATATTAAGAGTAACCAGGGAATAGTATGCCAACATTTAAATACACAGCAATTGACAAAACAGGTAAGCGTGTAACAGGCACGACCGAAGCAGCAAGCGCTGCTGTTGCAACCGCCAATCTTAAGTTGCGTGAACTGCGCCCTATTGAGGTTGCGCTAGCAAAAAATGGAAGCCTGGTGAGCAAACTGCCCTTTGGGCCGGGCAAGAAAAAAGTTAAGTCTAAAGACCTGGTGGTTTTCACCAGACAGCTTGCGACTATGATAAATGCCGGCGTGCCACTTGTAAGGTCCTTAGCAACTTTGCAGGTTCAAACCGAAAACCCAAACTTTAAACAGCATATAGTTGAGGTCACTAAGGAAGTAGAGGGTGGTGCAACTTTTGCAGATGCACTTGAAAGGCATTCGGTAGTATTTTCGCCGATTTATATAAATATGGTCAGGGCCGGTGAAGCGGGCGGTATTTTAGACGCAATCCTGAAGAAGCTCGCCACTCAGCAAGAAAAAGACGAAAAGATCAAAGGTAAGTTTAAAAGCGCCATGACATATCCGATCATCCTGCTGACCATTACTACGCTGGTTTTTTTGGCATTGATGGTCTTTGTTATGCCAAAGATAGGTAAAATCATTCAGGATCTGGCCGGGCCTAGTGCCGAGTTACCCCCCCTCACAATAGTTATGCTTGGCATCAGCAACTTCCTGGTTGCTAGGTGGTATGTACTCCTTGGCATTGGCGTAATTGCGGGCGCAGTACTATCACGATACATAAGCACGCCAGGGGGGCGACGAAAGAAGGATAAGATTCTTTTGAAATTGCCTGTTATCAAAACTGTTATCAAAAAGGTCGCTATAGCCCGTTTTGCCCGTATTTTTGCATCGCTTATGAGTGCTGGAGTTACGGTTATTGATTCGATTGAGGTAACTGCTAAAGCTATTGGCAACAGTGTGATTGAAGAAGAACTAATGGCAGCCTCTAAAACAGTCGCAAATGGCCAGCAACTATCCGTACCAATTAGTGCAAGCAAGGTCTTCCCCCCTATTGTGGGGCAGATGCTATCTGTAGGCGAAGAAACCGGTAAGACAGATGAGATCCTGGTGAAAGTTGCTGATTTTTACGAGGATGAAGTGGATGTAGTTGTAGATAGTCTTAGCTCTATACTGGAGCCTATTATGATCGTAGTAATGGGTACATTGGTCGGTCTTATAGCTGCCAGCGTGATCGGGCCAATCAGCAATCTTTCCAATCAGATATAGCACACCACCCGAAGACCTTACACATATAGACCTAATAAATAAACCACACCTAATGCACAGGGAAAAGTATTGCGCGATATGAAACATGTGATAGTGTATAACCATAAGCTGTAAAAAGCTTGAAATACTAATTACAATTTACAAATAAGAAGGGTGGGCATTATAAATGTTCAAGACACTTAAAAAAGCACAAGACGGCTTCACGATTATCGAACTTTTGATCGTAATCGCGATTATTGCTGTTTTGGCAGGGCTCGTACTTAACAACTTCCAGGGTGCACAGGCAAAGGCTCGTGACACACAACGTTTAACCGACATAAACAACATACACAGTAAACTAGAAGAATTTTACAACGAGAAGGGTTTTTACCCTGATACTTTTGAAGCAGATGATTTCCCTGGTATCGACGAGGATAGCCTAATAGACCCTGATGGTGCAGAGATAGTCAAAAGCGCACCAGTGGCTAACGAAGCTGGAGCTACAGTAGAACCGGACAGTATAGACGAGTACATTTACATACCATTCCCTACGAGCTGTACTACTGTAAACGAAGACTGTGAGGGTTATGTCCTAAAGTCTTATATCGAAAAGCCAACCGCTTCTACGACAAACCCATATGTCAAAAAGGGATTGAACAACCCTGCAACCCCTTAGTTTGAGCTTTTAAAAAGCTTTTCAGAGAACCCTGCCAAGTGCTGAAACGGCAGGGTTCTTTTGTTGTTGGTTATGCTATAATTTCTCTAAAGCAAAGTGGGCCTTAATGAACAAAATCCTCTTTTATAAAGACAAAGCAGTATTTGGACTTGATATCGGCTTTAGCAGTATAAAAGTCATGCAGATTGAGCGTGTAGGCAAAAAACGTGTAGTCGGTGGCTACGGTGTGGTCAATTTTGACCCCAGCGCTGTCGTGGATGGTGTTATTAAGAACCCTGAACTGCTTGCAAAGTCAGCGTATGAGTTATTTAAGAAAAATTTAGTTGGCGATATAACTACTCGTCGCGTTGCATTAGCTATCCCCGCTGTTCGCACATTTAACCGCACCGTGCAACTACCAAAGATGGGTCGTAAACAACTGGATCAAGCTATCAGGCTAGAAGCAGAACAATACATTCCCCTCCCCCTAGATAGCCTGTACCTAGATTACGAGATAATAAGACAAACCGACGAAGCACTAGAGCTGCTGGTCGTCGCCACACCACGAACCATAATAGACTCTTACATATCATGGATTCGCCTAATAGGGCTAGAGGTGGCCGCCATTGAAACAACTATCGGTTCTGGCAGTCGGTTATTTGTCCAAGCAGAAGACAGTAGCGTACCTACTGTACTCATAGATTTTGGGTCAGTGTCTTCTGACATTACGGTCTACGATCAAACCCTCGTTGTAACCGGTACAGTGCCGGGCGGGGGTGATAGCTTTAGTAGCCTGATCGCTGACTCTTTAAACGTTACTAAGCAAGAGGCACACGTGATCAAAACAAAATATGGCCTGGGGGTTAGCAAAAAACAGAAAGAAATATCCGACAGCCTTTCACCTCTCTTAGAGCAACACCTTAAAGAAATACGGCGCATGATTCGTTACTATGAAGAACGGTCTGATACGGATCGCAAAATTGGCCAGGTAGTTACCATGGGCGGTGGGGCTAATATGCCAGGCCTGTCAGAGCACCTCACAAATCAACTTCGCTTGCCGGTTCGGATGTGCAGCCCTTGGCAAAAGCTAAACTTTGGCGGGCTGCAGCCACCAAGCTCTGTGGAGAAGTCTATGTATATAACGGTCGCTGGCCTGAGCCTAATAGAACCGGGCGAAATATACGCATGATAAATCTGTTACCGCCCGAACTCAAAGATACGTTATTATATGCGCGTCGCAACCGCATGCTCGTTAAGTGGGTTGCTGCTTTCTTTATTGGTATGGTAGGTATAGGTGGCGTCATACTAGCTGGAGATATATACATAAATCAATCTGCGCAAGATTACAAGACGGGCGTAGAGCGTCAGAAAGCCCAACTAACCGAACAAAAGCTAGAAGAAACCAAACAACGAACCGAGGATATAAGCACAAGTACCAAGCTGGCCTTTCAGGTTTTATCGCGCCAGGTGTTGTTCTCGGAACTTTTACAGCAGACCGGTGCGGTAATGCCTTCAGGCGCAGCCTTGCAGTCACTCAGCATAAGTAAGCTTGAGGGCGCTCTTGATCTTCAAGTGATAGCTGCAGATTACCAAACCGGCACACAAGTACAGGTCAACTTATCCGACCCACAGAACAAGATTTTTGATAAAGCAGATATTGTCAGTATTACCTGTGCGGCCTCAGCGCCCGATAATCGCTACCCGTGCCAGGTGAGTATCCGCGCACTATTCTCTAAGGACAGCACCTTCCTGTTTACCAACTTAGCAAAGGAGGGTAGTGCAAGATGAACAGCAAGCGTCTCTTCTATACACTATGCATAATGCTGGTATTGTTGGGCGCCGCCAGTTTAGGTGTTGTTATTTTTGGCAATAGCTATATCAAGCAGCAGACACAGCACATTGTCGCCTTAAAAGCAGAGAGCTTGGCCTTGGATGAGCAAAGTCGCTCTCTCGTGCAAGCTAAAAAAGATATTGAAAAATACGAAGAGCTAGAGCGCATTTCAAAATCCATCGTTCCTCAGGAAAAAGATCAAGCCAGGACGGTAAGAGAGATCATTGCGTTGGCCGAACAAAGCGGAGTGTCTATTTCCAGTGTCACCTTTCCTTCCTCAAATCTTGGGCAACCTACTGCCCGACCAGCAACCCCTGCGACAGGCAGTAGCACCCCTCCAGCATCCGCTACAACCCAAGTAAAGCCGGTGGAAGGAATCCCGAACGTGTACCAACTTGAGATCTCAATTCAATCGGATGCAGCCAAGCCGGTACCATATCAAAGTATGTTAATCTTCTTGTCAAAGCTAGAGCAAAATCGCAGAACAGCGCACATCACCAACCTATCGGTAACTCCGCACAACAACGATCGCAACCGTGTCACATTTAACCTAACCGTAAATGCATATATAAAACCATGAATAAATACATCGGAATAATTACGACTAAATTAGGCCCGCTCATAGAAATACTGCGACGCTATAGGGTGGCCGTTTTTATCATTTGTTTCTTGGGGATATATACGTTTTTAGTCATGCAGATTAATGTGCTGAGTAACAGAGAACCCGACCCGGCTACAATTAGCTCACAGCAGCAAACTACAAAAAGGCTGAGCATAGACCAAAGCTCCATTGACAGAATCCTTGAGCTAGAAGAACAAAATATTGATGTGAAGACACTGTTTGAACAAGCCCGTCAAAACCCCTTCAACGAATAGCTACTCCGGTACTAATTGCCATAAAGTTTTAAGTTTTCTTCGTGTGCATGCACAATTGACTTAGAGGCAGCATATGGTTTTGGCACGTAACTAAAAGTATAGTTTTGTTGCTCGCCAGCTGTCTCCACCACCAAGGTCCCGTAATCGAATATGCGCGACAGGATACCAATCTGGCTAACGGTCACGTCCTGGACATCTCCAATGCTAAGTTGAGATATTTTTCTATCAAAGATTGTTCTGTAGGTGACTTGGGTTAGTTTTTCGCTAGTCACAAGCACTACGTTGCTTTGGTATATGTACGCACCTAAAAAGGTGATTAGCAAGGTAAGTAGCGTAAGAAAGGTACCTAGTAAAATTAGTGGAGTGCGGAGTGGGGTTGTTGCCACACCGGTACTAAGTGGGTCGTTATCTAAAAAGAATGTAGCGCCAAAAAACGCTATAACTAACATAGTAGCCACGAATAAGCCCGTAAGATAAATTAGGAACAACCCGAGCGGATGTTTACGAATCTCGCACACAAGCTTTTCGTCTTCGTCAAATTCAATAAGTTTAAACAGTTTTTGACCGACACCTGATAGATTAGCTGGCTGCATATGTACCATTATACCAGCCCTGATGGTATACAATAGACAACAACATGCTTGTGTTTCGTAACAAACTCTTAAAAGAGTGGCAAGGTTTTACTATTATCGAACTATTAATAGTAATTGCGATATTTGCCATTGTTATGCCCACGCTTGCAGCCGGGATAAATAACTTAACAGTATTAAATAATCGCTCTCGTGATTTAGCGCTTGCGAATTTGATCGCCGAAAGTAAGGCCGAGCAACTACGCAATGCGGGCTATAATAGCCTTTCGCCAGGCACGGTGAGTTTTAGCGAGGACCTACCAGACGAATTGGCCCCGCCCAAAACTGGCACGTACACAGTTTCAACCCCAACCCCCGGTTTGGCAGAAATCTCTATTGAAATTAGCTACAGGGATTACAGCCAAACCAAGGTTGTAAAATACAAAACTGTAGTGAGCGAGCTGGGAGTTGGGCAATGAAAAAACTCGGCCAAAACGGCGTAACAATCTTCGAACTTTTGATATCGGTTAGCATTGCAGCTATTCTCATCACTGTACTAGTGTCAGTTTCACTGGGTTTTTACGGCAGCACAATAAGAAGTCAAGTAACAGCAGAGATGGCTATTGACTCACATTTTATGTTACGAGCGATGGTAGAAGATTTGCGTTTAGGTCGCAACATAGGCGTAACTAGTGTCTTGGCTGACTCAAACGCTCCTAGCGGAGGCTGGGCGACCAGTGACGTTAATAATGTACTTATAATCAATAGGCCCGCAACAACCGCAAGTAATGACATCATCTATGACAGCAGCACAGGATACCCCTACAATAATGAGCACATATACTTTATTACGGAGAATAAACTGCAGAAAAGATTGTTAAAAAATACCAGTGCCGCAGGCAATCACATCACTACTAGTTGCCCGTTATCAGCCTCAAGCAGCACCTGTCCATCTGATAGACTCTATTCATCATATGTTGATAACATGGCCTTCACATTCTATGATGACAATAATAATATTATAACTGATGTGGCCCTAGCACGGTCCGTAAACATAAACCTTGTAATGTCGCGCAAGATTTTTGGCAAAACAGTAACTTTTAATAACACAATTCTCACAAAGCTAAGGAACTAAGATGAAGAACAAAAAACCAATACAGCACCAGCAACATGGCTTTATCATGCCCGTACTGTTATTTACTATAACGCTCATCGTAACAATGATGGCGTTTGTGGGCTCACTCTCACTCACCACCTATAACCTAGCCTCACGAGAAGCCTATAAGGTCAACGCCCAACTCGCTGCTGATGCCGGATTAGATGTAGGTATTCACGAGTTCAACCTGGATAATACATGGACGGGCACAAGCAGCTCCGATCCGCACTGGTCAGGCGTGGGTGATGAAATAAACCTACTAGACACACCAAGCCTCCGCACTACTTATGAAACCGACATACTGCCAGGGGCAAGCGATGATCGTAGAATTATCGCGGTTATTGCACGGAGCTATTCGCCAAGTACTTCAGCTACGCCAAAAATCACCCGGCGTTACGAAGTTGATTTACAATCTGTAACTAGTGGATATGGGCCTTCCTCTGTAGTGAGTGGTGTTGGCGGTCTAGTATTAAACAACAATGCCAAGATCACTGGAGGAGACGTTGTGGTAAATGGGACCATAGCCCTTGGGAACAATTCCCAAATCGGTTTGTCTTCTACACCTACAGATAACGCGGTTAATGTAAGAGTCTCGCACATCAACTGCCCAAACCCACCCGATAGCACATATCCTCGTACTTGTGCAGCAGGTGAAAACGGTGAGCCGATAACCATAGGAAGCAATGCAAAAATCTACGCTGATGTGCGGGCAACAAACCAAATCAGCGGATCAAGTATGTTTAACCCCGGCTTAGTTCCGAACCAGACCTTCCCTCCTGTTATTTTGCCAGATTATGATCGTCAAGCCCACAAGGATGCGGTGGCCGTCGAACGAGCCCCCAGCCACACCGATATATCGTGTGGCAGTAATGGCACGAAAACATGGCCCGAAAATGTCAAAATCACCGGGAACGTGAATCTTGGGAATAACTGCACCGTAACATTGTCGGGTAACGTATGGATAACTGGTAACCTAGGGTTTGGGAATAACGCAAAAATGAAGATCCCCAACTCCGTAGGCATCAACCCGCCCGTAATCATGGTTGACGGTTCTAATGGAGTTACATTTGGCAATAACGCCACGATACAAGCCAATAACGTCAAGACAGGGGCTTATATTATAAGCTATTGGAGCGCAGACAGTTCGTGTAGCCCGGAATGTATGAATGTAACAGGGGTAAACCTAGTCAACAGCCAGAATGTCGTAAAGATTAACTTAAGTAATAATGGCAGCGCCCCGGGAAGCATACTTTATGCTCGTTGGTCACGGGTTCGGGTTTCTAATAATGGCGCTGTTGGGGCACTAGCCGGTCAATCAATTGAGCTAGGCAATAATGCCGTTATTAACTTTACTTCATCTCTGCCCGGTAGCGATAACATGATCGTGACTTGGGTAAAACGCGGCTATATGCGTGTGTTTGAATAGGGCCTATTCAAGGATTGTCTGCTGAGTATTAGTTTTAGATGTCTGCTTTAAATGCTGGTAAGCTTTGGCTGTAACTTTTCGGCCACGCGGGGTACGTTCTAGAAGCCCGATCTGCATAAGATACGGTTCGTAAAAATCTTCTATGGTCCCACGCTCATCACCCGTTAGCGCTGCTAAAGTTTCCACGCCAACAGGCCCGCCGTTATGACTTTCAATGATTGCCATCAATAGCATTCTATCGGCTGGGTCCAGGCCCAGCTCATCAATCTCTAGCAGCTCAAGCGCTTGTAGCCCAGTAGCGTGGTTAATAATCCCATCACCATTTACATCAGCGTAGTCACGCACTCTTTTAAGAAGACGATTGGCAATCCTTGGGGTTAATCGAGCACGTACAGCTAGGACTTCAGCGGCTTTTTTGTCTATTTTTATGTTCAGAATCTTAGCAGCCCGTTCAATTATTTTTCTCACCTCATCGGGCTTATAAAATTCCAAACGGTGCACGAGACCGAAGCGGTCACGCAAAGGCGCCGCCAATGATCCAGCCCTCGTCGTAGCACCTATCAAAGTAAACTTCGGTAAATCTAGCCGCAAGCTACGTGCTGAGGGCCCCTTACCGAGCATAATGTCTAGCTTAAAATCTTCCATGGCGCTATAAAGCACCTCTTCAACACTCCTATGTAGGCGATGAATTTCGTCAATAAACAATATGTCATTGTCTTGAAGATTAGTTAATATGCTAGCCAGATCACCGGCACGCTCAATGGCAGGCCCACTGGTCACACGAATCGTTGTGCCCATTTCGTTCGCTATAACTGTTGCCATAGTAGTCTTGCCAAGTCCCGGTGGACCATATAACAAGACGTGGTCTAGTGGTTCGCCCCGTTTTTTTGCAGCCGATATCGCTAATTGCAGGTTCTGTTTGAGCCTGTCTTGACCAATATAATTAACAAAGTCACGAGGCCGAATAGTCTGCTCTAATTCTTGCTCGGGCACATCATCTGCAGACGGGTTAACGATTCGTTCAATCATAGCTCACCGCCTTTAGCGCTGCCCTGATTCGCTCTTCGGCAGGCAGCTGAACATCGATATTGGTCAGCGCTTTGACTGCGTCAGGCAGAGCATAACCTAAAGCAAGTAACCCTTGTACGGCTTCGTCCTGCTCGGCTTGGGCGCTGCTAACAAAAAGTGCATCTGTGTCAGCGGTGCTAACAAGCCCAACTTTGTCTTTCAGTTCTACAACTATCCTCTCGGCCACCTTTTTGCCCACACCCGTAGCACTCTGGATCAACTTGGTGTCTCCTGACGCAATCGCCCGTCGTACAGCATCGGCAGAACCCACACCAAGTACATTCAGCGCCATCTTAGGTCCTACCCCATTCACGTCTAACAACAGCTCAAACAACTTCTTGGTGCCCAGTTTAGTAAAACCGTATAAATCATGGCTGCTTTCACGTATGTGTTCATATACATAAACCTTTATTGGATCGCTGACGGTAACCGTAGTAAGGTCTTCAAGTGGCACATAAACACCGTAGCCCACGCCACCAACATCAATTACCAAAATCTCAGCCAGTTTTTCGGCAACCCTACCACTCAATTTTGCAATCATACCCCATTATCCCACACATCCTGTTGCTCAGGGTCCGTCCTTGTGCATATACTTAGATATGCCTGGAAAGAATATTATTAAGCATTACGGTGCTGAGCAGTATTATCATATTTATTCTAGAGGGGTTGCTAAGCAGGCGATTTTTCTGGACGATGATGATTATTCCTATCTCTTGAGCATTTTGAAACGATATATTTCGCGTAAACCCGCACAACAGCCTGGCCACGGCGTTTATCCTCATTACGGAGAACGGCTAACGCTTTTGGCATATTGTCTTATGCCCAGCCACGTTCACCTACTCGTATACCAAAAAGACCGGCAGGCAATGGCCGAGTTCATGCGTAGCATGATGACAAGCTATAGTATGTATTTCAACCGAAAATATAAGCGTGTTGGCCCAGTATTTCAAAGCCGCTATAAGGCAAGTCGTATTACCCAAGATAGTTACCTGGAGCATATCTCTCGCTACATTCATCTTAACCCAAATAATTGGGTTAATTATCCTTATTCAAGTCTTAAATACTATCTGGGTAATGCAAGGGCTGAATGGATTAGACCAAACAGTATAACCGAACTGTTCCCCTCTCCCCAACAATACCTAGAGTTTGTGCAAGACTACGAAGGTCATAAGCAAATGCTGGATGAGATACACTGGGAATTAGCCGATCAATAAATTACGCTTGCTCAAGAATGCTCAAGGTCCGTCCTTGAGCAACTTACTTTATGCTTTGTGTAGTCGGACATGGCTTTTTTATTATGTGTTGGGTTGGCGTTGCATGCTGTGACAGATAGCTGTAGCAAGTGCGTCAGCACAATCATCTGGCGTTGGCACGGTTGTTAGGCCCAACACTACACGAACCATCTCTTGCATTTGCTTTTTGTCTGCTCGTCCATACCCTGTTAAAGCTTGCTTGATTTGCAATGGTGTATATTCAAAGATTTTCATATTATGCTTCATTCCCAGCAACAAAACTACCCCACGAGCTTGCGCTACAGTCATTGCAGTCGTAACATTTTGCGCGAAGAAAAGCTTTTCCACCGCCATTACATCAGGTTTTAATTCTTGAATTACTTGCTTAAGTTCATCATAGATAATCAGCAGTCTTTCGGCGTCCGGATGTTTAACTGGTGTTCTTATGACCCCAGCGTCAAGCAGCGTCGCCTTGCTATTCGGTGCCACATCAATAACCCCAAACCCCAGAATCCCTGTCCCTGGATCAATTCCAAGTATATGCATCAGTTTTCCAGTAATTCTTCAGGGATATCGAAGTTGGTGTGAGTGGCTGATACGTCGTCTATGAGTTCGAGCGCATTCATGAGGCGCATGATTTTACCGGCAGTTTCTTTGTCACTAACTTCTATGGTGTTATCTGGCACGAATGTCAGCTCGGCTTCTAAAACTTCTATACCAGCTTCCCGCAGAGCATCACGAACCTTGGCCAGGTCTTTTGGGCCAGTATAAATAACTGATTCTTCGCCTTCTTCTTCCATGTCTTCAGCGCCAGCGTCTATAGCCTGAAGCATTAGGTCATCGCCCTTGCCTTTGACGCGGATCATTCCTTTTTGATCGAACTGAAATGCAACCGCCCCTTTTTCGGCCATATTGCCACCATGCTTAGAAAATGCCAGCTTAACCTCCGGATACGTACGGTTAACATTATCGGTAGCACACTCAACCATAATCGCCACACCCCCTGGACCATAGCCCTCATACATCACTTCCTGAATCTGTTCACCGCCCAGCTTGCCACTACCGCGGTCAACTGAACGCTGTATGTTGGCCATTGGCATATTGGCGGCTTTAGCCTTATCAATCGCCAGCCGCAGCGTAAAGTTCATTTCCGGGTCAGCACCGCCCCGAGCAGCAACTGCTATGACATTACCAAGCTTCGTAAAAACCGCACCGCGCGCCGCGTCTTTGGCACCCTTCTGCCGCTTAATGGTTGACCACTTGCTGTGTCCAGACAACGCTTAAACTCCTACTATTCAATAATATTCTTATCTGTAATGGTACCATATTTGGCCCTCACCTTGCGAGCAAGCACCAACATGCAGACAAGTATCAGGCCGTATGCCAACAACATCCCGGTCAAGGACAAGTTAAGCTCAACCTTTGCGTATGGTATACGCGAAAACAGGTTCACCACATCAAGCATATAGGTCATAAGGATCACTCCGGGCCAAGCAAAGATACCCGACAAAACGGGCGCCAACATACCACCTACCCCCGCGATCACTGAAAACATCATGGCAAACGGTACAAGGGGCACGATCACAGCATTACTAGCCAGGGCTATTAAAGAAGTCTCGCTAAAGATGTAGAGAATCACAGGAGTAACCATAATTTGAGCTGATATGCTTTCTATCACAACTTGACCCAAGAATTTTTGTTCTTTCATACCAAACATGCGGATCTTTAAAAGAGGGGCTAGAATCAGGACGCCAAAAAACGCCAAAAACGAAAGGCGCCAACCTATGTCAGACCATAGATAAACTGGGTTCCAGGCAGCAGTCATTGCTGCCGCTAGAGATATTAACAGCAACGGCTTAAACTTTCTGCCGTAATACCAAGCCGCCAAGCTTAAACTGGTGACTATTGAAGCCCTTACTATAGAGGCGCTAAAACCAGTCAGCAGCAAGAAGCCCGCCATAAGCACTAGCGAAAGTACAGTTGATTGATACTTAGAAAGTCGGTTCAACTTACGCCGCACACCCCTGATGATTATAGTCAAGTTGTAGCCAGAAACCGCTATGATATGTGTCAGCCCAACGATAGACAATTGCTCGCTCAGATCATCGGGCAAGGTAGTTCTTTGACCTATAAGAATGCCTAGGCCGAACGACGCAAGCGGTTCTGGGAGCGCAGTCTGCATACCCGCTACAAACTTTCGTCGTATAGATTCAACTAATGAGCCACTTCTGCCTACTATCCGAATTTCCGCAAAGCTAATCCTGCCCTGCCGAGCGCCGCCAGTCGGGTACATCTTGCCACTCACCTCTACAATATCACCCCTGTATACTATCGGCACGCCGCGACCACGGATCTGGAGTTTTCCTGACAATTTTAGGTTTGTTGGCTTTAAGATTTCTACATGCGACGCATCAAACTCCAACTGTCCGCCATCTGCATAAACTGCATCCGAATCGGCTTGGACGCTGACCGTTAACTCTTCTCCGTACAGCGTTTCGTATGGCTGAAGTTTATTTAAATATGCCTGCCCCCGCAATATCCCACCGCTGACTCCAAGCAGTAAAGCTGAGGCTAGCAGTATCAGCGCTTTTCGTCTCCAACTAAAATCAAACATCATAGTTGCGAACAGTAACCAAACTACGTGTAAATCACTACCGCTGCGGGCTAAAGCTAGTCCGGCCAAAAAGCTCACAAACGTTATAGTAAATATCGTAGTACGTCTAAAACGTATTTTCAGCTTTACATTATTAACCATTAATTAATACAGTTTATCCTAAATTGACTTTTCTCTGTAAATACGGATAATGTAAGGAGTTATTTTTGGTTATGCCAGAAGTGCGCTTTCCAAAATTTCAAACTAAGCCAAAGGTTGTTTGGAATTTTGAGAGGAGGAAGCGACTAGAAGGTGAAGTAAGACAAAAATATTGTTTTTGTCTTACGTAAGCTGACCGTCGATTCTGACGAGGGCCGTTAGCTCAGCTGGTTAGAGCACCTGCCTTTTAAGCAGGGTGTCCCGGGTTCAAGTCCCGGACGGCCCTCCAATTTGACCTTACAGATGACCCTAGTGGGAAAGTCTGAACTAAAGAGCCAGAAGTGGTTCTTTTTGTTTGCTATCATTAGGCTATGAAACTATTTTGCTCAAATGCGTTCACTGGCGAAGATTTTGAAACGGTCAGTCGGCGGATGCAATTAGTGGTTGATGCTCTGAATAAATCAGGACATGCAGCCTATTGTCCCATATTTGACCCGCGTAAAATAGAATTGCAAGAACGGCAAGCTGCCAAAGAGATATTTGATTATGCCTTTCAGAACTTAGCTAAATGCGATGGTATGATAGCAATCGTTACTTCTGACAGAAAAAGCGAAGGTCAGCTAATGGAAATTGGAGCAATCCTCGCTGCCAATAAGCCTTTGTATCTATTTGTTCACGATTCAGCAAGAAAGGCTCCTTCACATTTGCATAAACTAGCCGCAAAAGTTTATATTTGGTCGTCAGACGAAGACTTAGCTAATAAGCTGGCTAATATATAGCGGCTTATTTAGAGCTAATTTAGTTGCAATAGTTTGCACCTTGCTCCTCCACGGATGAACCTAGTTGAACTACTGCAACTAACCATTACAGTAGTTTTTCATTTATAATCAACGATATGAAACCACGCTTTGTATATATTCACGGAAATCAGTCAACTCATTGGTCATTCGCGTGGGCTACATGGTTAAAAAATGAACTCGAGAAACTAGGCTATGAGACTTTCTTTGAGACGATGCCTGATTCTATCATTGCTCGCTCCGAGTATTGGCTTCCTTTCTTAAAAGACCACGTTAAAGTCGGAGAGATTGACGTTATAGTCGGCTGGTCATCTGGAGCGGTAGCTGCCATGCGTTACGCAGAAGAAAATAAGCTTCTCGGCTCCATTTTAGTTTCGCCCTGTTATACGGACTTGGGCGACGACATGGAAAAACAAAGCGGCTACTATGATAAGCCCTGGAAATGGGATAGCATCAAATCAAACCAGAAGAAAATAGCTCTATTCTGGGGCGATGATGACCCTTATATTCCGCAGTCAGAGTTTAAGTTTATTGCAGAGCAATTAGCGCCAGAACAAATAAAAGTAGCTGTTGGAAAGCATTTTGTTGAACAATCGGAATTCCCCGAAGTTCTGCAATATATAAAGCAGAATTATTAGCTAGTTTAGTTGCAATAGTTTGCACCTTGCTCCTCCATATAAAAGATCTACCCTGCGTAGGTCTTTTATATGGTTGTCTTGGTCGACTTGAACCCTTGACAGAGATTTTTCTTTAGAAAAATATCGTAGTCGTGAATCGGCGGAGCGAAAGCACACGCAAGTACTTGCACCGAGCATGATTGAGCGGAGAAGGCCTAAAGCCGCTGTCCCACTGGCCTTACAGTGTAATGACCTCACTGCTAAGTGGGGTCTTTTCATTGGGCCAGAGGCTTGCCTGAAAGAGATAAAAGCCTTAAGCTTAGTGTGAAGATTTTAATTTAACAATAAAGGAATTCTACATGTCATTCTTTTCAAAGCTTTTTGGCAAAAAATCTAATAATTCTGCAGCCCCAAGTGCAGATGTTACACCAACACAAACATTTACTGAACCGCCTGCAACTCCGGTCACGCCACCACAACCCATACCAACACCGTTAGAGCAATCAGAACCGCAAATTCCAGAGCAAGACGAAACTCCAGGCCAAACACCACTCGCGCCAAGTGCCTAGTGATTCTTACTGTGTCCGCGTGAGCGATTCGTGGCCCAAAGGGTAACGAGTTGAATAAATACTACTGCACCTACAATTGCCTCGCTACCCTCAAGCAAGCGCTGTCCAGCGTGTATACTACGCACTTCTTGCTGCAAACCTTCCGGTAGTAGGGGCAACGCAAATGCAGCCAGCACAAAACCAGTTATTAAAAACGGAATTATGTAAAGAAAGAGTCTCCCCTTACTCAATGTGTTGCGTAAAAAAACAGCAGTCAAAATAACCGGCACCAATAAAAGCGCAAGTTCTGAATATGCCAGCACCGATTCTCGCCTAGTTACGAGCCTGGTTACTAGCTCTGTATCGTCACTAAAGTAACGGGCCAATAACTCGCCAGCCAGCATACTGAAAAATAGGTATGAAGAATTAACCCTGAAAATAATGCCGAGCAACAGCGGCAACCCTAGGACTATGCCCAGAATAATATAAGCAACCATATGCCAATAATAGCATAAGGGTTTAGAGGGGCAGGTATTGTCCCGTGAACAAGCCAGCCTTATCGGCTGTTCCCGCCAAAACCTCCACAACAAACTTTCCGTCTGTGCAAAAAGTTTCAGGATAGGTTTCTGGACCTACGTTTTTCTTTATACTCACAATCTTTCCCCTTTCATTAAGCCAGATAATGTCTAAACTTAAATGCATATCTTTCATCCACATACACTGCTTAGCGGACTGGTCAAACACGAAAAGCATGCCTTGGGTCGGCGCCATGTTTTTCCGGTCAGAAAGACCCTGTACTCGTAAAGCCTCTGACTCAGCCTTTTCTAAAACAACACATGTGGTTTTGGGTGGCCTCATTGTGTCGGGGATTTTAAAGGCACAGTTTTCGCCGTACCTGTGCGTAAAGTTCAAGTAAGCATACAGCCCGACAGTACCAACCGCCAAGCTAATAAGTATTATGGAAACAGCTGCGTTATTAGCTTTCTTCCACCCAAGCTTCATGCCTTTAAGCCCCGACCCGATCCTTACGTCGTTTCCCGCGCGCGTTTTGTTCAATATAATCAACGATCGCACTTGCAACGTTACGGCCGGTTACTTTTTCAATACCAAATCCTGGGCTAGAATTAACCTCTAACACCAAAGGCCCGCGATCACTTCGCATCATATCTACACCACAAATGGTTAGGCCCATGGCTTTTGCAGCCTTCTGAGCGGTTTTGCGCTCTTCATCAGTTAATTTTATGGACGTTCCTTCACCACCCTGATGCAAGTTAGACCTGAAATCATCGTCCAGACTTTGGCGCTTCATACTAGCTACTACCTTGCCACCTACTACAATTGCACGTATATCGGTGCCTGCACTCTCTGCTATATATTCTTGGACCAAAAAGCTTACACCCTCAACATAGAAAGCCTGCATTACTGCCTTTGCCGCCTTGTTAGTTTCCGCAAGCACAACGCCATTACCATGAGTGCCACGCGCTACCTTAATAACCAAGGGGGCGCCGCCAGCTAGCTGGATAACGTCGTCAAGGTCGGCCGTCTCACGAGCAAATACAGTCTTAGGGATGCCTACGCCTGCGCGAGCTAACAGTTGGGTACTTCGCAACTTATCGCGTGAGCGCACAATAGAGATCGAACTAGAAGTCGTAAATACACCCTGCATTTCAAATTGTCGCACAATAGAAGTACCGTACTTAGTAAGACTTGCGGCAATTCGCGGAATAATTACATCAACGCCACCGATTTCTTTTCCTTCGTAACGAATTACAGGATTACCACTTTCGACGGTGACATAACATTTGGCATAGTTAATCACTCTTACGCTGTGGCCACGGAGCTTAGCTTCCTCTTTAAGCCTCTTTGTAGAGTAGTTGCCCGGACCCTTCGAAAGTATGGCTATATTCATGTCTCTAAATCCTCCTCGTCTTCTGGCGTCATGATACCTTTAAGGCTTTTTAGTGCCATCCGGTTAATTGAGGTCTGGCTGACATCTACTAGAAAACGTTTTTTCAACGCATGTCGGCCGATTAATATCGGATAAATATTATTAGCCCGGTCGCTTAAAGTAAAAGATGTGCTAAAAATCTTCGGCCCGATTTTAATTTTCAGCTTAACTTCATAGCGCGTTTCTACGTCTCCCATAGAATTTTTAATGACCAGGCTTCTGAACTCATCTGTTTTAAGGGGGCGCATAACCGGTGAGCAAGGATGGCCAAGCAGATTGCATCTAAGCCACTCTTTACCTTCGGTTTTAACCAACTTAATATTTTGCGCATGTATGGATGATCTAAAGGCGCCAGTATCTATTTTTGCCGGCAGCTCAAGAGCAATGCCGACAATGTCAATCAGCTCAGCGCGTCCAATAATAACTGGGTGGCTTTTAGTCATAGTTGTGTTTAACTTAAAATTACTGGTTAGTGGTATTGTAGCCATATATAATACCAAAGTAGTATATCCTATAATTATAGCATTTATGTTTGAAGAAGTCAATAACTATTACCTCTCCCGCATGGCCGATTTGCCTTTTGAAAAACAGTTTCATTTTGCTTCCAGGTTATGGCTGTGGACCGGCAAAAAGACATATGCTGATATTCTGTTACGCCTCAAACCTCAATTTTGCGACGATGGCAGCCCTGATGCTGTTAATAAAGTTCTGGGCGATTTACTAGCCAGTCAAAACTCAGACTTTGGCTCCAAAAATGCCGCAGTGGAGAGAGCCCCATACTTTGCCCATTATCCGTTATTGCGCCAAGTCTTACCGCTGTTATTCCGTCTTCTCTTTATGAAGACAATTTATAATATTGATGCCCGCCGAGAGTTAAAGAATCATGTAGATCTTGATGCGGTGGATAAATTAGCACTAGAGCTCGCCAATGACCGCGAGGCAATTGCAATCCTATCCACTTACGCCTGTAATTTCTTTTATCTCTGGCATAGCTTTTTTAAGGAAAGCCCGAAGGATATACCCGTTTTGCAAATGTATGAGATCGGGCTTACAGCGTATGACTTCAGTCTGACTCATCGGAAATTACAATTTTATTTGTACACGCATTGTATAATCGGTGATTCGTACTTTTACAAACGCAACTTGCCATTAGAAAATTTGCAGGTTTATCGAAACATGTGTGAAAATCTGGAAAATTATTTATCCGCAAACTTTAGGGATATCAACCTTGATAATAAATGTGAGTTTATAGTTGCTTGTTCGATAGCAGGCTTCAGTTCAAAATTGAAAAGCGCAGTGCATGATGAGGCTTCTAGGTCGATGTCACCGAATGGTAATTTTATTATTGACCGGCATAACAATAATCCGCAGGCTGGTAAAATAACCCCAGAAGAATCAGAACACCGGAACGTCCTTCTGATAATGTCTTCAACGGACTTTAAGCCTTTTGATCAAGTAGTCGGCTAAAGTATTCATCGACCAACTTTCTCTTTTCTTCGAGCAGTGCACCTGTACGCAATTGTGGCTGTGAATTAATCTCCAAGAAGTACAGTTGCTGGGTCTCCAGATTAGGCATTAAATCTATCCCACATATATTAAGTTGGAGCCTGTCACTAATCTTTCGCGCGTCTTCCAGGGTTTTTTGAGTCAGTATATTGTCTTTTTTTGTAGCCACCGCACCTTTGGAGGTGTTGTTTAGGTGGGTGTCGCTGCTACCTCGTCTTTCAAACATAAGTAGCGACTCACCAATCAACAGCAATCGGTAATCGCGATCATTCGGGCAGTACTCTTGTGCAAGAAAATCCACCGTATATTCATCTACAGTATGATGTTTGGCTTCGTCTGGTGATTTAATCAGGTAGTTTGAGTCGCCATGTGAGCCTACATTAGTTTTTAAAATGTACGGTGTCCCAAAATGGTGCTCAGCCTGATAAATCAGTCGTTCTTTGTTGACACAATAGATGGTTTTTAGAAAGGTAACTTTTTCTTCCAGAAATATAATCGACTGCGCAAATTTGGTGCCCGGATAATATAAAGAGCAGTCATTTACGCAATCAATATTGTTCCACATGCAGTATCTACTCAAGTAATAAGCCTGCGCACTGTTAAGCCTCATTTTGGGGTCGCGTATGAATATACTGTCCATGTTCTTAGCGTCAATGTTATTTAGCATGTCAAACACATCAAAACGCCCGGGCATCACCATAAAAGCAAGTTGATCGAGGTAGGTTTTATAAACTGTCGCCTTGTCACCAAGAGTCTCGGCTAAGTAAGCGGCAAAGTCCCGCAAGGATTGCTCGGCTTGCTCATCAATCTGCATGCCACCAACTATCAGAATTTTCATTGTTAATAGAGTACCATGGGCAGGTACTTATCGTGCGTTTTTGACCCGTAGATATGCAAAAGCTATTGCTGTGAAAAGAATCAGCATAAGCATGACTACCATGGCAATAAAGCCGTTTTGTTGGCCGTGTAAATCTTTCATCTTAAGCTTATTATATAGTAAGAAGCACTCGTTTTTATTTCTTAGCTGGCGGAAGTTTGCCGCCAGATTCTTCATTGTAGAGGGCTTGGCTGCCGAATGACTCGGGGTGTTGATTGGCTAGCTCAAACATATCAGGCGTGTTCTTATCATCAATGTTTTTGTCGCCATGAGCTATGCGCTCAGCCTGCTCTTTTCTAATATCGCCCCAAGTCTGTTTGATCGCCAAGCCAGATATGGGCTGAGCAGCATGATGCGTTTTACTAGGCGCAGCGACCACGGGGGGCTGTGGAGCCATTACCGTTTTAGCCGTTAAGGTTGGGGGTGGCGGCAAAGGCACGGGCTGCACCGGTGCTTGGGGCGCTGGTGTTTGTGACGTAATAGTGGCTACAGGTTCAAGGTCCGGATCATCTCTGGCTGGCAGTTTGTTAGAGTGGGGTCGGTTTTTGGTTTTGCGCCTTCGGTAATATAAAAAGAATATTCCATCCATCAGAAGAATCAAAGCACCCAGTATTGCCACGGTTGGTATGGAACCGTCTTTGTTGTGTACCTGTTCCTCAGAAGATTGTCCATTTAAAAGGTCACTTATCGTAGGCTCTTCGTCTGTTGGGGTGCTATCGGTAGCGGTGGCTTCATCGGATAATAAGCCCTGAGGAGCACTATCGCCTTCCGGCGAGCTTGGCAAAGCAGAGGGGGGCTGCCCTGAGTCTAACGGCGCACTAGGGCTAGAAGGGTTGGATGGTCCTGAAGACGAAGAAGTGGGGGGAGAGGCGGGAGGCGCCGGAGACGAGGGAGGAGAGGGCGCGGGCGAGGGTGACGGCGAAGGGGCTGGTGCAGCTGGACCGGTAATTGTTATTGAGGCTGAAAGGTTTGATACTGGGTAATATTCGGGTCTGCTTCTCCCCTCGTATGCAAGTGCGCTACCAGTCAGGTTAGTTGTATGAGTCCCAAATACTGACTTGGCTGTGAGCCTGATGTTGGCGAGGTTAAAAAAACCGTCCGTGCCGCCGCTGTCAGTGCTTTCATATTCGAAAATAACAGAACTAGGTGTCACCTGCTGCTGAACAATACGGAAGTCACTACCCCCATTACTGATGGATGTAAAGCTGAGCTTACTCGAATCAAAGTTGACTTGAACAGACCCGCCGTTTACGTCTTTGGTTCCACTATTTAGTTGCACACTTACTGTTCTAGCTTGGTCAGGACTCGCACTTTGAGTACTGGGTGAGAGCGAAATACCAATAAAAGGGGCAGCCAACAGCTGGACTAAGCCAACGGCCGTCATAATCACACCGAAGCATAAACCAAACACTAAACTGCGTCGCAAGTGTACGTGCAGTTTGCGGTGCTGCAACACCATTTTTGGCTTGTGGTTTTTACGCATTATTTTATCTCAGCATAACCGATTATGGCGTGTCTTGCCATCCCTAGCAATTAAGAGTGGCCAAAAAAGGGCTTCTTGCCATCAAACTCTTTTGCTAACTGTTCTAAAAGTTCCTTTTGACGTTTAGTAAGTTTTACTGGTGTTTCTACATGAATTGTAACTATGTGAGCGCCACGAGTACTACTCTTAAGGTGCGGAACGCCGTGTTCAGAAAGCTTAAAATCAGTTCCACTTTGTGTCCCGGCCGGTATTTTCATTCGAACTGGCCCATCTACGGTATCTACATTTATTTCTGTTCCTAATGACGCATCAACCATACCAATTGTTTCTTCACTTAAAATAATGTCGCCTTCACGTGTAAATTTCTTGTGCGGCTTTACACGAATGTTTACATATAGGTCGCCCTTCGGGCCGTTAGCAACCGCTTCTCCGTGCTCGCGCAAGCGGATTGTTGCTCCATCGTCAATACCGGCAGGGATTTTCAAACCTATGGTCTGCGCCCGTCGCTGCGTCCCCTTGCCGTTACAAACAGTACAAGCTTTCTCAGGCACTTTCCCCTTACCTCTGCACTTAGGACAAATACTTGCCTGCTGTATGTTGCCAAATATAGTGCGAGTCACACTTACGACCTGGCCCGAGCCTTTACATTCGTCACAAGTTTTAAGCTCATACCCGGGTTCAACAGTTACCCCCTTACAATGCTCACAAGTATCCTCCAGGTTTAAGTTAAGGTCGGCTTCAGTCCCAAAGACCGCCTGTTCAAAGGTAATTTCTATAGTAGTTTCTACGTCGCGGCCACGAGCCTGGCGCTGGCTGCGCGTACCCCCTCCGCCACCGCCCCCGAAAAAACTGCCAAAAATATCACCCAGCCCCAGGTCGCCAAAATCAAAGTGCACTTCTTGCCCGTTACCAAAACCAGCAAATGGATTTCCACCGCCAGCTCCGTTACCTCCTACTCCAGCATGACCAAATTGGTCATAGCGCTGGCGTTTGCTCGGGTCTTTTAAGACTTCGTAAGCTTCATTGAGCTCTTTGAACTTAGTCTCATCACCACCCTCTTTGTCAGGATGATGCTGTACTGCCTGCCTACGGAATGCTTTTTTGATCTCATCCGCACTGGCATTCTTGCCAACCCCTAAAACTTCGTAATAGTCACGTTTGCTCATAGTCATTTCTTCATTCTATAAAGTAACCGATTCAGGGCTACAAGGATAACACTTAGGGTAAAAAGCACGAATATTATAGAAATTACACTGGACACTACCGCTTCCCATCCACCTACGCAACCAAAATCTGCAAAACCAGGCCCACTGCACGGATACTTGTCCAGTTCCCGGTTACCAAATAGCCAGATAAAGAGTGGAGTGAATAACCATGTACCGAACACTAATAAAACTACCACGTCTGGCCAGGGGTTTGTGTTAGCTGAAGGCCTCAATAGTGACCTAAATCCTGGGGCCATTTTAGACATAAAGTTTATTTTTCCTCTTTGTCGTCGACGACTTCGCCTTCTACGGGGTTGTCTTTGTCTTTTTTGCCTGCCTTTGCGTCTGATTTTTCTTCATTTTCTGCGCTTCCGTCTTCTGGTTTTGCGTCCTTGGCTGCCTGTTCGTACATCTTGGCACCGATTGGCATGAGTTTGTCGGTTAGCTCTTTGGCGGCTGTTTCCAGTGTGTCTTTGTCGGATTTTTCGTCAGCTAGAACCTTTTTGGCAGCTTCCATTGATTCATCAATAGATTTTGAGTCTTCTTCGCTGATTTTGTCCTTATTGTCGGACTTCATCTTTTCAGCTTGGTAAACCGCGCTGTCCAATTGGTTGCGGGCATCAATTGATTCGCGCTTTTTCTTGTCTTCGTCGGCGTGGGCCTCGGCCTCTTTGGCCATTTTCTCAACTTCTTCTTTGGATAGACCGCTACTGTTTTGGATTGTAATGCTTTGTTCTTTGCCAGAACCTTTGTCTTTGGCGCTAACATTTAATATACCGTTGGCGTCAAGATTAAACGTAACCTCAATCTGCGGTACACCGCGCGGTGCAGATGGGATGCCGTCCAGCACAAAGCGTCCCAAAGACTTGTTGTCGGCTACCATTTCACGCTCACCTTGCACCACATGGATTTCCACTTGTGGCTGATTATCTGCAGCAGTTGAGAATACCTCGCTCTTGCTGGTCGGAATTGTGGTGTTGCGTTCAATCAGTTTGGTAGCCACGCCACCCAGTGTTTCAATACCAAGTGAAAGTGGTGTTACGTCAAGAAGTAGAACGTCCTTAACGTCACCCTGCAGCACACCACCTTGGATAGCAGCGCCTACAGCAACAACCTCGTCAGGATTAACACCTTTCATTGGCTCTTTACCGAAGATTTTCTTAACTTTTTCTTGTACGGCAGGCATACGGGTCATACCACCAACCAGCACGACAGCGTCAATATCGCTTGCTTTTATGCCTGCATCTTTTAGCGCTTTTTCGCAAGGTGCCGCAGTTTTGTCAATCAGATCACCTACCAAGCTTTCCAACTTAGCGCGTGTCAATTTAGTCTCAAAGTGCTTTGGCCCATCTGCATCAGCCGTTAAGAATGGCAGGTTTATATCTACCTCAGTTGTGGTTGAAAGTTCGATCTTGGCCTTCTCGGCTTCGTCACGCAAGCGCTGCATTGCAGCTTTGTCTTCGGTAATGCTAATGCCGTGCTCTTTTTTGAACTCATCGGCAAAGTAATTTACTAATATGCGGTCAAAGTCGGCACCGCCAAGGTGTGTGTCACCGTTAGTAGCCTTCACCTCAAACACCCCATCACCAAGCTCTAAGATTGATACGTCAAATGTCCCTCCACCAAGGTCATACACAGCAATCTTTTCATCTTTCTTAGATTCTTTGTCCAGACCGTAGGCTAAAGCAGCTGCCGTCGGCTCGTTGATAATACGCTTTACCTCAAGGCCGGCAATCTTACCAGCATCTTTAGTGGCCTGGCGCTGAGAGTCGTCAAAGTAGGCAGGCACCGTGATAACAGCTTCTGTTACAGGCTCGCCCAAGAAACTTTCGGCGTCTGATTTTAGTTTGCCTAGTATCATGGCGCTGATTTCTTCGGGGCTGTATTCTTTGTCGCCCATCTTGACCTTTACGCCATTACCGCTCTTGACCATTTCATAGCCCATCAGCTTTATATCGCGCTGGACTTCTTTGTCTTCCCAACGTCGGCCGATCAGGCGTTTGACTTCATAAATAGTGTTTTTAGAGTTAGTGACCTGCTGGCGCCGCGCTACCTGGCCAACTAAACGCTCGCCGTTCTTATTAACAGCTACTACGCTAGGGGTGGTGCGCGCGCCCTCAGAATTAGCAATAATCTCCGGCTTACCAGCCTGCATAACGGCCATCGCCGAGTTAGTAGTACCTAAATCTATTCCGATAATCTTACCCATTATTTTCCTCCTCTATTCTTAGGTATCCAATGTTGCTCCTCCTAATTAGCAGCTAACATACAAGGGTGCTAGAACTATTCTAGCATAAAAAATTAGCACTCACATGTCAAGAGTGCTAGTTAGAATGTTGATTTTCTGCTTCTGAACGTCGTCGTATTTCCGCCAAGTTGAATAGTTGCATCAATGCAGTTTTCCCTATACCGTTCTTTAAAGCATCATTGCCTATACGTAAAAATTCTTGCTGAAGTTCAGCCGTATCAAGTCTGCCCGACGATCCAGCCAACAATCCGTAAAAGCTGTCCGCCACGCCATAGAACGGCTGGTCTTTGAGCGGGTATTTTCCAGATTTCCATACATCAATTTCATGGCTGATATCTAGATCAAGTTGTAGCTCGGGTAGGTCTTCCATGTTATTACTGTCCATTATCTCGTACTAGCATCGCGCAGAGGCAAAAAATTTTCTATAAAATTTCTATCTTAGTGTAAGACTTATCACCCCTTTAGAGTTGCACGCTCATCTGTTTCGTTCAGTGAGTTTACTTCAAGGTTACTTTTACCATGGCATGGCGCATGATTTCATCTCCTAGCTTGTAGCCAGATTGTAATTCTTCGGCTACTACCTCAGTAGTTCCTTCGCCCTCTTCCATAGTTACGGCTTCATGTAGCCGCGGATCAAAGACCTCACCTACGGTCTTTATGCGTTCAACGCCCATTTGTTCTAAAGTTTTCTCAAACTGCTTTACAACTCCTTGGACGCCTTTGACATAATCATTATCTTTAAGGTCTGCTGGCACATGCTTAAGCGCCCGCTCAAAGTTATCTATGACCGGCAAAAGCTCACGCACAACATTGGCTTTGACAAGAGTTTTCAGCGACCCTATTTGTTCTTCGTGACGACGTCGGATATTTTCAGAATCCGCGCGCTCACGCTGCAATGCCTCGGTAAGCTCGACGACCTGTTGCTTCAGTGTATCAATAGTTGGGTGTTTTAATTTATTCATCTGTAACTCCGTTCGGCGTTAAAGCATTACGGGGCTGACCACGGAAAACAAAAAGCGCGCTCGTAACAACATCAAAACTCCGCACGCCACGACGTAAGCTATAAAGCCCCATCTCCTCATGTTCTAACCACAATCCTTTATACGCCACAACTGTGGGTAAGCTATGATCGTACTGAGTTCCTTTAAAAGCATAATCTTCGTCTGTAGGTAATGGTTTATTGCCTCGCTGCATATGTTCTGTTGTAACAGCATATGTACGACGACGATCGCCAAAAGTTGCACGACGCAAGACATTTTTCCCGGGGAAACCACACCACATAGAACTCTTTAGCTGCGCATCGCTAAAACAGTCTTCTGCGAACTCCAATATAAATCGTGATAGTCTAGTAACGTCTGGTTCTTGTTCAAGCATCCTATCAAGATTACCCTCATAAACAAGCCATGGGTACTGTAGACCATTATCATTAGACTTAACGGGCCTCCAGAGCTCTTCGGTTCTAGTAGCTGTATGTGAAGGGATAATCCTTTCACACTGATCATTATTCATATAGTGCCTCCTCAAGCGCATGCCCTGTACGCTTAACAAGATGCATCACGTCTCGGTATTGCTGACGAGTAGGACCAAGTACGCCCACATAACTATTGTCAGAGTAAGGGCTACGGAAACGGCTGATAATTAGCGTAACTCCTGCGCTGCGTCCGATCGGATTCTCGTGACCTATATAAACACTTAGTGGCTCGTTGGGTGCGACCTCCTGAAGCCAGGGTTCGAGATTATCAAGTAAATGTGCGACCTGCTGAGCTTGGCCTGCTTGCACAAACTCTGGTTGGCCAAATAAATTTGATAGCCCACTCATATAAAGCTGGTTGCCTATGGTGGCCAGCCCTAAATTGTGTGTTAGTTCAACTAGAGTATCTACCGCACTACGAATAGTGTGCTCTGGCAACCCGCCACCACTGACACGAGCAGCTAGCGCTCGCTCTGCGCGACGCTCGCCTTGAGTCTCGTCACTTGCCTGCAAATGATTTACATAATGCCTGTACCCTTTATCCGTAGGCACACGACCAGCACTAGTATGTGGCTGCATGATAAAACCCATTCTTTCAAGCTCAGCCATTTCTGCCCGGATAGTTGCTGAAGAAACGCCAAAGGCTTTTGCAAGCAAAGAAGAGCCTACAGGGCTTGCGACCTCTGCATATTGCTCCACAATAGCAGCCAAGATTTTCTGTTGCCTCGGACTCATAACGTTTATATAGTAGCATTTTGGCAGTCCTGTATCAAGAGTGCCAGTGCATAGATACTTGCCATGAACGTACGCATGTCTATACAATACCGAGATGGGGATACCCGGATACGAAACCAAAATTACGCAGATCAAAACGTGGCTTGGTAGTGGTGCGCTCAATATTTTTGGGCTACCTTTTGCCGGCAAAGACACCCATGCCCGTGAATTAGCCAGCATTTTTGACGGAGTTGTCATTGGCGGTGGCGATATTTTACGATCAAAACACACTCCCTCACACGTGCAAGAACATATTAAAAGCGGGGCTTTAGCCCCTACTGATGAATATTTAAGAATAGTTCTACCCTATTTTTCGCGTAAAGAGCTTATTGGCAAGCCGCTAATTCTAAGCTCGGTCGGGCGTTGGCACGGCGAAGAAGCTGGGGTGCTAGAAGCCACGGCAGAATCAGGCCACCCATTACGCCAGGTAATATATCTAGAAATTTCAGATGACGAGATGCGCCGTAGATGGCAAGCCGCTCAAGAGCTAAAAGACAGAGGTGAGCGCAGAGACGATGCCGAACATGTTTTAGACACTCGGCTTGAAGAGTTTAGAAGCAAAACCATGCCTGTTCTGGATTTTTATAAGGATCAAGGCATGCTCATAGAGACTGATGGTATGCCTGGAAGGCAAGAAGTATTGCATGCAATTATTGATCAACTTTACTTAAGAGCTGTTTAATTTAACTTTTGTAAGCGGTTCCGGTTCCAATCAATATGACGATCCCTATAAGCAAAAGAATCCAGGGGTTATTCACAAGTAGATCTATTTTATCTATAAGCTTTTCAAAGCCATAAAGTACAGATACAAAGCCGAATGTGGTCATGAGACCAAATAAAAGCGGGTATTTTATTTCTGCCTTTGATCTTTTGCTGTTCATAACCTGAATTAGACGTTCTTCGGCTGACGTAAAAGGTACAAGATTGTTTTTCATGCATATTTCCTCTTTACCTATAATAATACCGCAAAAAATATTGCGAACAGCGCACAGTAGGCGTATAGATATAGGCATAAGTTAAATGCTGGCCAGAACTTTGCTGGCAGGTAAAGGAGACAAGAAATGCCCGTAGCAGAAATTAACTATATAGCAGTGTTGGTAGCGGCCTTGGTATTTATGGTCGTAGGCTCAGTGTGGTATTCGCTTGGAGTATTTGGCAAAAGCTGGATGCACGAGGTCGGCCTGAAAGAAAGCGACATCAAACAAGGTCCCGGCAAAGGATATGCTCTAGCGATAGGAGCGAGCCTACTACAAGCTTTTGTATTGGCGCACTTTGTCTACTACGTTTCAGCAGAAAGCGCTGTGGATGGTGCCGTAACCGGGCTTTGGATTGGTTTTGGATTCGTTGCTATGGCAATCGGGCTTAACTACGTGTTTGCCAAGCGTTCCGCCATGCTCTGGATGATTGATGCAGGCTACTTCGTCGTGTCGCTGATGATTGCCGGCGCAATTCTTGCAGTAATGCAATAGTTCTTTGGGGGCTTTAGTCCCTTTTTAGCATCACAGTAAAGGCTTCGGCCGGGATATCTACTTTACCAAATCTCTTTAGGCGTTTCTTGCCTTTCGCCTGTTTGGCTAAAACTTTTTTCTTACGGCTAACATCACCGCCATATAGACCAGTTGTTACGTCTTTTCGGTAGGCACTAATATCTTCTCGGGCGATAAATTTACCGCCGATTGCCGCTTGCAGACTTACCTGGAAATTCTGCCTTGGTATAACATCTTTCAGCTTACCAACCGTCACACGACCCAAGCCAGGCGCCTCAGAACGGTGCACCATAATGGAAAGCGCTTCAACGATTTCGCCCGCCACATAGAAATCTAGCCGGACCAGATCTTCCGACCTATAGTCTGCTAACTCATAATTAAACGATCCGTAGCCACTGGTAATGCTCTTGAGCTGGTCATAAAAGTCTGTCAGTAAGTTGGCGAGTGGCGCCTCAAAGGCAATGATAGATAACTGAGCATCAACGTAAGAAATGTTTTTCTGAAGACCCCTTTTAGCAGTGATCAACTGGATAACCGGACCTATGTAATCTTTAGGCAGCACAACCTCGCCGTTGATCCATGGTTCACGGATCTCGCGGATCATTGCCGGATCAGGCAAATCGGCCGCAGATTTAATATCCAGCTCGTCACCGTTAATTAGAGATACCTGGTAATCCGTCGACGGGTTAGTCACAACCAGCTCTAGGTTATATTCACGCTCCAAGCGCTCCCGAACAATATCCATGTGTAAAAGGCCAAGGAACCCTACGCGCACCCCAAAACCAAGCACTGATGAATTTTCCGTAGTAAATTGCAGGGCAGAATCGCTGAGCGATAGTTTTTCAATCGCATCTTTTAGTAATTGATAGTTTTCGTTACTGTCGGGAAAGAAGCCTGCATAAACAAACGGCTTTACATCTTTATACCCCGGCAGCCCTTGTTCGGCTGGCTGTTGCACCAAAGTGACGGTATCTCCTACTTTCGCCTCGCGCGTACTCCGCAAATTAGTAACAATATATCCAATCTCGCCAGCTTCAAGACCGGGGAGCGGTGACATATCCGGCTTCAGGGCGCCAACTTCTAAAGCCAGCCCTTCAGCACCTGTGGCTTTCATGAGTATTTGAGCGCTCTTCGCAATTTGGCCGTCTACCACACGAACATATAAAATAACACCGCGGTAATCATCATAGTAACTGTCAAAAATAAGTGCTCTTGTAGGCAGATTTAAATCACCCCGAGGCGGAGGCACGGTGGCTACAATACGCTCTAGAACCGCTCCAATTCCCTGGCCGGTCTTGGCTGATATGTGCATGATGTCCTCAGCCTTACAACCAAGCAAACTGATAATTTCTTGGGATACACGCTCTACATTGGCTGCCGGCAGGTCAATCTTATTCAGCACAGGTATAATCACCAGGTCGGCAGCTAAAGCCAAATAAACATTAGCAAGTGTTTGTGCCTGAATCCCTTGGGACGCATCCACAACAAGCAGCGCGCCTTCACAGGCCTCTAAACTACGGGACACCTCATAACTAAAGTCCACATGACCAGGGGTGTCAATCAAGTTCAGTTCGTAGTTATTGTACTTCATACGAACGGGGGCTAATTTAATCGTAATACCCTTTTCGCGCTCCAGATCCATGCGGTCTAGCAGCTGCTCCTTCATTAGCCGTTTCTCTACAGTACCAGTCAGCTCAAGTAGACGATCCGCTAAGGTACTTTTGCCGTGATCAATATGAGCTATGATGCAAAAGTTTCTAATCTGTGCCTTATCCATAGATATTATTACCAGTTAATTCTTATGGGTTTAAGGATTATTTGTTTGGCCTTATTAATCACCGCCTTGGCTTCTTCCAGGTCAAATAGCCAAGAAGTGGATGTATGCACTAGTAGCGTTACTAAGCTGATGGCCGCTAATTTCCCGCCCAAAACCACAAGCCCCCTGTCGTTCGCCAGTAACGGCAGATAAGATATCATAATAAACGCCGCCAATAAGCTGAACCCTGTAACTGAGAATATTCGCAAAATACCACTAAAGAACCTACGGTCCAAGAGCAACCGGTCCCTGTATACCATAATAATAGTCAGTACCGTCACCTCACTTGCGGCGACTATTGATTGGGCAAGCGCGAGTCCCGCAATACCGTATGAGCTTGGATGAGCGAGGCGAAATGCCAAAACTATGTTTAGAGCAATGGCAAATATAGACACTAGTAGCGGAGTTTTTGTGTCCTTGTACGCATAAAAATAGCGCGAGACCATGCTGTAGATAATCCTAAACAGTATGGCTACTACCAGGAAGCCGAATATCAACGCCACCTCGCGCGATGCATCACCAAGAATTAGACGTACTAAATATGCCCGACAAAAGTAACATATAACCAGAACGGGCATAGTCATCCAGATGATTGTACGCATAATACGCAAGAAATCTTGCCTAAATAAGTCGGGTCGGTTCTGGCTCAGTCGCTCAGTCAAGCGTGGAAACGCGGCAATAGCGATAGAATTTCCTAGCAGCATTATTGGCACATTCATCAGCGTAAGAGCATATGTATAGCTGCTGATCGCGCCAACACCCAGCACTGAGGCACGGTTAACTTCCACGATGCTGTTGACCTGGTCAATACCCTGGTCGAGTGACCTCGGCGGCAGCTGCCGCAAAACCTTTCTAAACTCCAAACTCTGCCAAGCTATAACTGGCCGCCACGTAAATCCAGTTCCAAATAGCCCTAAAAATGCTATTAAAAGCTGTAAGACCCCCCCAGCCAGCGCGCCAATACCGAGACCAACTATACCTATGTTGTCCTTGAATAAATAAACGCTAAGTATAATCGCGAAGTTGTAAGCTAAAGGTGCAACAGCATAAAAGAAAAAGCGCCCAAACGTTTGCTGCACGCTGGTTAGAATTCCGGATAAAGAGAATAACAGGGGGTTGATTGCTATCAGACGCATAATAACTACTGCCTGATTAAAATGTTCTGGCGAAGACCTCAACGCTGGTGCCAGCAAACCTATGAATTGAGGGGCAAGAACAAGCATAACAACTGCCACAAACCCCATTAATATTGCCAAAACATTAAGCAAACTGCTGGCTAATTCCCAAACACCTTGTTTATCGCCCGCTTCTAGCCGATCTGACAAAAACGGGATAAATGCCACACCTAGAGCCCCAGCTGCAATTGTATAAAAGAAGAAGTCCGGTATCAGAAATGCAGCAAAGAAAGCATCGGAAGAGCCTGGATCAATATACGTAAAGTTCGCGCTAATAAGACGGTTGCGCAAGAAACCAAGCAACTGGCCAGCTAACGCCACCGCCACTAACAGAGTAGCAGCGCCACCTAGAGATATCCTTTGGTTGGCACGGTTAATAAATCGCTTCATTCAGATGGATATTATAGGTTACACTCTGGCCAGGGGCTAGTATAAAGTGCTGCCGTCTCGACTAAAGAGAGTTTTAGTACAATGCTGCAGCTTGGGGCATTTTTGTGCCCTTAAAGACATCTAAGACCTCGTCAGCTTCGACTGTTTCCTTTTCCAAGAGACGATCCTTGAGTGCTTCTAGCTTATCTCTGTTGGCCTTTATAACTGCCTTGGCACGTTCGGCAGCCTCCGTGATTAACGCCTCTACTTCATCATCTATAAGCTTAGCGGTCTCATCTGAGTATTGGCGTTCGTGCATCATGCGCTCCATCATGATGCCTTCCTCAACATGAAACACTTGATTTCGTAGCTTTTTGCCCATTCCTTGCTTGATAACCATTTCACGCGCCAGCTCTGCCGCTGCGGGCAAGTCAGACCCGGCCCCCGTGGTTACTCGCTCTGCCCCGTAAACAACTTCTTCAGCAACACGTCCGCCAAGTGCGCGCGCTAAGACATCCTTGTATTCAATAATACTGTGGTAGCTTCTGTCTTCGGTTGGAATTGACCAGGTCACGCCACCCGTCCCGCCTCTAGGTATAATTGTAACTTTATGAATTGGGTCGCTATCAGGCAAAACGTGCCCCACCAAAGCGTGTCCAGCTTCATGATAAGCTGTCATCTCCTTCTCTTTTTCGCTCATCACCTTACTCTTACGCTCAGGCCCTATAGCTACTTTTTCAAAGGCTTCAGTAACATCACTCTGAATAATCTCTTTGCGATTTTTGCGTGCTGCGATAATAGCTGCCTCATTAGTGATATTCGCCAAATCTGCGCCGGACGAACCTGCAGTTTTTGCAGCTAAAGCGTCAAGGTCTACATTTTTGGCCAGAGGTTTTTTGGCAAAATGAACACGCAATATTGCTTCACGGTCTTTACGCTCTGGCAAGCCTATGTTGACCCGCCGGTCAAAGCGCCCAGGCCTAAGCAGAGCAGGATCTAGTACATCAGAACGGTTCGTAGCTGCCAGGACAATAACATTTGTGCCCTGCTCAAAACCATCCATTTCAACGAGTATTTGGTTGAGGGTTTGCTCGCGCTCATCGTGTCCACCACCCATACCCGAGCCTCTACGACGCCCGACCGCATCAATTTCGTCTATGAATATAATGCAAGGGGCATTTTTCTTGGCTTTAGCAAACAGATCGCGCACACGTGAGGCGCCCACGCCAACAAACATTTCAACGAATTCAGAGCCAGAAATACTAAAGAAAGGCGCATTCGCCTCGCCCGCTACGGCGCGGGCCAACATGGTTTTACCCGTACCTGGGGGACCAACTAATAGCACCCCCTTAGGGATGCGAGCTCCGACGCCTTCAAATTTTTTTGGAAACTTCAAGAACTCAACAACCTCTTCTAGGTCCTGCTTGGCTTCATCGCTTCCTGCAATGTTACTAAAAGTCACTTTGTCCTTTTCATTACCGTATAATCGTGCGCGACTCTTGCCAAAGCTCAATGCCTGGTTGCCTTGTCCTTGGGCGCTTCTGAGCATAAAGAATAAAACCAAACTAATGATCACTATGGGTAGTAAATTAGCGCCAATACTCAACCATGTTGACCCAGCCGACGAAGGTTGCTGGGGGTTAACCGTCAGACCTTCAATACCCAGCTTAAGCCCCTGTTCATAAATGGTCGAGCCGCTTTCTTTGGTTGATTTTTCACTGGGTTCTTCTTCGCCTTTTTTGGTAATTTCAATAGCATTGTCACGGATAATAATTTCACTAATTTCGCCATTATTGGCTCGGGTAACTACGTCAGATAAAGGTACTTCCTTAAGCTGGCTTGGCTGGCCGTATGCGGCAAATATAATCAAGCCGAACAGAATTATCAGCGCTATAAAGCCAACGTTTTTGGCCCCGCGTCGATTCTTCGGCCCCCCAGGGTTAGATTGGAATGGTTTCTTATCCATACCGGGCTATTATACACAAGATTGAGCCTATGATTAATAGCGCTCTCGCTGCGTGAGTGCCAAACTGTCTTTTGTTACCTTAATAAAATGCCTTGCGTTAACATCAATATGCTTGCCAGAGGCAAGAGTTTTAGCACTGGCCACAAGTTTTTCTAATAGTTTTTTATCAAACTGACGGATATCGTGAATCCGGAGCCAAGTGGCCATCAATTCTAACGAAATAGCATGGGGTAGTGAAATAAATAACCTCCTATTCATTCTCTTGCCCTGACCTACAACTTGCAAAAGATTCGCAATTTGTAGGTCAAGTGTCTTGTTGGTTTGTCTCGTTTTTGCCAGCAGTTTCAGTAAACGCTTACGCTCATTTGGGTTCATTTTTTTGACGATATTTTCTCGTACGTAATTGCGGCGATACTTTGTATCGGTATTTGTACTATCTTCTCGCCACCTTACCTGTTGGTGTTTGGCATATGCTGTTAGCTCTTTTTTGGATACATGCAGCAGAGGTCTGCGTATGTTTTTATCATCAGCAAGCGAACTCAGCCCTTTGCGATTCGTACCTCTTAACATGTTCATTATTGCAGTTTCTAGCAAATCATCTTGGTGATGTGCCGTAATAATTGCGTTTGCGCCTGTTGCTCGCTGAACTTTGCGCAAAAAGTCGTAACGGGCCTTGCGGGCTGTAGCCTCGCTTGCATCGGGGCCTAAGTTAGCTTGGTCGTAGACAAATACCAGCCCATGCTTATTAGCTATTTCTTGAACCAGAAGCCTGTCAATATCCGAATCCGGACGAATACCGTGGTCCAAATGTGCCACGACCAGTCTGATGTCGCTTCGCCGACGTAAGACATCCAGGAGAGCCATGGAGTCTACCCCGCCAGAAACCCCCAAAACATAAATCCCCGGCCCTAAGTCAACCTTCATACATATATATTAACCTACTAGGCTGCCTTTGAAGCAGGTCCATAAATCAAGCTGTTACATAGCCATTACCCGATAGCACTTATAAGTGCATTCGCCTACTCAGTAGTGTGTCTAGAAGCGCCATGCGTATATAAAGACCGTTGCCTGCTTGTTCAAAATATTTTGCCCGTGGGTCGTTGTCAACTTCTGGTGTTATTTCCCAGACCCGCGGCAGGGGGTGCATTATTATCGTGTCTTTCTTCATCAATCGTGCCACTTTTAGATCAATCACAAAGCTTGAGACAGATGCCTGGGTAGACTTATGGTTGGGGCTAGATAGTTTAGTGTTTTGTGCAAATAAATCCTTCTCCGATTCAGCTAGTCTCTCTGTCTGTGTTCTTGTCCAATACACCACATCTGCGTCCCGTAAAGCAATACTACGCGCATCTTCCATGCTAAAAAATTCTTTAAAAGTAGTGCCCTGCGCTCTAAGAATTTTCAAAACATCGTCTTGCATCTTTAAGCCAGGCATAGACACAAAGCTAATGTGATTTTTAGTATATTTGGACAATAGCTGTGCAAGTGAGCGCACTGTTCTGCCATGCCTTAAATCACCACCCATAACAACGTGCAACCTATCCAGCCTACCCTTTTCGCGCTTAATAGTATACGCATCAAGCAATGCCTGTGTAGGGTGTTCGCCCATGCCGTCTCCAGCGTTAATAATAGGAACATTACTTACTGAAGCCGCTCGTAGAGCAGAGCCCGTTTCATGATGCCGCAAAACAATAATACTAAAGTCATATTCATTGATCACCCGCGTGCTGTCCTCAATGGTTTCACCCTTAGCAGCAGATGAGAACTCGCGCGCGTTTTCTGTACTCACTATGCCCACACCCAGCTTTGTAGCTGCTTGCTCAAAGCTTAATCTTGTCCTGGTGGAAGGTTCATAAAATAGGCTGCAGAGCTGATGTCCTTTGTAGCGGGAAGCTAGCGACCGCCTGGATGTAGGAATTGCGAGCATTTTTCTAAGCTCGTCAGCGCGCAGGAACAATCTTTCTAGTTGGTTAGGGGTAAATTGCTGTGCATTTAAAACATGAGGGATGTTAAGAAGCGGTCTGGACTCACGCGCAGGAGCAACAAAAAAACGGCCACTGGCCGCTTCTGAAATTTTTAGTTGAGGAGTTTGCCCTCCAACTGCACCTAGTAATTGAGCTTTTTGTGCTGCCATACTAGATTTACAGTATAGTCCGTTGCGCTAAAGCTTGCAAACTTTTTGTGTTTACTAACAGCCAGCTTATGTGTTTTGATTGACTTATGGCAGATAAAAAACCAGGCGTTGGTATTGGCGTATACATTTTTAAAGACGGCAAGTTACTCCTTGGGCAGAGACAAAGTGAAAGCACACATGGCGTGGGCGGATGGTGCCCACCTGGCGGCAAGCTGGATTTTGGTGAAAGTTTTGCAGAGTGCGCTAAGCGCGAAGTAGCAGAAGAGTGCGGCCTTAAGATATCTGATCCCGTTTATGTGGGCTGCACAAACGACATATTTGAAAATGAAGACATGCATTTTGTCACGATCGCCATGCGCGCAGAATGGGTCAGCGGCAAACCGCAAGTACTCGAACCACATAAAATTGCCGAATGGCAGTGGTTTGACCTTAACAAGCTGCCTTCGTCACTTTTCTTGCCTGTAATCAATTTTATGCGTACTAATCTCAAAATACTTAGATAAATATTAAATTTTATTGTATAATAAGTAGACGCCTAGAAGGATTGCTATTACGTTGGTCGGACACCCGGGTTCAGGTAAAACTGAGTCCAGCAGATATTTGGCTGAAGAACACGACTTCAAACCTTTTACCAACAGTGCATACTTGCAAGCCGAAGCCGCTAAGCGCGGCTTAATACTTAAGGAACGATCTGATTATGAAGCACTGCAAAGAAGGTTGCGGCTAGAAGTCAGCGCTACATTTATAACCGACATGACATTCCAAATGCCGTATGATCGTATTTTAAATGACGGTTTACGAAATAGATTGGATGCGCTTAAGTTTCTTGAAAAACGCGGTATTCTGATTGCATTAAATTGTCCGTTAGAAATTCGTTTTGAACGCACTGCCGGTTCTTACCCTAGATATCCAACTACGTTAGAGGAATTTAAGGCAGCGGAATTGCCAGAGTATAATCATACTGATCCGTTTGGCTTACACACTCAATGGGTAATGGATAACGCTACATATCACATTGACACCTCCGGATCCATAGCAGACAGCCAACTTGCTCTTGATAAAATTGTAGCCACCCAGACCGCACTTTTAATTTAAAATAATGACTTGCAGAGGAATGTTACATAACATCATATGACTGTTCAGTATTTACTGAATACACAGTAAAATTTCTAGCTGTTAAGTGCTCATTAGAAGCAAATAATAATTATATAAACTGGAGGTATTTATGAACAGTTCGGGCCTTTATTACTTCTGGTTGTCGTCACTGCCTTTTAGAGCTGATTCAATTACGTCCCTAGGCAAGGCTGCAGCAGAAAGCAAAGCGCTCCGCACTGTTTGAACTGCATCGCCACCTATACTGGTTGCTGCATTCATTGCACCACCAACAGCCGACTTGGCCGCTTCTGCGGTATCGCCACCAACGTCACCGGCCGCTTTTATGGCACCCTGCACTGCAGAAACTGCAGCACCACCTATGTCACCCCCGGTTTCTGCGGTTGCCTTAACAACACCTTGAGCCCCACCGTATACGGCTGAGATTACGTCGCCGCCAATTTGGCTAACGCCTTTTACGACACCACTCATAGTGTTTGAAATTGTATCTGTCACAGAGGCACCTACTTGCCCCGCACCTTTTACGGCCCCGCTAGCTACAGAGGCAACTGCCTCTACAGCGCTTCCTGCTACTTCGCCCGTACCTTGCAAGACATTTACAACCTGGTCCTTCACGGTACCCGTAATGGCATCTACAATATTATCAACACCCTGTACGGCCGCTACCACGGCATTGCTTGCTTCTTGTATTAATCTATCGATCATTTTTTCTCCTTTTACCCATTAACAGTTCGTACTACTACCCTAACATATAATGTTTATATGGTCATGTAGAGGCTATTGCTCTGCTGGGTTGACAGAATATACGTACGGTACAAGTCAAAGTTGAAAGTCCTATATAATCAAAGCGTGAGCGAATTCCTGGTTCTGGGCGGGCTGGCGTTGGCCGATGCCATCAACCCGACAACTCTCGGCATAAGCCTGTATTTGTTAATGCACCGTCATTACTTGCAACAGGTTTTGCTGTTTGTTTGTGGTGTTTTTGTGACTTACTTCTTTTTTGGTTTAGTACTCGAACTTGGGTTTGACAAGTTTTTACTAGGTTTATGGGGCGAACAGCATTCGGCGCTGACAGCCCTGAATCTTTTGATCGGTACAGCTATAATATTGTATGGTTTTAGGCTCGGCAAAAGACCAAAAAAACGCCGTGCCTCACTGCAAAAACAAAGTGTTGTTACTGTACATTCCGCGTTTGTACTAGGCGGCCTGGCTACTGTCATGGACCTGCCCACGGCTTTTCCTTACCTTGGGCTATCAGCCTTATCGGGACCTTAAGCGACAACTTCAGCGAAGCAATAACTATATTGTTCGCCTACAATCTGATTGTAATATCGCCATTGTTACTTTTATTGCTTACCAGGCTGGTTTTTCATGATCATTCTGAAGCCGTGGTCAAAAAAGTACGCAGCAATATTTTCATATGGGAACCACCGGTACTGCGTCTTACATTAACCTTTATCGGCACAATGTTTCTTTATAACGCACTTGTTGCGTTATAGCCGCAGCTTTTTTGCTAAGCTTGGGCATAGTATGTAAGTGCTAAAATGCAATTATGGGATATTTGCTTGTTACTGGTTACATTTTGTTGGTGGGTGTTTAACGGTCATGGATTATTAGTAGATCATTTTGTATCAGAATATCAATGTAGTGATACGAGATTAAAGTTATGTACCACTGTTGATACATAATCGCTTATGTGTAACATTCACTAGTTGAAGCTGATACCAGTCGCGATCAATGTACCACTAGTGGTACATACAAAATATAATCAGTGCCAACAATAGAGTGGTTGATTATAATCTTTTTGCCGGTTTGCCAGGATACTCGCTTATGCTAGTGCCTCGTCTATCCAGTTGCGTAGTTCTTGATTCATATCGTCAGGTAATATAAATGTCATCATAGGCACTTCTTCGGATGTGGTTTTGCGAACGTCATCCATCACCGCATTTTTATGCCTGTCGGTTGTGTAAGAAGTAATGGTTACGTAATCCATATCTTGGACCTTGCCCTTCCAAAGAAACCGTGCTGGTGCACTGATGAATTGTCCACCAGTGACTAGCTTTTTCTCAAGTAACGAGTTCAAAATTTTATCAGCCTGGTCCTGATTCTCCGCACTAATCTTAACTTCGTAATACAAGCTCATGATTTGTTGTTGCTGTTCCATTCAAGCTTATATTTCTGCCCTTTTTCGCCACCAAACTTTCCGAAGGCGTACCAGTTCTCAACGGTGATTTTGTAAAACCTATGTCCCTCTGCTCTTTTCGCATCCTCAATTATGGTCTCATCAACTCTTTGACGTTGCTTGAAGTAAGTGAAGATTGCCGGGAATAGTGTTTCATCCGTCACCAATTCCGCAATACCTTCAAAATAAATTGCGTGCGGATATTCATCTAATGCGTGCTGCCGAACGATATTGCCCGCAACATGTGGATTTATAGCAATTTCTTGGCTGTGCCGCCTGGATGTAAGCGAGCGAAAGTAAAGATTTAAATCTTCGTCATACGCAAAATGAACCTCACAAACCCATGGCCTGTCGTCACTAACCGTCGCAAGCGACATATAAAGCGATTTATCTATGTATTCCCGAACAACTTTTTCTATATCTAAATTCATATTAATACTCTAATATTCTTAAATTTCTTGTCGTGGAGTCCTTCGATATTTACACCTTTAAAATTATAGCTAGCTTTTTCCAACTGGCTTAATGACAGGATTACTTGACGGTAACTATCGTCTTTTGGCTTGAGCGCACCGACCCCTACCCAAAATTTTACTATTGAGTCTTTGGTTGTCCCTACAGCTATGCAAGCTCCAGAAGAAAACGGCTGAGTGAACACTCTTATCTTGTCTGAGCTTGTAGAATAATTGGTTTCAGCCTTGGTAATCAAATACGCGCTATGCACCAGCTCAACTTTTTCTCGCCACATAGGATCTTTTTGCTGCTCCGGCGTGACTCTGATATTCAAATCAGCGGTCGCAATTTGAGCATTAGTTAATTTCGGCAATCCGCCGGGCAATGCTTCAGCAAGCTCTTTTATATTTTTATCTAAAGACTTTTCATATGCTTCTCGCGAGCCAAATTGTTCTCCTACACCGGTAAGCGTCATCCGTATATTTTTAGACATATAGGGCTTCAGGAAGTCAATTATTCTCTGGCGGCTTGTCCTGTATGACTCAACATCAGTTTCGGTAATGTTATTTATCCTTGGCACAATAATGTCGTCTAAAAAGAAATCAAACCAAACACCTGGTGAATAAAGTTCGCAAACTGGTTTAACCCAACGGATCAAGTACATATGAGCAAATAATTCTGCCCACTCCGATTCCGGGGCTTCCTCGAGTCGCCACAGCTTGTAGCAACCACCTAAAAAAGTCAGGTTGATCGGTTGATTATTTTGTACGTTTTCTTTGATGGCATTTTTTATATGACTCGCATACTCAGGAGTTAAAGAATATTTACAAAATTTTTTGGAGGTCAATACTTTAAATATTACCTCTATAAGTTCTTCTTTGTTCGTTGGTTGCTTTAAGCCGTCTGGTTCTTTCAGCTCGTCGAGTTTAATCTGTATATATTCTTGTGGTGTCATAGTGTTTGGAGATGCGGGGCAGACATAAACCTACCGTATGCAGCTTTGCAAGCTACCACCTATTCTCGGTCACCGCATCAAGATTATTGTAACACCTTAACTTTAGATTATTAGAGGCGCTGGACTTGTTTAATGTTTATTTCCTTTGTTGGATCTATTTTTATTGTGATGAATATCGAAAGTACTAGCACATATGCCGGAAACAAGATTGTTTCTAAGTTATATATTCTAAGGGATAATAAAGCCATAAAAGCTGCTAGGGCTGTTAGGCCCCAGAATCCTCTTGATTCTGAGGCGGGGTCAAGCAAGAGCTTTCTGATAGTTAATACTGCCCCTATCGCATCAATCAACAAAGCAAGTAGCAAACTAATCAAAACACCTTCCAGTACAAACAATAAACAGAAGGCGGCGAATGCTACCCCAAGTGAATATTTGTCAAATCTGCTCTTACCTCCTACACCAAACTTAATGGACAAAATCAAAATTAATACTGGGCCAACAAGCTCACCAAACGTAAACCATTTAGCACCGTCTGAAAAAACTGAAGAAAAATAATATGTAACTCCAAGTAGCGTCCAAAGTAGCCAGGAAATTCTTTCTGGTTTGACCCTGCCTTTTATAGTGTCATTGATATAGGGAATGTTAGCAGCAACAGAAAGCACCAAGGACGAGACAGCAGAAATCTCTTTCATGGATTAACTATAACAAAAGCAGGGTTCTAAACTGCACTAGTCTGGTTTTTAAGCTACATAAGTACACAAACTACACAAGGACGGACCCTGCGCATTAAATGGCAGCGCGATGTACTGATCTTGTGCATTACTGGGTTCTGGAGAGTAATTTAAAGTATAAGCTACTCAGGCTATTAGGATAAGTCCCTCCTAAATGGTATGGTAATAGAGCAAGTTATTATCGTCTCTTTGTCCGTATACGCATAGTTTAGCCTTAAAACGCTCTCGTCATCTCGGTTATTGTTTGCGTTACATATCTAGCGGCAAAGTTATTATCACCACTTAAGTGTCGGTGCACTGGAGGTATTTATGGCGAAAGCCCAAAAGCACGTTGAGATTGCCCGAACTACGAATAGTAAGTTCAGCTCTATGGGAGCAACATCATGTCAAAAGATCGTAGCTATACTAAGCCAGTATTATGAGAATGTTGGTGTCTCAATTATTAATGATCTGTCAGATCTAGAGCAACTTGTAGAAGATCGTCCGGACCTAGTATTTTTAGGGCTAAAACGTTTGCCACACTCAGGTGACTCAGTCGATGACTCAAATGATGACGTATGGATATCAGACTACCTAGACCAGAATAATATTACATATACAGGCGCAAGCGCGCACGCAATGAAGCTAGAGTTCAATAAAGAAAAGGCCAAAGCCCGCGTAAGATCTGCGGGGCTGCCTACGGCCCGTTCATTTATATCAGCACCTGGGCGGCACAAATACGCACAGAGCTTGCCGCTGCCTTTCCCGCTATTTATAAAACCGCTTAATGGCGGTTGCGGTAACGGCGTGGGGGACAACTCGGTTGTGCGCACATTTGCCGAGTTCGGCGACAAAGTTGAGTTAGTTCATATAAATAACAGCTCCAGCTCGTTGGTAGAGCAGTATCTTAATGGCCGCGAGTTCAGTGTCGCTATACTAGACGCCGACAATGCAGGCCGAATACAAGTTGCCCCAATTGAGATTATTGCCTCCAAGAACTCACGCGGTGACCGTATACTTGGCAGCCGAGTTAAGACAGAAAACAATGAAATAGTTAGTGTGATAAAAGAGCCAGAAACTTATAATGCCGTTTCTCAACTTGCAGTTCAGGTCTATAAAGTATTATGCGGCCGCGACCTGGCGCGTATCGATATAAGAATGGATGGTGATGGCAAACTTCAGTTTTTAGAAGCAAACTTTATGCCCGCCCCGGGGAGCCGTTACTTCGCTGGCGCATTTGAACTAAACAAAGGCACTAGCTACGAAGAAGTTCTACTAAGCATTACCGACACTGCGTTGTCTAGAAGCTCAAATTCTAATGTTGCAAAGCTTTTGACCCCTAATTTAATATCCGCGTAAGTACTCTGCTAACAACACTGCACACAGGCAAAAATCTATCAACCTTTAAAGGGGCTCGTTTAGGCGCCCGATTGCCCCATGCTTTCTAATGTAACGTAAGCTCATGTGCCGGTTCTTTGAATAATTCTCGCAAGGTCACACCTATATAGGTGTTATTTACAGTTTGCAGGCGGCAAACCCACCAGCCTGCATATAAAAGCAGGGGCTGGAACCGAATTCTATTTTATGGGTCTTTTCTTTTTTTCGTGCTCTACCACTATAAACGACCCCAGTGCTGCCCCTAAAGCTACCGGCAGAACGTATAGGTAGTTTGAGACAATCGCAGCCACCTCTACAGCAAGTGTGGTATATAGGATGAAAGTAACCAGAGCAGACCTTATAGATTTATGCTGGGTTAACGAAAACGTTAGCGAAGAGTCCAGCATTTCAACAAATAAGTAAAAAACAAAAAGCCCGGCTGCAACAAGGAAATTAAATTGTTGCACAGCCTCACCAAACGGCAGCAGATCAATGTTCATAGCATCATCTTATCAGATATCAACCCCGTGGTTTCAAAATCCAAACTTGGTAGCCCGAATACGTCCGAACTGGAACGAAATCTGTACAGAGCTAAAGAGGTGGGTTCAGGTTATGAGGGTGCTACCTCTGGCTACCTAGACAGGCAGCTGGGGCTAGAACTGCCCGAGCGTAGCGACCAGGCATTCTATCCCAGCAACCCCCTTCACTGCAACCCTGTTGTGCTTACATCCTAAATTGGCTTTACTTACATAATTTTTTAAAACATGTAATACTTAACAGATAAGTATTGACAATTATGCTTACATAATTTACAATGTGGATAACAAAAGGATTAGTTATGACTCGTCACAAAAATGACCATGAAAAGCTATTCTCATTGCCTGCTCCACTCCTTGACTCAAAGGTAGCGGGTTTAGTCCTGGAGCTTGAAACACTTAGGAGTAGAGAGCTGAGTGGTACCACGCCCCCCCTGGATATTCTTTGGGGTTAAGAACTTGTTCCAAACGGTTGAGAGTGTAATCTCAACGCATATTGAGGGGAATAACACCACTATTGCTGCTTATGTAGAAGCAGCCCGCAATATCAAAAAGAAAATCAATATTGATCAGAAGATTAAAATGATTCTTAATCTTGAGAACACTATCAAAGACATAGAGAAGGAAGTTGATACAAACACAGCCTTTAATAAAGGATTTATCCTTGATCTTCATAGAAAAGTGGTAGACGGCTTGGACACAACTCGGGACGGTGAGGGGGACGCACGCCCTGGTGCGTACAGGAATGAGCATCGTGAGATACAGAACTATACCCATGTTCTTCCTCAGCATACAGACTTACGCGACCTTATGGATCAACTGATCAAATTCATCAATACTCCTGTGCCTCATACGATGGAGCTGATTAAGATTGCCATTGTGCACCACAGATTTGTATGGATACATCCGTTCGGGAACGGCAATGGACGTGTAGTACGCTTACTTACATATGCAATGCTGGTTAGGGCTGGCTATATTGACAAGGATGGCAATAGGCTTTTAGACCCAACAGCTGTATTTGGATCAAATAAGCTCACTTACTACGATAAGCTCTCTGGAGCTGATGATTTAAGCGAAGAGGGAGCTACTGCCTGGTGTGAGTACATGCTTTCTGGGCTTACTCAAGAAATCCATAAGATTGACCAGCTATTAGACGCAGACTTTACTAAGCGAGAGATCGTCATACCAGCAATAATCTATGCACACGAAAAGCAAAAGATCACAAAGCTAGAAAGAGACATGCTTCTGGTTTGTGTTGATAAGAACTTGGTTGCCGCTAGCGACTTCCGCGATCTATTCCCCGCAAGTACCTCACACGTCCGCATCTCACAGGTAATTAATAAGCTCAGGGAACAGAACCTTGTTCAAGCACCACGTCCAGGAGCAAGGAAGTACATGCTTTGCATGAACAATAATCTACTTACTACGGGCATCTTAAGAAAGTTAGATGAAAACGGCTTTTTGCCACCTATACAGCCAGGCGCAACAAACCAAACAGTATAGGGCGATACAGACTCCAGATGCTTATATTGTAATGAACACTTCAATTTAACTTCTTCAACTGAACTCCGCCGCAACAAATTGCCTGCCATCCTATTAGTACGCATGAGATGAGGGGAAGTAAGGACAACGAACTGAGTTAGAGTTCACATGCTTGCTGCATCTAGCTACCCCACCCTCCAGATTTCATAGGTCCCCATCACACCTCTATTAGGAACAAAGTACCACCTAGACAGAGCCAGACCAGATTAACCAGCCACGAAGTGAGTACCAATCTCACCGTTCAGCGTACGCTGTATGGCGTTCTCAATACGTCCGTTCGCGACCCACATTTCTACGCCATTCGCATTAGCAATTTTAGCAGCCGAAAACTTTGTAACCATTCCACCCGTACCGTTTTGGCTCGTAGCCCCTTTTGCCAAGTGCTCAAACTGTCCTATGTCGTCAATTGTAGCTATAACCGAACTAGCATCGTTAACATCACCATATACGCCATCAATATCACTAAGTAGAACTAGACGTACATTGCTGCCGAAGAGCGAAGAGCGACTAATCTGTGCTGCATACGTAGCAGCCAGGGTATCGTTGTCGCCAAAGGCAATCTCTTCATGCGTTATGGCGTCATTCTCGTTCGCCACTGCAATATCCCCATGTTTTAGCAAAGTATACGTAACTCGTAGGGCTTCGTCTCGCTCAGTACTCATACCCAGTTCACGCTGAGTAAGTAAGAGTTCGCCTATCGTTTTGCGCCTGAGAGCACTGTCCCAAGCGTTCAGTACGTGTCGCCAACCAATACTAGCTAGGCGTTGAAGCTCCGACATTTCAGTACTACGAGATTTTAGACCGACTTCAACCATGCCTGCTGTTATAGCGGCTGACGACACGATAACTATACTCTGACCAGCGTCCTGCAGTTCCAGGACCTGTCTGCCCAGACGCTCAAAAGAAGCCTTATCGAGTCTTTCCGAGCCGTCGACGGTTCTTTCTACTAGAGTATTTGTACCAACCTTGAGCACGAGTACGTTATCAATTACATCTTTCATCATTAGCTCCTCAAGCATCAGAACAAAAGTCATATATGGAGCCCTGTTGTCGGGGCTGCCTGCACTTGTTAGTTATAGGTTGAAAGCAACATAAAAACACCCTGACCGTCATAGTGGCAGCGAGTAAGGGAGAACTAATGCGGTGTATTGATAGTGACAACTCATAACACCGATATAATAACTATTAATGAGCTTATGTCAATAATTGTGTGCGGAGTGTACCTACCCTGTTGGTACAATAATTAATGTTTTTTCGCAATATAACTTCGGTGATCCAAAAAGTTCCAGTGTGGAAAATCTGGCTCTGGTTCTAGAGGTTCTGGAAAACTGCCATCTAACAGATATATTCCGAGATGGCGCACAAACATAGTACATTAACTAGCAGGGGATTACACTTTTAGAGGTACGACCTCTTTCACACGACCTCTTTCACCCTTTCACCTTTCACCAAAGTTAGTAACGTGTTTTGGAAAACGTTGTTCTTTCATCGTACTGAAAGCCAGCAACACCATAGCCCCCCAATCGGGCTTGAGACTGCTGGCGAAAGTCCCAATCTAGCTCCAGATTGCCTCGACATGCAACGTACCAGTCTTGAACGCGTTGTGCTGACGCTTCGTCGAGCTGCTCACAAGCTTTGGCTACCATATCGACAGTTTCATCAGGTGAAACCGTACCCGTCATGAAGCTCTCGCTTTCAAGAGTGCTGGCACTTAATCCAATACTCTTCGCCTCTTCAACTTGCTGTGCTCGATTAATACGACTACCGTATCCGCCGACGCTTATTTGAACTTCGTCTTCGTACTTACCATAGCCGGTCTTGTACGATACGCCACTCACTGAGCCGTCCTCTTTGAAGCGTGCTGTTGGCGTCTGACGCTGTCGGTCGTAGGTGGCGTAGTTTTCAAGCACCTGTGCTGCTATGTCAGGTGCAATGTTACCAGCACTAACCCCGAAGGCTACTGCTGCTTCAACTTCCACGGGAGCAGGAAAATAAGGTTGCATCATTTCGTCGTAGGCTCTGAAGTTACTATCTTCATAACCGTTAAGCAAGTAGCGATTGCCGTGGTACTCAACTGCAAGCTTTCCACCCTCCCACACATCTACTCTATCGGTCGCATAGAAAGCCTCATTAGCTATTTGAACTAGTGGTAAGCCGAGGCGACGTGCGTGACGTCGCATCTGGTCGGCAAGTTGTCGACTGAGCGGCTCACCAGATGGCGAAGTTTTTATAAAGAAGCCTTTGAGCTCAAGCGGGTGTACGCCTTGCTTACACACCGCAACAACTTCGTTGTACTTTGGTGGGATTGTTTGAGCAAGAAGACTATCTCCGCTAAGCTTTGGCTGTCGTGAAGCCTGAGCGAGTACTTGGTCGAGATTATTGTTATTAGTCCCGTTGTCGTCAGGTAATGTAACTACGATGTCTTCTGGAGCTGCTCCAATTATTAAGCCCCCTTCACCCCAGGTATCTTTATGACCTTGGTCAATGAGTGACATGCTGAGTGCAACCCGTTCGCCCAGTTTTTCAGGCTCATCGTAAAGGTTAATCCTTTGGTCACCCCAGCTTTCATCGCCAGTTATACCATTCTCGGTATCCATTTTTAGGTTCATCACTGCGCTCATGCCACTGTTAGTGCTGAGAGCGTGCACAAGGTACCTAAAGTTGTTTGCATCGTGGAATAAGGGGTCAGTAACCCCACCCCAGTTTTCTGGAGTTGAGAGTGCTTCATGAAAATCAGCAGACATAGTGTATATTCTAGCATAAACGTCATGATTAGTCAATGTTTCCGTACTAACTCAACACCTTTGCAACATAAAAGGCAGGCATCCTAAACTGTAGTTACTACAAATAATTACAAGGAAAGGAGCCTACCATGGCTTATTCTAACAACCCTAATCTACCTAAAGCGAGAGCAATTGCCATGCAGT
>JAJDCL010000012.1 GCA_029260875.1 Candidatus Saccharimonadota bacterium
TTGCCCCATTGGAAAGCGCGAAGTTGAGGTTGTTGCGATCCATGAAGATGTCATATGGCGCACCGTCATAGGTGAGCGTTGAGGGTAAGCCCCATTTGTTATGGGTATATGTTTTCTCGGGTTCCAGACCTTCTTTCAACGCCACGAGCTCGCCAAATTTGTCAAATGTCATGAGCACTTTTTCGCCACCATTGGCGGGCGTGATCGTTCTTGTTTCTATGGTGCCATCTGGATGAAAGGATTGATCAATTTCGACCGTTGTCTGATTGTCTTCTAGGAAACTTATTCGCTGCGGCAAGCCCAAAGCCGTGTGGTCCGAATAGATAATTTCAGTTAGCGGCGTCGTATGGTGAGTGACTTTCGTCAGATGGATACCTGTATATTCATATTCTGTCGCATGATCTGATTCTGTTTCCGCAAATTCGACATTACGATAGAAGTCCATCACATGCTGGGACGATATGATCTCTTCAGACCGAGCGACAACATCAGAGAGAGATTGACCAGCAAATCCAGACGCCATGAGGCCAAAGAAAAGAAAGAATAAAACTAAGAATTTTCCGGTCGCTCTCATGATAGCCGCATTCTATCCTAAATTCACCGAAGTGAAATCAACAGCCATTTTCGGACTACGCACCACAGTAAATCCATGACACTGATATAATAAATAGATGTCTTACTTCGACAAACAAAATGCATACGCTTTGCATAATCAGGAATCAGATCGTGTAGGCGAGGAACTCCGCAAGGCTGAGCGAGCCATATTCGGAAGAATTATTATTCGCCGCCAAGCTCAGATTATCGGCCGATCCACTTATGGAAAATAACAGTCAGCAAACAATTTCTTCCTGGCCTATGAATTGCGTAGTTTTTTAAGCGGAGACGATGATGCGCTACAAAAAACCTTTACTAACCGAGAGTTATGTCGAATTCAGGTTGACTAAAGATATGGATGCCGCTGTGTTGTTCAATCGCTTTCCTGAATTAGCGACTAAAAAACTAAAATACTTACCCAACGAGTATGTATTCAGCCAAAAGATCAAAGGCATCGGACCCAATAAATTCGAAATTGAAAACATGCCACGTGTCCAACTCTTCAACCATGACAAAACCATGGTCTTACAGGCCTACCCCAAAGGCATTTCGCTCCATAACATCAACACCTACCTGGGATGGCAGGCCATTAAGGGCATCCTCGCGGATGTTCACTTACTCGTCAATGAACTTGGATTCGCGGTCGATGCCATCGGATTTGGGACCATAGATACATTAGTCGTCCCATCCGACAACTTCAAGCTTGGACACTACTTCAATTGCGACGGCTATTGGATACCTCATACTTTGCATGATACCGCCAAGATGTGTGACATCCAGCTCGGTCATGAACTTCTTGAATTAGATGGACGAAATCAACAGCTCAACTTAAAGGTAAGACTCTTAGAGGGAGCTACACAAGTTACCCTCCATAGCAAATTTTATCGTAAACTTAACGGAGACCGTTCTCTTGATGTTATTGATGAACTTCACGAAGAATCGACCAACTTGTTTGAGCGACTAATTACCGACGCTACACGAGAGGAGATGGAGGTAACTGATGAGCCCAATAATTGATATCCACCCCAGTACACTCACCGAGGCGCCGATTTTTGAGATACCTTCCCAATCAACGATAGGCCGGAATGATGATTCTGACCGTCGGACCATGCTAAACGCCTTCTTGAAAGGCCCGCTACACGATGCGGTTCACGCCGTCTCTGACGACGACTATCGCAATGTCCAAAGCATCATCAAAAACTTCAACCCGGCTAACCTGCTCGATCAAGTTCTCGACACCGAAAATTCTTTGACAATTCAAGGACATGCGGCGCGGCTTTATATCTCTCACCCTAAGACGAACCCTATTACAGCCATCCGAATCTTAAATTTCGCTAGCAAACTCATCCGAATGGGTACTCTCTTGGGATTGGAAGACCGTTATGAGCAGTGCCAGGACGACGCACTCATCGAATTGATTAGGTCATTCGTCAATGATACTAGCCCGGAGATTCGTCAGGAAGCGGCCGAAATTCTAGAGGACTATGTCTGACTTCATTCGTTTAGTCAATAAGCCTAACGTCTTCATGTTTGCTGAATTATCGGAAGGCGATGAGGAACGGCTACAGAGCGCTATGGTCGAGCTTCGACCCCGAGAAAAAGATCACTATGGCCTATCTGTGTGGCTATCCAACAACCAGACAGAAGAAAGCCGGATCCTCACCAACGCTGCCATTTGTTTTAGAGAGAAATGCAAACGGATTAGTGCTATTCGCTTTAAGCGCACCGCGGTTCCAGATACGTTAGAAAACCGACGCGAGCCCGCTGAATTAAGCCTCAGTTGCATTGCGGAATTACACCATTGCATCTACCTCCATAACGACCATGACGTCAAATTGCTAGCAATAAACGTGTTGGAGGCTGCTAGGCAGATTCGACGGACTAAAACCGAAGTCGAAACGCTTGTCGAAAAAACGGCCCAAGGCTGTCTGACACTTCCCAAATATGACTTACCTAAGATCAAACCGTGGGTCAATAAGAACGATAAACTCAGGGCCCACTTTATAAGGCTCAAAAAGTAGCGATGTGGATTCTTAGCATTTTGCCTGGGGTAAGAACTAATAACGTTTTTTTCAACCTACACGCGTCATTCTTCGGTGAGCGTTTTAATCATCCTGTTGTTGAGAGAGTATGCCGCCTACCACCAGCATGACCACACACATCTCGGCCACAAGAAAGAGAATTCGATTCGTCGTGCTTGACTCTCCGCCTTTTTGCTGGAGGTGGCTTGCACCATCGCTACCGCTGGAAGCAAGCCGCTTAACATTTCACACAATCTGAGCCTTTTTGAATCCCCAATTCGCAGGGACACGGGATTCCTACGCTCAGATTTTGGCCAGGATTGATACTCGGCTGTTTATCTTGGTGACTAGTCTGAGTTGAAGGTCAATCCGACCCAAAATTCCATTGCAAATGACGCCTCACGTTATCAAAAACCCGCCCAGATGAGTTTTGAACAACGACACGGCTAAAAAACAACCCGGACACGCGGACAGGACAGGTCAATCAGACCCAAAATTCCATTGCAAATGACGCCTCTCGTTATCAAAAAGCCGTCCTCAATGATATTTGACTAAGGACAGTCATTTAAGTTGACGTACACTATTTGAACACTACGACCATTGATTGTCGATACTCGCAATGATAGTTTTAGCGACCCCTTTCTCGTAGTCCAACAAATCATCATCCCTGTCGATTGATTCTACTTCTGTCAGGAAACGACAAGCTTCCTTCAATTTGCCGCTATTGAACAATAGCTCGCCCAAACAGCACATTGCCCTGTATTTGGTAATGTTATTCTCCTCACACTGAGAGATTGCAATGACCTCTCTTAACAGATCTTCTCCTCTTTGTAAGGCACCGCGATCCAGCAACATCAGAGCCTTTCTGAACATAACCTCACTCGATTTCAATCAATTCCTCCCGTATTTCTTTACAAAATTGCGACTGTTGCGTGGGACATTAAATCTCTTCATCAAGAGTTTTATGTGCTGATCAATTTGCCGCACCGAAAAATTCGGATTCACATCCAACCAATGCTTCCAAGCAGGATTCCATCCTCAATCGTGTATTTCTGCATGCTTAGCTTGTGTAATCCGAGCAATTCTTTTGTCGATGAAGGCCTGTGCATCATCGATTTCAAGTTCACTCAATCTGCCGGTGAATCGGCGGTCATTCAACAATGCTTGAGGCACTAAATGATGGTCTCTCATCCCCGACGGTCCGTATCGGTTTCTCCATTGCGCCGTTGTCCGTGCCAACCCAGTTTTGGTTTCACCAATACCAACTCGAGAATCTGCTAGCTTGCCTGAAGCTATGCCAGTGCCTTGCACAGGGGTGCATTTTTCGCCGCCGAAGTTGTGGACGAGGATGGACGGGCTGTTGGCTGGCGCTTGCGCTTCTTGGACGTAGTAGTTGTGGTGGGGTGGGACCTCAATATTGTACGTCGTCCAACCATTAGCTGGCGGGCCACGGATGGGTTCCATACCCAAATAGAAGACGTTCTCACCGTTCGCTGTTAGGAAATGGGCGCCAGGCACCACGTCCTCAATCGCTACATAGGCAGATTTCTCGACTACATAGAAGGGATGGTTGGCCGTACCGTGGAGTTCGTGTTCCGCGCCTGCCCCATCCCGATAACGGATGGCGAACACTTCATCTGGATGAGTGGTGAACGTCTGACGGATGGCATGAGCTTCCAACGTCCCGTCTGTTGACTGCGAATAAACCTGGTCGTCTTCCTGCAGATCAGCAATCGCGATCATGCCCATAGGTGTATGAACGCGCGTGTCTCCGCTAAAACAGATGATGCCCATATCCATGAGGGCGCGCACTTCGTGTTTGGTGAAGCCCGCCTGTCTGGCTAACTCGTATTTCTGGCGCAGGCTGGATGCCTTTTTCGCCGACTCAAGGGCTTCGTTCAGGCGTCGCAGACTCGCTTCAAACACGTCGTCACTTAGTTTTAGGCCTTGTTTTACAGAGCGCCTGGCGACATCGTCAATCATGTTCTTGAAGGCACCTGGTCCTTCGATCAACATGTCAAGGATCACTTCAGTTTTGAACGCTTCTACATCGGCCACGGCTCTGGGTTCTAAACGAAGAAGACCTTGACCTGTCTCTTTAATACCCGTGTAGGCAGCCTTCAGGACAGATCCTGGCTCACTTATGACGACTTTCGCCGTCTCCGCAAGCTCCGCATGGGAGCTATGGAGTTCTTGGAAATGGGCGTAGGCGGTATCACGATAACCATCAAAGCCAAACTTTTCAGCGGTTGAACCCAAAGCGACGGATGCCCAATTACTCGCGTAATTAGCCGCCACAACTGGTAGCGCGAAGCTCAGAGTAACTAAGATGAGATTTGCAAATCGTCGCATGGGGTTTCTCTAACGTTATTCTAGATCACAGACTCACTGACCAAAGCCGAATGAGTAGCTAAGTAACATCAGATACGGGATACTTTCATTGATGACACGATTCTTAGATAGATCTAAAACTGGTTGCCACAGCGTGTCCCCTTTTTGACGCATTCTATAGCCGTTCGACGCGGAATCGGTCGCCTTCACGGATTAGTTGGATATAGCCATCAGGTAGTTCTATTCGCGCATCATAGCCGTCAAGAGGCAGAGGCCCCACTTTTTCGTCTGGAGAGAACCAGAGGATTTCTCCGCCACAATCGAAATTGGTTCCAAATTCAAGCGCCCCTTCCAGTCTACAATCATTCAAAATCTGGCCACTAAGAGGTGGCCTATCACGAATTGACTTCTTCTCAACCAGCAATACAATGCTAGGGTTTAGTGAGACCAAATAGAGACGGTACGGAGGTATTCTATTTCGACCACACCCAGCGTTTCCTGTGCCAGATGGCCACGTACCTAGGACCCCAGTATCCTCTAGATAATCTATCGGAAAGTTCACCACTTTTTTCAGTGCGCCAACTGAATCACCATCGCATAACCATCGATTTTGACTGAGGCGCCCAGTAAGGTCGTTTAAATCTCGACGTTGCATATCAATGCGCAAGTGGGGACCGCACCACACTGAGTCTGAATTCACTCGTGGTTCCCACGGACCATTGCAACCTAGATGCAGATATCCTAACAATATCAAAATGTATCTTATCATGGCTGAAATCTCCCAAGCGAACGAAGGTAGTCAATCAATTGACGGTTTGATAAATAGGTGAGCCGTGATGTTGCTGATCTATTTGGCCGCCACCTTATCACGTTAGGATGATTGACCGGTCGCTGAAAAGGCGATCCCGAAAGGGCAGCGTTTCGACGCCGTAGTTGATCATCAAAGTATTTCCAATTAGCCATGGAATCAGACTTGTGTTTCATCATGAAATCTACAGTTGGAATGTTGGCCTCTGGACCCGTTATGGGAGCAAATGGAACGCCGACGGCAAAAGATTCGTTCCGAATCCAATTGAGTGGAAGATACGCAAGCTCAGGGTGGACATCGTTTCCTCCACCCACATCTGAATGCGCTCCAATAAAATATTGTTCTTTGGTACGATCGATACCGTTATGCGGAACCTCGGTCCCGACGGGCATACGCACGGTCTGAAGTCCAAACTTACTGCGGTATTCGTGATGAGCTACAGCATGGCGAACGAATTGAACGTTAGATGGTGTTGAGAAGTCAAAACCTTTGTCATCGAAATTACTCGGATCAGCAAAGGAGGAAACTGTATCGAATAGACCTAGCATTCGAATATTTGGTTTGAAGATCCCTATTTCGTTTCCTGAATAAGGGTCGCCATTATCAAATATTGGAATGCCTTTCTCATTCAGCAAATTTGCAAAGTCTCGTGCTTCAGCAGCCCCCCGACTGAAACCAAAAAGATCGATCTCAAGGTCGGCTTTATTGGGATTCGCAAGATACTCTTGGTACTGTATGTTGAATGTTTGG
>JAJDCL010000013.1 GCA_029260875.1 Candidatus Saccharimonadota bacterium
TGAGCCTTTGGCTCACAAACGGCGTGGCTGGTCGGATTAGCACTCGCTTACGCTCGCGCACAGGCTTCCATTTACAATTTGCTCTCAGTTTTCAGCTTTTTGCTATAAAATGAGTTTGAGCGGAGTTGTAGAACTCCACCAAAAATGGACTAATTCCGAAATTGTCGCCCGAAAGGGCGATTTTTTCGGAATTAGTCCATTTTTGGTGCAAGATAGTTGACGCATTTCAAACATCTGCTATCAGTGCTACCAACGATTATAAACTAAAACATCTGGCTGAGGTATTCCAATTATCAGGCAATTTGCTTGATGCTTAATTGGTATGTTTCAAACGAGCTGTTTTTTACTGTAATGATAGGGGGGTAGTAGCCCTTTACCTCTGTTATAGGTACTCCGCCTATGTAATACCGAAAATGTGGGGGTACTTTCTGACAAGCGTTTTTTGTAACGTGTTTAATCAATCCACTCTGGCAGTATTTTCCAGTCGGTTCGTGGCAACATTCTTAAATCTGGTGATACGATAAGCGTGCTTTTTGGATTGTCCATACTTGAGGCTAGGCTGTGCCGCCTAGACCATTGAGGACGCTTCTGGTCAGGCGGTATGCGTAATGCAACACGGGTTATAAATGCCTTGGCTAATTCTTCTAGCTCATATAGTTTGCCCTGGACCTTACTAAACTCATCTGGATGCCAATCAGAGTAAACATCGTGAACCAGCTTACCTCGTAAATCCCAAATGCCCTCATCCTTTTTGAAGTAGGTATCCAATACAGCCTGTCTGCCTTTTTCTGGAAATACGGCTTCAAGTGCTTTTTGTAAGTAGTTTTTTATTGGAACAACACCTACAAAGTATGACTGCTTAATCATTTCTTCTATATTGCCAGCTGAATAGTAGGTTGCGTAGTACTCATCAAAAACTGTTTTAATTCGCTTCTTGCGGTCAGCTTTATTTTCCTTGGCTAAGCCAAATGTAGCACTGGCTTTGAGTTTGCCCTGAGCTAGCTTTGCGGCAAGCCCCTCTATAGCTATATGAAAACACAAAAATGCGTTTAATGGATTTTGAGTTAAATTGCCAAGGTTATACCAGTTAATTGCGGCATCTATTGCTAAATCCTGCTCCTTGGCTAAGTTGCTAATAATGCTATTCAAAAACTCCATATCCTTTTTATTCGGGTTAGCCGCACCTCTGCTATGGTCGTGAAGACTGTACTTTAATCGCCAGCGTACTTCCTTATCAAATGCAAAGGCAACACCTTCCATAGCTCGTTGTATGCCCTCAATTGCCAAACGTATACCTTCTAAGGATGTGTCTTTTAGTTCAACCCAACCGTCGTAAACGAATAGGTTGCCGAGCTGATTTTCTTGCTCAACAAGCAAGAGGTTAACGCCCCCAGGCAACACAACTTCTGCTTCGGGCAACTTCACGGGCATCTTTGCAGCAAACTCAATAACTGGGTGTCCAGTGGCAAGCATATAAAAAAGCACACCTTGCACCCGTTCGTCGTCCGTGGCATCCAGTGCCTCTTTCTGAATTACATCTGATTTGCCTGGGTATGCTAAAGGCTTCCACTCGCCAGGCTCGTTATACCTGCCCTCAAACCCCACTTCGTATAACCATTTACCCGAAACACGCCAAGCTGGTTTCAGCTTGTCATTTTCCCCAACGAAAAAATCAATGCTGTTCCCAGGAATTACATTTGCTCCGTCTGTACCTGTTGCGGTACGGGCAAAGTGTGCAGAACTGTCATTTGAGAAATGAACTTTGAAACCATTTAAGCCATCCTCTCTATCAGCCAGCACTTCAAATACTTCAAACAATCTGCCGTTCATAGGGAATACTGTGTGGTTTTCTTTGGCAAACTCTTTTAAAGCAGCACGATAATGAGCTAAGAACCTAGCGACAAAGTCCAGCTCATTTTGTGGGTTTTCTTCTGCGGTTAGTTCTTTTAGTCTGTCGCTAATAGGACCACTTATATGCAGCTGTAAAGATGCAGCCTTATAGTCAGTTTCGTCAGGCTTGAACGGAAACGGCATATAGTGAACTTCACGCTGCAATCTACAAATATTTGTAAGCAACGACCATAGGTCATTTGAGCTTTCAATATCTTGTCTAGTAGCTTTGCCTTGTTCAATTTTTTCGGCTAGCTCAGCCAGTGGCTCTTTCTTATAGCTTTCTATGCCGCCTACTCTCAATAACGTGAAGATATAGTCGCCTACGTGCTTTGCAGCATCTTGAAACAGCTTATGAATAATCTCATCATCACTATTAGCTATGTTGCTCTGTTTCATCGTGGTCCTTCAAAATCTGTGGTATAGCACTTTCGGGTATTTTACGCACTTTGACCACCTGGTTGCCTTCAATAGCCTGTTTCATCAGACGGTGTAAACCGTCTAGAATTAGCCAACGCTTTTTCCAGTACATAACGTCAATCGGGTAATTCGTGTCTGCTTGCATAGTTCGCTCATATTCCTCTGTATGTAACTCAGAATGCTCAATAACTTCACGAGGACTTACATCATAATAGCCATCGGGCTTTGACCAGATGAAAGGCACGTCAAAGTGCCAAGTCAGCTCATCAATGGGCATTTCTTCGGTTGGCACATCCAGTTCCCACACTTTCCGCTCATCCCAACTAAAATCAAAGCCTACTTCTTTGATAACATCAGGTAGTTCACGCTTGTTCATTGCAATGCCTCTTTCAATAACTGTTCAATAAGCTGCTCTTTGGCTTTGGTATAACTAGCTCTATCATTCGGGTACTTTGCGGCAAGCTCAGTTTTAAGAGCCTGGTATTTACTTCGTGCAGATGCGTTGTTGCGTAGATAATCCCGAAAAGCTATGGTCTTTTCCCAGCCTTCGCTATTTTTTACTACCAGACTTAGATGATGTGTGCGATTTTCTCTTGGTCCTTTTGGGAAGAATACCCTATCAGTGAAGACACGCTCAGGCATAAATTCGTAACCAAGTACCGTTAACGGCTCAATGAACTGTTTGTAAACGGATAGGTCATCAACGGCAGCAACCATATCAATTATAGGTTTTGCTGCTAATCCAGATACGGATGTACTACCAACGTGTTCTATGCCTGAAACATAAGCACCTAAAACACCTTGCAATTGCTTCTTTTCTTTTTCAAATGCATTAGCCCACTCAGGCTGGTACGCAACTAAGCTGACTGTTCCACGCTTCAAGCCAATTGGCTCAGTCATTTCGCTTACTCACTATTTCTAAAATCGTGGCAACAGTTTCGTCTACCGAATGGTTAGATGTATCCAGTTTGATAAAATCTCTAAAGAAACTGTCGGTAGAAAAGTGAATATGATGTTCATTAACTGCTTCTTTCCCCATTTGTACATCTTCATTTCTTCCAGCATCTCTTTGGGCAACAGTATCTAAATGCGGCAGCAATAATACTTTATGGGTAAGAGTTACCTGCTTTTGGATATTAGTCCAAGCAGGCTCGTCAATATATCCATTGATAATAACTTTGTAGCCTTCTTTTAGAAAGTTGGATGCTAAAAGCCCGATGCTATCGCCAACTAATCCCCACTGATTGAAGCTCCAGCCACCAGGGTTTTTATCGTCTTTATAGAACCCGCTGACAATCATATGTTTAATATGGTCAGCGTCTATATTTACACATCGGTCAATTTGTTTCGCTAACTTCTCTGATACGGTGCTTTTGCCTGAACCAGTTGGACCAGTTATAGCAAGCACAAACGTAGCCTCGCTCATTGTTTTACCTCGTACTCCCAGCCTGGCTGCCAAGCCTTTTGTTTACGCCAGTCGTTTGCGAAAGCTTCATCCCAGGTCATACCTTTAAGCAATATATCCAGAGCAAGCTGTGGTGCTTTGTGGGCAACGATTGCTATATGTTTGCCATCATATTCTCGCTTGAGGAAATCGAGGAAATCGCTAATACGGGTTCTAACATCTTCATAACTTTCACCATTTGGCATAGGTGTCGTGATTGATTTTTCCTGCAATGGCTCAACGACATCAGAAGATTTGCCGTTTAAGTCACCGTAGTTACATTCACGCAGCCTTTTATCAGCGAACTTTGGATACTTATCGCCCCAGGTTAAATCAGCTGAGGCAATCGCTCTATTAAGGTCAGATGTGAATACAGCATCAAATACTTTACCTGCTGTTAATCCAGCTAGGTCTTTTGATTGTTTAATGCCCAAGTCTGATAACTTAACGTCGTTCCAGCCTGATGACTTATTTTCTTCGTTGTCAGTGGTTGTTCCGTGTACAAAGTAAGTGATTTTAACAGCCATCATTTCCCCTTTATTGAATAGCCACCGTCTGCAAGATAATCCGCACCAGTGATGTAACTAGCTTCATCAGAGGCTAGGAACATTACAAGTGGTGCTATTTCCTCTGGCTTGGCAATTCTACCTAGAATAGTGCCGTCGCTGATACGCTTAAATGTCTCTTCATTCCAGTCATTCACTTGGTCGGTTTCAACATAACCAGGTGCTACAACGTTAAAACGAACGCTTGGGTAGCTTTTTGCTAGAGCTTTAGTTATTGAAATAACACCTGCCTTGGCAGGAGCGTAAGTCAGGGTACTCATTGTTGCCAGGTTTGAATAACCCTTGATTGAACTGATGTTCACAACACTGCCTGAACCTTTTTCTAGCATTTTTGGCAGTACTGCTTGGATACAGTGCAATGAGCCAAGTACATTAACTTTGTATTCTTCCAAAGCCGTGTCATCATCAACCTCTGAAATATCTTTAATGAAGTTGCGAGCCACGCCAGCATTATTAACCAGTGCATCAATATGACCAAGCTCTTTAATGGCTGAGTGAGTGGCTTCCTTGTCTGATACATCGAAGACTGCCTTAATCGAACCTGCAAGCTCCTGATGAACGGCATTTAGCTCCTCACTGTCTGATTTGCCGTGTACGATTACTTTATAGCCCTGTTTGTGTGCCAGTGTAGCAATCGCTTTGCCAATACCCCTGCTTGAACCTGTTATTAGTATTGTCTTCATACTTGCTCCTGGGGTTTTGTGCCTATGTATAGCCCACGACCCGACAAGCCTTGCTCGTCGTGATGAAGTTCAAGTCCTGCTTCTGCAAATGCCTGCTGAAACTCCTCTGGCGTATATAGGGCAAGTCTGTGTTCTTCTGTAAACTCCTGCGTACCGTTCGGGGTTTCAACAACGTGATGCATATCCAGGATAGAAATGTTGCCTTCAATACTGTTGTGAGCAGTTCGGGTTACTTTTAGATGTTTCTCTGGCAGTTCACCTACTTCTGTATGAGGCGGTCTAGTCGGGTCAAAAACACCTGGTTGCAGCCAAGGCTCAATAAACATAACACCGCCTGGTTTTACGTGGTCAGCCATATTTTTGACTGCTACTTTTAAATCATCCAAGGGATGTACATAACCGATTGAGCTGAATAGACAAGTTACAACGTCAAATTGATGTTGTAAATCAAAATTACGCATATCGCCTTGAACGAAAGTCAGGTCAGGCAGTCTTTTCTTGGCGGCTTCAAGTTGTTGTTCTGACAGGTCCACTCCTGTTACCTGGTAGTCGTCGGCAAGATACGGTAAGTGCAATCCAGTTCCGCAAGCAACATCAAGTAACTCATTACCGTCAGTCTTCTTATATCTGTCAATTAGGCCTTTTAGTGCCTGTGCCTCAGCTTCATAATTCTTTTTTGAATAAATAGCATCGTAAACATCTGCTGTCATTAAAGTGTAAGATTTTGCTTCCATAGTTTGTGGTGTCTCCTTTTCTTGTGGCTCTGTCATTTTTGACCACCAATCTTATCTAAAGCGGCTTTAAATCTTTTCCAACCTTCATCTTCAATCTCAATAGTGCCAGATACCAAAAACTCCTCACGTCGCTTCGCTCCACGATAGCCAGGAACACGCACAGGTTGACTTGGGTCAATTGGCTCTACGGCTAGAATATCCTCTGCGAGCTTAGTAGTTGAAGCCTTAAAGTCTACAATGTCACCGAATGCTGCTGGGTCAATAACAATTATTAAAGTTCCGATGTAACGTTGGCTATCAAGAGGCTGGTCAAGTCCACTTTTGCCTCTTACTAAACTACCGCTTAGTACATCTATCAGCAGATTGATACCAAACCCCTTAAATCCACCGAAAGGTAACACTGCATAGGCGACATTAGGGTCTGTGGTTATATTGCCTTGCTTATCTACGTACGCATTTTCAGGCAGTTGCTCCCCATTTTCTTTAGCTTGGTTAATCCGACCATAGGCGTGCATTGCGGTAGCCGCATCAAATACGATTGGGTAGTTGTTTGTCGGTATGCCATAAGCAATCGGGTTTGTGCCAGTGACATCTGTTTTACCACCGAAGGGTGTTACACCCTGCGGTCCGCCGTTTTCTACTATGATTGCAACGCAATCTTGTGCTGCAATACGTCGGCAGAATACATCAAAAAAATCGTTATAAGTACTATCGTAAATCCCTAAAGCATAGATGCCCTGTTTTTTCGCATTGGCTATAACATCATCCAAATGGTCTGCCGTAATTAGTGGTGCTAAACGTCCATTACCCCTAATAAGTTTCGCAGCTGGTTTTGTGACAGCAACTTCTTCTCTCGCGTTACCTGCATTCTCAATTAAGCGAGCATGCTTTCCTGGCAATTCACCAACAGCACTAAACTGATTTCCTACTAACTCCTGCTCAATAACTAGCTCCGTGAGTGTAGTAGCATTATGCTCATCAAAGCCACTAGCTAGTAGATATGCAGTAACTTTTTCTTTTAAATCTGATATTTGGATTTTCATTTACTTACCTTCCTTTTTCAATAACTTCATCACATCTTCACGACGATAACGCCTATCACGACGAGTGCCGAAACGTACAGCAACTAAGTAACCTTTTTCATCCCACGCACGTAGTGTATTTGGATGGCAATTCAGAAGCTCACACGCCTGTTTTAGCGTGAGTAACTTCGGCTCTTTTTTACTCTTTTGTGGCATACTATAACTATACACTACTTACCAGTGTTGTGATGAGAGATGTGATGACAGATAGCAATAAGCCCAAAAAAGACAAACCGAAAGCCGTAACTGTTACGGTTTCTAAGGCTGCCGATTTTAAGAATAGGAAACGTTCGGGCATTACACTAGCTCAATACAAAGAACTGAGTGCCAAAGACCGTGCTGCTCTTACCCCACGAGAACGAAAGCAGCTAGAAGAAGCTCAACAACAGCTGAAAAAGATGACTGAAACTTTAGTCAGCCACTACGACCTTAGTGCCATAACAAAGTCGATACAGAACATCTATAAACTATCGCCAGCTTTTCAAGCCGCTCAACACACAGTTAGCTCATCGCCAATGTTAAAAATCGTCGCTGATATGCAAAAGACTACACTTGCTATGCAACCAGCTTTAAACAGAGCTTTAGGCATTCAAGCATCTATAGCCCCTGCACTAGAAGCAATACACAAAAGTACGTTATTTACGCAAAACCAATTTACTGCACTTGCAGCAGTACAAAAATCGTTGGTCACATTTCCGACAGATAACATCATAGCCACAATCAAAAGTATCCAAGAGGCTTTTCAAGCACCACTAATAGCACGAACATTGTTTGCAGATATTCATACCAAGCACGAGCGAGTAGTACGTGACTTACGATTTGACATTGGCTCACTCTCGACAAGCATTGAGTTTAGTCGTTTTGAGACGGTAGACTTTGCTTTGGATGGCGTTGTCACGGATGAGGATAACTTAACTGCGAACGCAGTAGCTACGCAGACAAATACTGTTGGTAATATCACCCTCAGTGAGAATGCTAATTTTATGCTCGAATTCAATGACCTGCGGCAAGATGTACGTGAGCTAAAACAACAACTTATTGCTAAAGACATTCAACAGGGTCAATTCCTTGTAGCACCGTCACAGGTTAACTTTCAGCGTATAGGTTCATCTATGCAGATACAGCTTGGCACTTTAAGGGTTACTGTAACGATTAGCTCAAGCTATACAAAGTTGGCTCGCTTCTTGTTAAGTTCACCTGATAATGTTGTGAAAAAGTGGGACATTGAAGATTTAGCCCGTGAAGTTTATGACGCTCACTTTGCTAATGCTAAAGATGAAGAAGGATGGAAAATCAAAATAAAGGGCTACGCAAATCATTTTAATCAACAGGTAATGATAGCCTCAGGCGGCAAGATGCCCAAATTTATAGACAGCAGCAATAAAGGCGTTCTTTACTTTATAAATCCAGATTATCTCAATCTGTAAAAAGCTTACTTATCCACAGATTTAAACTGATTATTTTACAGCTTCTTTGTAATGGGTTATGTGCAGGACAAGAAGAATACCCATCAACAAAATAAGGCTACGAAACAGCAGCCAGTAGACCCACAAGAACAAGCCGCACATAAAGGCGTGGCTACTGAGTTGAGTGCCGAAGCATTACACAACCTAACAGGTTGGTTTGATGTTCTTATTCAGATGGACCTTGCACAAAAAGTACGTAATGAAATAAGGAGCAAGGAAAATGGACGAGGAACAGAAAACACGAACAATTGACCAGTTCAATAATTGGTGCGACCACTGCCAACTGTATGCAGTTAAGTTTTATATCTGGAACACGGAAGCGAACCAGCTAGAAACAATCATTGACGAGGCTATAAACACACTGCCAGGCAAAGTTGGTCCAGAAGACTGGCTTAAATCAATCAGAGCAAGTTTTGGTCAAACACATCACAGCGACATTCGGGATATCGTCACACAGCTTAACTTGATGCTTGAAGCCCCGTGTAAAAACGAGATTTGCCAGGTTGCGTGTGCCAAGTTGAGGAGCAAGAAATGAGGCTGCTTTACTCGGTACTCCAAAAGTCACTGCGAAAGTGCATTGATTGGCTTATGAGCTTTTGGCTCTGGGCTAACAAGCAGGAAAAGAAGTTAGAGGAGCGAAAGCGATGGAAGTGACAGAAGTAAACATCGTGCCTGTCAAAGCTGTTGATGGTTTAGTGGCTTTTGCCAGCTGTGTGGTCAATGGTCAGCTGTATCTTGGCTCAATGGGCGTGCATCGCCGCCTAGACGGCTCAGGCTACCGCATTACCTACCCAACAAAGCGGATTGGCAGTCGTGAGCTGAACTACTATCATCCGCTCAACAAACAAGCTGGAAGTGCCATTGAACAAGCTATCGTTGCCAAGTGCAACGAGCTTTTTGAAAGAAGTGATGACAATTATGGTAGACACAGTAAAACTACTGCTGACAATCAATGACCCGATGATTTTGCATAGAGGTGCATTCTCACCATTGTCTGTACAGCAACTAGTAGGTACGAGAGGCAACCAAAGAACATACCTAAACCCCTCGCCAACCTACGCCAAGATGGGCAAGTATATGCCCCGCTTAACGTTACACCGCAGACCAAACAAAACTAGGGGCGTTGTGTACCAACTGGCTATCGAGTTTTCTGCACCGAAACTTCTGTTCAAGCAAAACTTTGACGAAGTTACAGAAGCAGATTTTGAGCCAATTATCGCTGCCTTGCAGCAGTGTATCTTTGAGCTAACTGGTCATAAGTTTTTCCCTCATCAGTTAAAAGAGGCTGAGGTCAATGCGTGGCATCCGTGCAAGAACGTCGTGTTTATGGATTACACCTCGTGCCAGACCATCCTAAACACAATCGGCAAGTTGGATATAAGCCGCACCTACGACTTGCAGCGGACTAACTTTAGAGATGGTCACGTCATTCACATCCATTGCAACTCTTTAGATATAGCCTTTTACGACAAGCTGGCTGACCTGCGTCGTGCCAAAATAAGTGAAAAACGAGCCTTTGAAAAAGATAACCGCATACAGATGAGCTTGCTTGAACCACTTCGTGAAGTTGCACCTATTGAAGTGTTGCGTTACGAAGTTCGGCTTGTTGGTAAAAAAGCCGTCGAGCGTGCATACCCAGATATTGAGGCTAGAACATTCGAGGGTCTGTATAAGAAACAGCTATGCCAAGGATTACTGCTTGAACACTGGGGCAAGTTAACAGCATCAGTAAATATGCTTTCCCTAGACGAGAAACGTCCTTACCAGCTGTTCCAAAACTATTTGATAGAAAACCCTGATGCTACGCCGCAAGCTGCACTGGCTGCTACTGCTGTGCTACTCATCAACGGACAAGAGGGCGTACGGAACTTACGCAACCTGATTGAAGCAGCCTATACAGACACAACTTGGTACAGGATTAAAAAGCTCGCTAAAGCACCTAAAGCACACCGCTTTTCACACTTCCAGCGAGTAACAGACACACTGGAAACATTCACGCCAACAAAGTTGAGCGAGTATTTAAAACATATTGAAAATAGTAGCAACTAATGTTAAGTTAATAAGGAGTAATAGTTATGGAAAAGAAAATAATACTTATAGCCAGAGTTTCAGACATAGAGCAACGCAAAGCATTGCCAGCTCAAAAGCAACGGCTAGAAAATTACGCAAGGCAGATAGGTTCAACTTGGAAATACTACGAGTTTGACGAAAGTGCCTATAAAGACGACAGGCAAAAGTTTGCAACGTTGATTGAAGATAAGGTTCAGTCACTCAAACAACCAGCCATAATCGTCTTTGACAAGATTGACCGTTTTACCCGTGATGCCTCACAAAGAGAAGTGCGAATAATGAGCAACCTGGTTGAAAAAGGTAGCATTGAAATACACTTCCCATCAGACAACCTGTTCATTACGCAAAACTCGCCAGCGACTGATTTATTTAGGCTCGGCATCGGTATGCTACTGGCAAAATACTATTCAGATGCCAGTCGTGATAATGTAAAACGCCGTTTTGAACAAATGCTAAATGACGGCATCTGGGTACACAGAGCACCAATCGGCTACAAGAATGTGCTAAAAGGCGGTACACCGCAGAAACCAATCAAGGACATAGAAGTTGACGAGAACAAGGCACACTACATTGTAAAAGCATTTGAACTGCGTGCTATGGGCAAACCGTATGCGGTTATTGCTAAGGAACTTGGAGCAATGGGCTTTCGCAGTAATATCGCCAACAGCAAAGCACCAAACAAGGCGTTCTTAGAACGAATACTGAACAATAAGTTTTACTTCGGTGTTATGGTCCACTCTGGCAGAGAGTACAAACATAACTATCCGCCACTGATAAGCCAAGCGTTATTCCGTGAGTGTCAGCGTGTCAAAGAAGAACGCAAGCACGAGAAAACTAAATACGACAGCAAAGACTACCGCTTTAAGAAAATCGTAAAGTGCGGCAAATGTAAGCGTGCCGTATCGCCATTCCAAGCTCGCAATACCGTTTACCTACGTTGTGCTAACAATAAGTGCCATAATGCAAACACGGCTGAAAGTCTTATACTGGATGGTGTGACAGCGGACGTAACCTATGTAGATGTGCCAGAAGAATGGATTGACCAGGTCATTGCTGAATTACGCAACAGGCACGATAACCAGCAGCTGTACTTCACTCAGAACATTGAACAGACCAGGAACGAATACGACAAAATCAAAGGCAAAATGCGAAAGATTTACCACGATTTGCTTGATGGGCGTATTACTCAGGATATGCACGACGAAATTGCTAATGAGCTAGAAGCTCGGCAGCAAGAATTGAATGACCGCCTAAAGTTGCTAACAAGCGATAACAAGTCGTTCCAAGTGACTGCTTCTTATCTGTTAGACCTAGCCCAACGCTCTGCTGAGCTGTTCAGAACAAGCGATGAAGCGTTGCAACAGAAACTTTTGGAATATGTACTTTCAAACATTGAATTAAAGGACAAAAAGCTGTCTTATATACTAAACGACCCCTTTAGAACCATCGTTGAGGCAAAGAAAAAGAGCCTTTCGGCTCATAATTCAAATATTTGGTGCGGGTAAAGGGACTCTAACCCTTGGCCTCGTCCTTGGCAAGGACGCGCTCTAAACAACTGAGCTACACCCGCATGTTTGAACTAACACATTTTGTCAGAGTTCTCTGAGTTTTTAAAGAGTGCGTTCTTGGCCTGGCAAGGACGGCCACACTAGCGCGACCCCGAAACTTTCATACTTTAAACCATTTTAAAATCTGAAAGATTGCCTTGCAAGCTGCCATCGGGCAGTTCTCATTCTAAACAACTGAGCTACACCCGCATAACAGATACACAGTATAGCGCATGGTCTAATAAGTACAAATGCTAACTTTTAGTTTTCGTCGCGCATATCTCGGATTGGGTTGCGACGCAGGTTGCGTAAAAGTGGGAATAAAGCGCTGATAAGACCTGCAAAAAGTGTTAACCCAAGTAGATAAATCATATCAGGACCGTGAAACGCAAAGAGTTTAAAGGTTTTTGTAAGATCCTGAGCATTATAAGCCACGAGTGCTTGCAGGGTGAACTCTGACGCATAGCGCCCTTCAATAAACTGCGAAAGCCCATAGCCCACTACAACAGCAAAAAGACATATTAATACCGATAGAATAATGGTATAGAGCACATAGATCTGAGCAATGTCAAACTTTTTGGCGCCAATTGCGCGAAAGACGGCTGTTTCGCGCCGACTATCGGCAATGATTCTTCCGACCGTACCAATCATAATTATCGCGGCGATGATAGCCACAACCAGTGCGGCTACCCGGAAGAATTTGCCAAAACCGTTTTTGACTGATTCAAGGGCCAGGCTGTTGCTGCCGTAAGGTATAAGTTGAAAAACTTTACCTTGTTTGGCGCATTCTGCGAACGGATCATCACCCGGCGCACCCACAGAGCCAGTTGAAATACTTATGTTGCCAAAGTCTGGATTACAGTTTTCTTTATCAATGAATTGCTTAGCCAAGTCGGCACTTGGGAATTCTACGAATGGACTATTCTCATAGGGGTTCATCATATTAATGTCACCCGAAAAGTTTTGCTTGAGAGCTGGCGTAGATTCTTCTAGCTCAATTGGAGTAAACCAGTAACTCTGATAGCCCAGCGACGAGCCAACCAAACTACTCACTAATCCCGTGACAACCGAAGCTCCAAAGGCTGGTGGCTCGGGCAAAACACCAATAACCCTAAAGCTAACTATGGACTGTGCGGGAGCCTCCGTGCCAAAGAGACTGTCGAACTGCTCCTGCTTGTCGGCTAAGGTTTTTTCTTCTGGTGTTCGGACGTCACGAATAATTGGTACCGCACCACATGGGTCTTTTGGCAGACCATACTGCAGGCTGGGTCTTTGATATTCTTTGTTATTTTTGTTCTGCTCTATCTCTTGTTGAACCCGGACGGCGCTGTTCACGAGCTCTAATGACGCGCTGTTGCGCTGGCAGACTTGGAATTTGAGATTGGGGGCACCTGCCCTGACGGCCTTAATTCTCTCTAGGCGCTCGGGTGGTTTAGCATTAGAAGACAATGGCTTCAGCCCGAGAAGCTGTTCGACGGCGGAGTATGGAGCTAGGACCGGCAGGCTGCCATCCTCGCCGACAGCGTAGCTACTATCGGGCAAGGTAAATGGCTTTAACATATCTTGGCTGATCAAACTCCAGGATTGAGTAAACGAATCTGTGCCGATTGGCGGACCAAATTGCTGCTGAGTATTATCTTGTTCTAGTGGTTCCTTGCCATCTTTCATAACCTTTAAGATTGGATTGCTTTGGCCAAGAATTAAAGACTTTTTCTGGTAGTAACCATTGGCTTGATATGGCGCGGCTAGTTTCTCTAGATCAGCTCGTCCGGGCAATGGGTGAATCGCCAAATTTTCCTTCAGCGCTTGGCGCGCCGCTGGATGTTCGGGATTTAGAAAAGTTTGCTTGGGAATTGAGCCAAGTATTTCCTCCACGGGAGGTGGGTCAGTGGCTGCGTCGTATTCTATGCCTAGGCGCTTGGCCTCGGCTTTCTTGCGGGCAACCAATTCTTGGTGAATGGCCACGGCTCGTTTATTGAGTTCTGGGTTTGACTGAGAATCTAGTGCCCCCTGTGTCACAGCCTGTACTATGTAGCGCTCACCCAGGCCTTCTTTGCTAAAAGATTGGACGCTAGAGAAAGCGCCACGCATAACAAACGAAGCTGCAGACAAACCACTCAACAAAAGACCAGCAATAACAGTAGTCACAACAAGGCGTATTTTACGAGTCTTAACCTTTGTAAGGGCTAGCTTGGAGGCATCACTTAGGCGAATCATACCTGTAGCCTTTCCCCGTCCTTCATAACTATCTCACGGTCTGCCCTAGATGCTACCTTTGCATCATGCGTGACAACAATAACGGTGGTCCCAAAATCATGGCGAATTTTATCAAACAGATCAATAATCCCTCGCCCATTTACGCTGTCAAGATTACCTGTTGGCTCGTCCGCTAAAATAACTTTCGGGTTGTTAAGTAGCGCTCGAGCAATGGCTGCGCGTTGCATTTGGCCACCAGATAACTCCTTGGGCATGTGGCGCAGGCGGTCTTCTAGGCCCACAGCCACTGCTAGTTCTTTAGTTCTGGCTACACGCACTCCGCGCCTCTCACGGGCAAACATACCTGGGACCTCTAAATTTGTCTGCAAACGTAAAAATGGTTGAAGATAAAAGAACTGGAACACAAACCCGACAGTTTTGTTACGAAAGATTGATAGCTTCCTGTCGCTGAGCTTGGCCAGCTTTTTGCCATCGACGCTTACAAGGCCCTTTGTAGGCTTATCCAACCCGCCGATAAGTTGCAGTAGCGTGCTCTTACCACTGCCACTAGCGCCGGTAATTGCCACAAACTCCCCCTGCTGTATGGTAAGGCTCACCTCTTTTAGAGCATTGACTTTTTGTTTACCTAACTTATATGTTTTTGAGACATCTTCAAGCCTAATCACTACAGGCGCGTCCTCTGCGACTTTATAGCTGTCCGCATTTTGGCTCACGTTTTCAGCCGCCACATCAGCCAATGCCTGTTGAGCTAATTCTAGATTGTTGTCAAAAGCGTTTAAAAACTCGCGCGCCTTTGCCGTGGGTGACGCAACGTTCATCGGGAGTTGGGGCGCGCTCTTCATAGTAGATAATATGATAATACCATTAACAATATCAATCACGCATGCACGGACTTGAACTAAAGAGATAATTACCTTAGAATACCCTGGTCAGCGTGGCTCTTTAGCTCAGTTGGTAGAGCAGAGGCTTGAAGAGCCTTGTGTCCCCAGTTCGAGTCTGGGAGGAGCCACCATAGAAAATGCCTCAGCTTCGGTTGGGGCATTTTCTATGTTTGATAGCTTGTTACTTTTTCTTCTTAAAGCGGCCTTTGTCTCTTGTCTCCAGTTTGGCTATGGATTTTTCTAGTGCTTTATCCAAATCAATGCCTTCTGTATTCGCAAGACAGATAATGCTGTACATGATATCGGCCAGCTCATCTGCGAGTTCTTCATGTGTCTCCCCAACTTTCTTGGGCTTGTCACCGTACTTGTGGTTCAGAATACGAGAGACTTCTCCGACCTCTTCTATAATGCGCGCTAGCTGACTAAGCTGATGCCAATACGGCTTCTCGTAGGCCTGTAGTTCGGCGTCCATCTTTTGCTGGTAGTGTTTTAGGCTCATTGCCTGTTTTGGCGTAGGACATCTATCAATTCCATCGGAAACGCAAAGAAGGTTTTCTGTGAAGGTTCTGCAGAGATACGTTCAAGTGTGTTTAGGGTACGAAGGTTAATCGCACCAGGCGTACCGCTAAGTAGTTTTGCGGCGTCAGCTAGTGTCTGAGCCACCATTCGCTCGGCATCGGCGTTAATTACGTTTGCACGACGCTCACGCTCAGCCTCGGCCTGCTTAGCCATTGCCCGTTTCATATCCTGTGGCAGCTCAATGTTTTGAAGCTTGACGTTTTCAACATCAATACCCCATTTGTCGGTTTCGGCGTCCACGATCTGCTTTATCTGCGTACTAACTTCTTCTCGCTTACCAAGAAGCTCGTCTAGCTCAACATTGCCCACTACATCCCGAAGAGCTGCTTGAGCAAACTGCGAGGTGGCGTAAGTATAGTTTGTTGTCTCAAGTACGGCTTTGGCCGGATCAACAACGCGAAAGTAAACTACTGCGTCAACACCAATCGTAACGTTGTCTTTTGTGATTACCTCTTGCTTTGGCACATCAACAGGCGTAGAGCGCACATCAACTTTACGAATAGTCTGAATTATAGGGATAATGATGTTGAAGCCTGGGTTACGCATGCCAGTAAACTTCCCAAGCGTTAAGATAATCCCGCGTTCGTATTGATTAATAATACGAATTCCGTTGACCAACACTATAAAAACTACTACGAGAAAAGCTAGAAACATAACAACCTTGGCCTCCATTATGTCTTTATTGTAGGTCTAGAAGACAAAATACCAAAATAATTATTGCAATCTATCGGTTTTGCGACCTTCATAACCCCCGGCATGTTGTTTAATATCGCGCCTAGGATCTATAATCGCACTCTTTACGGAGGCAGTGGCTGTGAGTGTAAAAAATTCTACTGGTATGGTTCGCCACTAACAAGACAAACATTTTAATATTGGTCAGTCAAACCGTCCACGTAATTGCTGTTGGTAATTTGAGGTTGTACGCAAAAATAAGTTAAGATAATAGTATAGTACTTAAGAAGCGCGAGTGGCGGAATTGGTAGACGCGCTAGCTTCAGGGGCTAGTGGGCTTCGGCTCATGGAGGTTCAAGTCCTCTCTCGCGCACCAATAAATATGTCGGCCGTATTACCGGCTTATTTATTGGTTTGGTAGAATGTCTTGGACCTCGGTACCCGAAGGGTGGAGGGTCTTGGAGCGAGGACACGCGCAGGAGTTTATTCCGAGCATGCCGCAGCGGATAAAGGACGAAGTCCGCTAGTCCTCTCTCGCGCGCACCAAGATTGAACCTATCGCGTATCTCTGTATTTTGTAGTACTATACGCTGGTAACTTTTGGGGCGCTTAGCTCAGTTGGCTAGAGCATCTCGTTTACACCGAGAGGGTCGGGGGTTCGAGTCCCTCAGCGCCCACCAAGAAAAACACTCCGCCTAAACGGAGTGTTTTTTGTTTTTTGCTGCTTTATTGCGTCGCTCATGAATAGAAGTAATGCCACGCAAAGCTACTACAACCCATACAACATCAAGCACGACGCTAATGTGCGCACTGCGATTTAAGTTATAAATCATCAGCAAGCCAGCGCCCAATAAATTGTCTAGCTCATACCAAAATGACTTGTTTGTCCAGCGTCCAATAGATGTTCTATAAAAACCAAATAATATAAGAGCTGCGCCAGCAGTGCCTATCACCGTGAGCAAAGTATCTGACATCAAATACTAATTTCTCGGCATGTGATCATACAGGTGCTCCATCGAATATTCTTGCCGCAATAATGGTTTGATTTCATCAAGCTTTACGTTGACCTTTACGCCCGGGTTTAAGATCCCGTAAGGGTCAAACATCTGTTTTACCTTCTGGAAAAGATCATAAACCTCAGCCCCGTAAAGTTGTTCTAGGTATGGTGCGCGCAAACGTCCGTCGTTGTGCTCGCCGCTAGTGCTCCCCCCGAGCGCTATAACCATCTTGTAATACTCGTCTATCAGCTTAAAAGCCTTCTGACGGTCCCCTACCTGGCTTAAGTCTAAGAATGGTTGCATGTGTAAATTGGCGTTACCGGCATGACCCCATATAGCTGACTGTAAATGAAAGCGTTCAAACAACTCATAAACATTTTGGATATATTTTTGGAAGTTCTCAACCGGCACAATACCGTCTTCAATAATCGGCAGCGCTCTAAGCTTGCCCTCAGTATGAGCTATAAGCGCAGCGGCGCTGTGCCTTATTTTCCATAGATCTTCCTTCCTTTCTGGCGTCTTTTCTACCTGGTATGACACTTGGTATTTGTTTAATATTTTAACGGTTTTCTTAGTAAGACGCTTTTGTGTGCGCTCGCTTGGGTTATCAAACTCTATGAGTACCACAAGCTTTGGGAAGGGCAGGTCAACAATACCTTTAAGCTGGTTTGGGTTGTGCTCGTGTAAAAAGCTCAACAGTTTTTCGTCAACCATTTCAATTGCACTTGGTGTTTCCGGAAGCTCGCGGAGCTCCATAACAACCTGTTCCGCTACTTGTATGTCATCAAAAAAGGCTGCGATGAGAGTGGTTTCTGGGTTGTAGACTTCTGTTTCAAGGGTGGCTTCAGTCACGATCGCCAAAGTGCCCTGTGAGCCAACAATAAGTGGGGTCAAGTCAAACGAACCATCTTTACGTTTCACTTCGGACAAAGCATAGCCCGCTGAATTTTTACTAACCCCTATAACAGACTGGTCAATTAATTCTTTGTGCTCTTCTATTAACGTGTCCAGGCTGCGGTAAATCTCTCCCTCAAACGTTGCTAAGCCGAGCTTTTTATTAAGCTCCCTTTTACTGAGACGACGAGTTTCGACAATTTCACCATTGGCCAATACAACCCTTAGGGCCCTGACGTACTCGCGTGTACTGCCGTATTTGATCGTCTTCTCGCCAGATGCGTTGTTCGCCACGGCTCCGCCAATCGTACAGTACTCAATAGATGACGGGAATGGTGGCAAAAAACGGTTGTGTGTGTGCAGGGATTGCTGCATCTTGCCGTAATTAATCCCAGGTTCAACAGTAATAGTACCGCTCTTGCCGTCTAGCTCTATAATGCGACTCATGTGCGCAGGAAACACCACCATTATGCCAGCACCTAGCGCACCCCCAGCCTGGTCCGTACCAGCACCTCGCGCAGTAATTGGTACTATCCGACCGCGTTCGGCCAGCTGCCAGCTAAACCTAGCAGTTTTGCGCACATCATTTTCGTTCCGCGGGTAGACTATTATTGCAGGAGTAACGGTAAATACGCTGCCGTCAGTTGAAAAATAATTACGCGCATCGGACGAAGTTATAACTTCGCCGGATAGATGTTCTTGCAAATAATGTGCAACTTTATTCATGCCCTTCGTGACTAGTATCCCGCCTATTAGCATTAACGCTTATCTTGTGAGATATGATATCACAAAAAGCTCCTGGCAAGGAAAAGTCGTTTGGTGCGCGAGAGAGGACTAGCGGACTTCGTCCTTTATCCGCTGCGGCATGCTCGGAGTAAACTCCTGCGCGTGTCCTCGCTCCAAGACCCTCCACCCTTCGGGTACCGAGGTCCAAGACATTCTACCAAACCAATAAATAAGCCGGTAATAAGGCCGGCATATTTATTGGTGCGCGAGAGAGGACTTGAACCTCCAAGGTTTTTACACCACAGCCACCTCAAGGCTGCGCGTCTACCAATTTCGCCACTCGCGCTCGTCAAAGCAAGTAAGGATTAAAGCCAGTTAATCTTACGTTTTTTAACCCAAAAACTCAAATAAGGATTATTTATTAACTTGGGCTTGTCTGATCATCCAGTTGTGCACATTGCCCAGGCGGTCCGATGTACTGTTGACCATTTTTACATCAAAGTTATAAAGATTGCCGCGAACTATATACAACAAACGCGGCTGATACAGAGCAAGTGCGGGTGCATCGTTTCGCCATGCTTCTAGGAAAGGCTGGTACTTGACAGCTCTCAAGCCCGGATCAATTCTGGTCCGGCCACCTTCTAATGCTTGGTCGGCAGACACGGAGCTGTATTCACTAAAATTCAAGCGATCAGCTGCTTGCACGGCACCCTGGGAGCTGTGCCAATAGGCATATACGTCCGGGTCAGCCCCAAGACCAATCCCATTCAACAAAGCACCATAGTTGTGGTCACGGACAATTGTCTGAAAATCCGCCTCTTCTTGCTGTTCAATTTTTACCTGCACACCTACAGCTTGCCAAGATTTTTGAAGAAATTGCGTAACATAGGTGAATTCACTGTTGTTTTGAGCTTGCAAAGTAAAACTTAGTAGTTGGCCATCTTTAACCCGCACACCGTTACCCCCACGCAGCCACCCTGCTTCGTCCAGAAGACGATTAGCTTCTTCAATGTTTGTTTCTAGCTGTACAAGTTTTCGGTCATAACCATCGTGGCTGCGCAAGAATGGGCTATCTACAGCAATCGCCGGGTAGCCCAGACTGTTAACGAGCGCCACTGTGTCAACAGCACGCACAAGCGCTTGTCGGACCCTAACATCATTAAGTTGCTCATGAGATATTCTAAAAAACACCATGACCGCTCCAGTTATAGGTACACTGTAGGCCGTAATGTTTGCGCCGGGCTCCATAGAATCAGGCACACTACTAAGGCCCACCATTGCATTAATAGCTTTGTCTTCAAAGCTTTTGAGAAGCCTTTGGTCATCTCTAAATGTCCGCACGATGAATCGCTGCAGCTTGGGTGCGCCTGCATAATACTTGTCATTACGAGACAGAGCTATTCGCTCCTCCCTTTCTTCGGGTGTTGTGCCACGGACCTCAACCTCTTCCCACTTAAAAGGTCCGGAGCCAACCGGGTTAGAGGTATTAAAGTTGGCTGAGCGCAACTGACTAATCGGCACATCCTTAAGCAGATGTTTTGGCACCAGACCGTTGGTGAGCGAATGAGGGAATGATGCTAGTACGTTGGGGAGCGTGAACACAACCGTTTTAAGGTCGGGGGCTTCAACCTTAACCCCTCGCCAGCTTATAAATAGCGGCGATTTAGCATCAGGGTGCTGTATAAGCTGGTAGGTAAACAAAACATCTTCCGCCGTAAGATGCTTGCCGTCATGCCAAACAAGCTGATCCCTTAGCACTACCGTGTATTTGCGACCGCTTTCGTCTACAGACCAAGATTTGGCCAGGTCGCCGACTAGTACGTTCTGTTCGTTGTATTTAAGTAGGCCGGAAAAAATAAGATGCGAAATCGTCTTATCTACCCCTGCAACTGCGTAGAGTGGGTTAGCGTTCGTAAACGAACCTATGACCCCCTCCGTATAGATTCCGCCGGAAGTCGGGCGAAAATCAAGATAATACGTATTTAGAGCGCGGGTTTGTGCAACCACCACCCCCGCCAACAAAACCAGTAACAGCATCCAGCTCACAACAAAACGGCGGACTACATATAACCTGCCAAGTCTGCGAAAGAAGTGTCGCTCTATTTGCTCCTCGGCCTGTTCGCCGATATCTTCTACGTGGCGGCGACTGTGCTTATAGCGACGACGCCAAAGTAAACGCGTGGTTCGGTTTATCATGTTTTAGGCTGCAACGTGCAGAACAAGGGAAGCCGCGAACACAAAAGCCAGGATAATAGTCGCCTGGTGCAGTGTGCGGTCTGAACCTCGCCTGACGGTATTAACTTCGGCGCTCCCGCCAAGCCCAGCCCCAAGGCTGGCTCCGCGCGTCTGAACCAGAATAAGAATGGTCAATAAAACGCCAGTTAAGATTGTCAAAAAATTATAAATGCTCATCTCTCCTCCAAAATAGTCGTCACCAAGTAGTTTACCAGCCCTATAACGATACCCGCAATTATTGCCGAGGTAAAGCTCGTAACGTAGAGCTCCGGATATAACCGGCTAACTATAGCAACCATCAGCCCATTCACAACAATCATAAAAAGCCCAAGGCTAAAAAGAATGGCTGGCAGCGACAAGATAATAACTATAGGTTTAATAATACTGTTTACTAGAGCTAGAATAAGCCCCGCTATTATGATAACGCCAATCCGACTATCATAAGTGATACCACTAAAAAGTCCGGCAGCAACCCAAAGCCCAAGGCTACACACGAACCAGCGCACAGCAAACCTATACATTGCACTATGTGACATAATCTCGCCTATTGTAATTTAGAACAGGGATTGGGGCAAGCTGGCGCTTAAGTTTTTAACCCCTTTGTCGGTGATCACTACATCGTCTTCTATCCTTATGCCTATCCCTTCTTCGGGTATATAAATTCCAGGCTCCACGGCTAATACCGTGCCAGCTACTAAAGGGCGCTCAATATCACCGGCATCGTGAACGTCAATCCCAAGATAATGCGAGGTTGCATGAGGGTAATACTTTCTCACATTAGACCTATCGGCAGTTTTAATAAGACCCAGTTCCATGAGTTTTTGGCCCATGAATTTTTCTGTTTGTGATTCGTATTCGCGCAATAAAGTCCCGGGCTTTAATAAGCTCATGGCAAAATTTTGGACCTCTATTACGCTCTTGTGAACCGCTTGCAGCCTTGTGTTAGGCTGGCGTGCCCATGTCCTGGTCAGGTCAGCAGCATAATGGTCGTATTCTGCCCCAACGTCCATGAGCAGTGCATCTTTAGCCCCGATTGGTGCTTTATTATTGACCGGATGAAGCTGGCAAGCGCGTGCACCGGCCGCAATAATAGGAGCAAAGCCATGCCCCGTTCCACCACGATCAACAAACTCTTTACTTAATTCCAGCTCAACTTCAAACTCGTTACCGTAAAGGTTTTGATTAAACCTATCATGAATAATTTTTAAGGACTCAACTGTTATGTTCACCGCCTTAGTGATTGCCTTGAGTTCTGTTGGCTGCTTTACCATTCGCATACGCTGTAGGTGTGGCCTAAGGTCAAACAGCGTAATTTCCGTGTTAAGTTGCTTTATGTTTTTGGTCAATCTTCGTCTTGCTGGATTGGTGTACATCCCAAGCTGCTCAATAAATACAGGTGGCGCCAACAACGTGGCAATGTTCTTAACGTTCTTAATGCGAGGGGCCAGGCGCTTCCAGCCTTCTTCTTCGGACAATATTTCGCTAATTCCGCTTGTCGTCTGCAGGGCTTCGATATCAATTACGCCATCAAATGCCTCCACTACTGTTGAGCGTTCGGGAATAATTAAATACTCCTTGCCCTTGTCCATAACCAGTATAATATTCGGCTCATCAATCCCAGTTAGATACCAAAAATTGCCATCCTGCTTAAAAGGGAAAGCGCTGTCCATGCTTTTTTGTAGCATACCGTTTGCGGTTAGTATTACTGGCAAGTCGCTGTTCAGTAGGTGTAATAGTTTGCTACGGTTGCCTTTAAAAAATTCAGTACTCATATCAACCTCCTAGTGTACTTGGCTGCTAAGCTCATCCCAAAAAGCATGGAACCAAACGCGATGTCCACGGCTGCTTGGATGAAAAAAATCGGCAGCATAAATCAGTAAGCTATCACTTGCTTTTGTGGATTTGTAAAGCGAAGCCACCCTAAGGCCTCTTTTGCTGGCAATCTCACGAATAATTTCGTTGGCTCTAGGTACATTTTTTTCTGCACCACGCTTAAGACCCCCGCCAAAATAAGGGACTTCAGCAATAATCGCATGCTCAGGCAAGCTATTTACAAGCTTCTTTGTGTCGCGGTAGAAAGCGTCTTCATCCCAACCCTTGGCAATGTCATTAGACCCTAACGCCACGGTTATAATATCTGGCTTATGGGCTTTTAGAACCGGTATTTGGGTCGCAACACCATCACTAATTTTTGCTCCTGACATGCTTAGATTAATAACGCGTACCGTGCGGCCCGCTTTTTGTTCTAGGGACCTAGCCAAAAGCCCCACGTATCCTTCGCCAGGAGAGCCCGCCCCGACGCCCACCCCCACTGAATCGCCTACGGCTACATATAGCAACTCGTTTGATTGAGGAGCTGCCACAGCCCGCTTTGCCCAGTACTTTGTATAACGGCTGCTCTGTGTGCTGACAATAATTAGCAAAATAATTTCTGCGGCCACTACTACCACCAAAATCGTACCGATTATCATCATTATTGTTTTATTATACTTCTTCATTATGCCCAGAACGGTTTACTTTTTGTTCAACATTTAGATATTGCCGTAAGAGAGTTGCCTTATTGATGCCCAAAATTTTTTCTAGCTCAGCTTGGTGCGCACTCATAACACCCTTGATAGAGCCAAATGTTTTAAGCAGTTTTTTGCGTGTAGCCGGCCCAATGGTCGGGATGTCGTCAAGTAGGCTTGCTGTTTGTCGTTTTAGTTTTAGAGTCGTATGATAGCTGACCGCAAAACGGTGCGATTCGTCACGGATCCTCTGCAAAAGTTTTACGACATTTGTGTTCTTGGGTAACGTAATGAGAATATACTCAGCGGTTTCTGTCATAAATCCGCCAAGCTTGTGCAAATATTCGATATTTACATCAACTAGGGATTTAGTTTTGTGTATAACAATCTGTTCATCTCGTTTTGCCAACCCAATAAAAGGCAGCCTACTATAGCCTAGCTCGTCGCGAGCCCTTATACCCGCATCTAGCTGACCTTTACCCCCATCAATCAGCACAAGGCTAGGCGATTCCCATCGTTTCGTATTGCGTTCGCTAAGGCGTCGCACGATAGTTTCGTGCATGTTGTAAAAGTCATCGTTGTGGTTGAATTTGGTTTTAAATTTGCGGTATTCGCCTTTGTTACTGACACCATTTGTAAAAACAACCATGCTAGCAACCACATCAGAACCCTGCTGGTGACTTATGTCATAACCCTCAATGCGCTTCGGAAACGCTTCCAGTCTAAGCAGGTCAACAAGTTCACCTAAAGCGTGATCCTTACTTATATCTAGAAATTCTTTGTCGCTGAATATTACTTGACGCGACAAGCGTTGCAGCGCAAATAGCTGGTTCCGAGCTTTTGCTGCCTTTTCAAACTCGGACTGCTTGGCGTATGCTTTCATCTCTTTTTCTAACTCGCGGTCAATACTTTTTCGTTTGCCTTCAATGACCATAATCAGTTTTCGCAAGTTTGCGCGATATTCTTCAAGTTTTGTCTTGCCTTCTTCTAGACCCGGGTCCAGCCCTAAATGATAGTGCAGGCTGGCCCTTTTTTGACCCGGGATCCGCCGCGTTGCAAATGGAAACACTTTTCTTAGTAGCTTTAGTGCCTGCTTGACACTCGATACACTTAAGTATGGGCCAAAATATCTTGCTCCGTCATCCATAGGTCGCCTGGTGGTACTCACTGTTGGGAAATCGCTGTCGTAATCAATCCGGATATAGACCATCGACTTGTCGTCTCGCAGCAGAATGTTATAACGCGGCATGTAGCGCCGTATCATTTCGCCTTCTAGAAATAGCGCTTCCAGCTCGCTGTCCACGCACATCCAATCAACATCAGCTATGTCGGCAACCAAAGCCTCAGTTTTTGGGTCACGTCCACGACTTTTCTGAAAATACTGTCTTACGCGGTTTCGTAGGTTGGCCGCCTTGCCTACATATATAATTTCGTTGTTCAGGTTTTTATGAAAATAAATACCCGGTTGGTTCGGGAGCCCTTTGAGCTTTTCTTCTAGCCTATCTGTCATTGTTTATAACGTCTTTATTGTTTCTTACTGGTAGATAGGCTTTCATAAGCTTCCGCTCAACTTGCCGAGTCCGGAACATACTATCAAGCGGGTTATCGTTGCCAAGATGCTCGACCCAGACGGTGGTCATGCCTGCCCGCTTGGCGCCCCACATATCTGCGATAAGCTTATCGCCAATCATCGCCGTCTCAGTTGGTTTTGAGTTAAGTTTCTTGTAGACACGATCAAAAAAACGCCTGCTTGGTTTACGCGTAAAGAGCGTGGCCCGGACAACTTTGGCCTCAATACTGTCCGCAAGCGGTTGAAGGTCGTTGGTTATGCGATTACTAGCTATGCACCAGTCCTTAAATAAATGCCTCTTCGCCTGCAAGAACCGATGCGAGGCGCTAACCATCGTCGTGCCACGAAAGATCACTAGCGTGCTGTCAGCATCAAATGCAATATACTTAATCCCACGTCTTTTGAGCAGACTAAAATCAACGTCGGTTAACGACCTGGATATGTAATTGGGTACGAAATGAGGCGTTCTGGCCTCCCTCTTTAGCGCTATCATACATATATTATAGATTAGAAGTTGCTGAGGCGCCTACACACTGTTCGCAATACTCGTTAGATGCGCAGGCCTGGCAGACCAAAACTAGACGGTTACAGGCTACGTTACTGCAATTTTCGTGGTTGCTTGTGGCGCCCCCACAATGCACGCACACGCCAACATCCTTGCTCAGCTCAGAAAATCCTACGTTTAATCGTTTATCAAATACAAAGCACTTGCCCTCCCAAAACCCGTCGTCTTTGAATTCCTGGCCATATTTAACTATCCCGCCGTCTAAGTGATAGACCTCCTCAAAACCTTTATGCTTCATGTACGCACTAAGATATTCACAACGAACATCCCCGGTACAGTACGTAAGCACCGGCTTGTCCTTGGGGATTTTTGCAAGCTCAGATTTGATGTCCCGAAAGTTTTTGATCTTTGGTTTAATTACATTCTTGCCCTTAAAAGCGCCTATCTCGCTTTCATAATCATTGCGGGCATCTAGCACAATTGCGTCCGGGTGCTCCTGAAGATACTTGTGCCACGCTTTTGGTTTAAGACCTTTGGTGCTGTTAAATACATCAAAGCTCTCATCGGGGGCTAAGGTCACAAGCTCAGGGCGTAGCTTGATAGAAAGACGCGGAAAATCATCCCGCTCCCCATCGCTCCATTTGTACTGGGCCTTTTTAAAAAGTGGGTGCTTGTTCATGTCTCTGATGTACATTTTTACATCCTGCATTTCACCGCCAATAGTACCGTTGATGCCTTGCTTGGCAACAATAATACGCCCTTTTAAGTTAAGCCTCTCGCACAAATTGCGCTGCCAGAACATCACTGTCTCAGGGTCTGGTACTGGAACAAATTTGTAGTATAAAACAATCTTCTGCATCCCAAATATTATACCAAACCACCCCTCTCTCTCAATTATGTGACGGCCGTACTATAATTGAATACATGGCGAGAATAAATCAGTCAACAAAATATATCCTTGAAGCATTTATCCCCTATAGTAGGGCCAATCTGCAGCTGGCATTTAAGCCAGCAACCTTTTTCCGGGAGCTAGAAAAAATAAGCCACACCAAAAGGCGCACACTGCAAAGTGCATATTACCGCGCGATAAAAAGGGGCTTGTTGGTCATAGACGACACCGGCATACCTCGCTTAACAACTAAGGGGCGCCATAAGGTTAAGGCCTACAGCCCGTCTCGTCTTAGTAAGGGCGCCTGCATAATTGTAGTTTTCGATATTCCTGAGAGCGAGCGTGCCAAGCGCTCTCATTTACGGGCATTGCTGCGCGAGCTTTCGTTTACAAAAGTTCAGCAAAGCGTGTGGATGTCCCGGTATGATCATCGTGAATATATAGCGATGGAGCTAAAAGAATACAGTCTAGAGAAAAATGTAGTTGTCTATGAAGCTCTTAAGCTCAACATCAAATAGTTTCAATATTGAGCCGGCCGTCATGTTTTTGAATATGTGTTTATTGGGTTGAGGGGCGTGGGGGGTAAGATGGTTGGGATAAGAGAGGTGTGTGGTTTTGTGAGGTGGTTTTTTATTATCCGTTGACAACAGTGGTATAATTGTTGATATTATTACAAACCTAAGGAAAGGGCGGCTGCAATGCCTCAGTTAACTCGATTTTTTACGATTTGTCATAGTAGCCGTCCGACTAGTGTTTTAGCCTCTTAATAAAAACTTAGTAATATTTTCTAACCTAAGCGCGGAGCAAGGAGGCTCCCGCCATGAATAATGACCGTAATGTCCGCGCAATTAGACTTGCAATTAAACACTATTGGCAACAAATAAAGCTTGACTGGAAAGTTGTCCTACCGGGCTTGTTGTTGCCAGGTATAGGTAGTGCATTGATATTTTATGTTCCGCCTATTGTTGTTGCTAAGTTACTTAATTTTCTAAGTATGAAACCTGCGTTTGAGCTTAAGGAGCTGCTGCCATATGTAGGTGCGTTTTCGGCGTCCTGGCTTCTTGGTGAACTGTTTTGGAGGGTTGGCGAGCATCTTGTTATAAAAGGCGAAGCTCGCGGTATACGAAGGCTTTCAGTTAATGCAATGGGGTATTTGTTTGAAAAAGACTTGGGTTTTTACAATGACAATTTTGCAGGCTCGCTGACGAAAAAAGTTACTGGCTACGCTCAAAACTACTTAAGGATGATGGATATATTGCTTTACAACATCAGCTCGCGGTTTGTGCCATTATTTTTCGTGATTTATGTGCTTGCCCGCTTTTCGCCCTGGCTTGTGGTTGCTCTTCTTGGAATGATTTCAATAACAATCGTTATTGTGTTGCCGTTGATCAGGCACCGCCAGAAGCTTGTTACGGCCCGGGAAACAGCCAGCAATGCTTTGGCGGGTAATGTTGCTGATACTATAGCCAACATAGCAGCTGTTAAAACATTTGCGCATGAGTCAGATGAGCTGCGCCGTCATAAAGCTAACAGTGAAGACTATGTAAGTAAAATGAAAAGGTCGTGGGACTATCAAAATCTGCATATCAATACGATTATTTCTCCACTATTTGCTTTGACCAACGCAATAGGCTTGGTGCTAGCCTTATGGTTAAGCCGGGGCAGCGCCGATGCAATTGAAGTTGTGGTGGTTACTTTCAGTTATTTTACGCTCGTCACTCGCTTCATGTGGGAGTTTAATATGATTTACCGCAACATTGAAACCACTCTTACTGAAGCTGCTCAGTACACAGAGCTGATATTAAATGAGCCACGATTGAGAGATGCTCCACACTCCAAGCCCATAGACATAACTACAGGCGACATTGAATTTAAGAATATTGTTTTCCGTTATCACGACAATGCTGGCAATCATCTGTTCAGTAAGTTTAATCTGAGCGTTAAAAGTGGGGAAAAAATTGGCCTGGTAGGGCATTCTGGTGGCGGCAAAACAACACTTACAAAGCTTTTGCTTAGATTAATGGATATTGATTCGGGCGAAATCCTGATTGATGGGCACAACATTGCATCGATTCGCCAGCATGATCTTAGACGTCATATCACCTATGTGCCCCAAGAGCCGTTGTTATTCCATAGGTCATTAACCGACAATATCCGTTACGGCAACCCTGACGCTTCTTCAGAGCAAATTATCAGAGCAGCCAAGTTGGCCCATGCTGATGAATTTATTGGGCAATTAGCAAAAAAATACGACACGCTAGTTGGAGAGCGGGGCGTTAAGCTATCCGGCGGCCAGCGCCAACGGATAGCTATCGCACGTGCCATGCTCAAGAAAGCGCCCATACTGCTGCTTGATGAAGCCACAAGCGCGCTCGACTCGGAAAGCGAAGCACTAATTCAGGACGCGCTTTGGAAGCTGATGGAAGGTAAAACAGCCGTAGTTATAGCCCACCGCTTAAGCACTATTCAAAAAATGGATCGTATTATTGTTCTTGAGGAAGGGAAAATTGCAGAGGAAGGCAACCATAAAGAACTTCTGGCAAAAAACGGCAGGTATGCGCGTTTGTGGGATCATCAATCAGGTGGATTCTTAGCGGACTAATAGCCGTAACGGCTGTCTCAGACTTTGTGTAGCTGTAGTAAGATTACTCGCCCTTGGGTTCTGCTTGTTTGTTGCCACCTGGCTGGTCTTCTGTGGTCTGCGGCTCTTTCTCGGTGTCGGCTCCGTGTTCTGACTCAACATCTTCGGTTTCATCAGCAGTTTGTTCTGCAAGTTCAGCTGCTGCAGCGTTAGCTTCTGCTTCTTGGTCTTTTGGCATCTCTACTACCGCAAGTTGAGTTTCAGGGTCGGTAAGTACCGTAACACCAACGGGAACCTTTAGGTCAGCAACCGTAAGGTGATCCCCAACCTCTGCCAGACTAGACGGGTCAACCAAGATCTCATCCGGTAAGTCTTTTGGCAGCGCTTTTACCTCAACATGGTCAAGCTGCTGCAAGACCATCAAGCTTAGCTTTTCGGCCGGGATCTCAACTTCCATAAATTCAACCGGGATTTCAGCCTCTACAGCTTCATTCTGTCTTATAGCCTGAAAAACCATATGGCGCATGTTTCGCTTGGCTGGCTCATAGTTCACATCCTTAATCAGTGCCAGGTACTGTTTAGATCCAACCTTTAATTCTACTGGGTGATGCTTGCCCGCAGCCACATATGCCTTGCTCAAGGTTGTGTAGTCCCCTGATACATGGATTGAAGGGTTGCCGTGGTCGTGTATAACCGCAGGCACCAAATTCCTTGCTCGCAAACTTTGCAAACCCTTGCCCACAATTGCTCGTTCTACTAACTCAATACCGATACTGTCGCTGGACATGTGTTCCTCCAAATTTTCTGTTTCCTTATTATAGCAAACAAGTTAACCTTATAGGTATGTTTGATGTTGGACATCTAATACAGGCCGGTGGCATTTTACTAATCGCCATGATTGTTTTTGCTGAATCGGGCTTATTGATTGGTTTTTTTCTCCCGGGCGATTCACTTCTATTTGGCGCAGGTTTAGCAGCTTCACAGGGGCGGTTTTCGCTTATGGCTTTGATTCTGGCGGTTATTGTGGCAGCTATAATCGGAGATAACGTTGGCTATAGTATTGGGCGGCGTGCAGGCCCCCGCCTTTTTCGCCGTAAAGATAGTTTGTTTTTCCGTCAAGAGTATCTTGAACAAGCAGAGACTTTTTATAAACGTCATGGGGGCAAGACTATAGTCCTCGCCCGCTTTACTCCAATTGTTAGGACCTTTGCGCCAGTTGTTGCTGGCGCAAGCAAAATGCCTCGTAAGCGTTTTTTATTCTTCAACGTAGTCGGTGGCATAGTGTGGGGGGCTGGCTTGCCGATGTTAGGATATTGGGTAGGTGGCAGAATCCCCCACCTAGACCAGTACATTGAGGTGGTTATGGTTGGAGTCATAGTCGCTAGTTTTGGGCTAGCTTTGTACCACCTACTTAAAGAAAAGGAAACGCGCCAACGCGTCGTAAATAAGGTTCGCCTTATAGTTCGTAATATTTTTCTTAACAAGAACATTGATTAAGCTAGGCCAAAAGCGCCTGCGAAACGCGCGGTCAACTGCGTGGATGAATTTACTGACGAGACAGCCCGCAGCTACAGGCTTTTTCTAAGAAATAACCCCGTGTAACTTTTGGAATTTTTAGCAACAGCCTCTGGCGTACCTTCAGCAACAATCTGGCCGCCTGCAGCTCCACCCTCTGGACCCATGTCTATAATGTGATCCGCATTTTTTATAACATCAATGTTGTGCTCAATCACTATCATGCTATTCCCCGCATCTACTAGGGCGTGCAGCACACTCAACAGCTTATCTACGTCAGCTATGTGAAGGCCGGTCGTAGGTTCGTCAAGAATATAAAGCGTGCGACCAGTAGGACGGCGCGATAGCTCCGTAGCCAACTTAACACGTTGAGCCTCTCCGCCAGATAATGTGGTGGCGGATTGTCCGAGTGTAATATAGCCGAGGCCGACATCTACTAAAGTTTGCAGTTTCCGGGCGATTGCCGGAATGTTGCCAAAGAATTCGGATGCAGTTTCGCAGGTCATTTCAAGGATGTCACTGATTGTTTTGCCCTTATAATGAATCTCTAAAGCTTCGCGGTTATAGCGCTTGCCTTTGCATATATCGCACGACACATAAACATCGGGCAAAAAGTGCATCTCTATTTTTATAATGCCATCGCCGGCACAGTTTTCGCAGCGGCCGCCACGAACATTAAAGCTGAACCTGCCTGGGCCATAACCGCGAACCTTTGCCTCTGGCACGCTAGAGAATAATTCCCGGATTGGGGTAAACAGACCGGTGTAAGTTGCGGGGTTTGATCGTGGCGTACGACCGATTGGTGACTGGTCAATAATAATAGCCTTGTCAAGATACTTAATACCCTCAATGTCTTCGTGACGGCCAGGCACGGTGTTCGCACGCATCAGCCTTGCCGATAACTCTCTCGCTAAAATGTCATTAATCAAAGACGACTTACCTGAGCCGGACACACCGCTCACTACCACCAATTTGCCAAGAGGTATACTGACTGTTACGTCTTTTAGGTTGTTCTCTTTCGCGCCACGGATAATAAGTTCTTTGTCGCTTCCTGATCGCCGCTTTTTCGGCACAGGAATACTTTTTTCGCCGCGTAAATATTGCCCAGTTATGCTGTCTTTAGACTTAGCTACTTCGTCTGGCTTGCCTTCGGCGACGATTTTGCCGCCGTGTATACCCGCCCCGGGCCCCATATCTATAAGATAGTCGGCAGTGCGGATCGTTTCTTCATCGTGCTCAACTACAATAACAGTATTCCCCAGATCTCGGAGGTGCTTAAGCGTACGGATTAAGCGCTCGTTATCGCGTTGATGCAGTCCGATGCTAGGCTCGTCCAGGACGTATAAGACTCCTTGCAGTCCAGAGCCAATCTGAGTCGCCAAACGTATTCGTTGCGCCTCACCACCAGATAGTGTTACTGCGCTGCGCGCCAGATTTAAGTAGTTAAGACCAACGTTTTGCAAAAAGGTTAAGCGCGCTCGGATCTCTTTAAAAATTTGGCTGGCAATTTGTGTTTCCGTTTTATTGAGCCGAAGACCATCAAAAAACTCAATCGCCTCGTCAATACTTAGTTCACAAATGTCTATGATTGAGAGGTCAGCAACCGTGATTGCTAGGACTTCCGGTCGGAGGCGACGACCGTTGCATTGATGGCAAGGTCGTTCGCGCATAAAGCGCTCTATGTCACGGCGCATAAAATCACTGTCCGTTTCTTTGTGACGACGTTCAAGATTTGGGATGACGCCCTCATATGTGGTCTCAAACGAGCGCCCCATGCTTAGGCTAACCTTGTATTTCTCGTTACCCGTCCCGTAGAGAATCATGTCCAGCTCCTGTTGTTTGAGTTCGCTTGTGGGCACACTTAAGCTAAATCCGTACTTATCAGCTACCGCTTGCATTTTTTTCATATACCAAGCGTCCGCATTGACGCGGTTGAAGGGCCGTATAGCTCCTTCGCTAATCGTTAATCGTCCGTTAGGGATAACTAGTTCCGGGTCAACCTCCATGCGCGATCCCAGCCCCGTGCAGACAGGACAAGCGCCATGAGGGCTGTTGAAGCTGAACGTTCTAGGCTCAAGCTCTGGTATAACCACATCCGGGTGATCCATACAGGCATACATTAAACTATAAACAAACTCTTCGCTGGTATCAGCGTTAACAACTTTTAGCCGTCCGTCAGCTATATCCAGCGACTGCTCAATTGACTGAGTCACGCGACCCCTAGCTTCTTCGTTATTCACTAGGCGGTCCACGACTAGGTCAATCGTGTGTTTGTATTTCTTATCTAGTTCGGGGAACTCGTCAAGCGCATAAACCACACCGTCAACGCGCACGCGGGCAAAACCTGCGCGCTGATACTGCTCCGGTATATGTTCAAACGCACCTTTTTTATCAACTACTATTGGCGCCAATATCATGAGGCGGGCATCTTTAGGTAATGAAGAAACTTGATCAACTATGGCGGTTGATGTCTGGCGAACCACCGGACGGCCGCACACCGGACAATGAGGTATGCCTATACGAGCAAACAACAATCGGAGATAATCATATATCTCTGTGACGGTCGCAACTGTGCTGCGCGGGTTGCGGGAGGTTGACTTTTGATCAATGCTGATTGCCGGACTAAGACCGTCAATCTGATCAACATTCGGCTTTTCCATAAGTCCCAAGAATTGGCGGGCATAGCTACTCAGAGATTCAACATAACGCCTTTGGCCTTCGGCATAAATTGTATCGAATGCTAAAGACGATTTGCCCGAACCCGAAAGCCCGGTGATAACAACCAGCTTGCCACGCGGAATCTCAACATTAACATTCTTGAGGTTGTGTTCACGTGCCCCCTGTACCTTAATAACGTCTCCCATAAACCTCCTTTGGAATCAGGAGAGTATAGCAAAAAACAGGGTAAAAATCTAGTTGTCATAACGAGGACCTGGAATGTACGGCCCCGCAAGAAGGGCATCGTTTTCTGGCATGGTCGCAGGCTTAGGACCTTCGTCAGGTTTAGGGGGAGATATCTCTGCAAGTCCACCAAAATGTAGTAGTCCGGGGATTCTGAACGGTAATATTTTTTCTAGTGTAGCTGGTTCGGTGTCGCTTATAGTCCAGCTATCAATAGTGCCTATGGATACGTGCGGTCTAGAAGCGACTCCACCGAATTTTTTCAGACCAGGGTAACCCCGAGTCCCTAAAATATCATTAATAGCATCCTGTTCCTGAGTTATGACCGACGCTGATTTTTCAGTAAAGACTATGCCTAGTGACATCCATCTGGCGCCGCGATTTTTGGAAAATAGACCGAGTTCTGAGGTTTCAAGGTCAATAGGCTGGCCACCTAAACCATAATCGTCTAACAAAAGTTTACATATAATTTGGCTAGTTAGGGGTTCGTCCCCGGGACGCCGTCTCCTAAAAAGAGCGTCAGGATACTCGCTTATACCGGCTACGGTTACACCCATCGAGCTTGGCGTGAACCCTTTACCGTTATAGTAACCTCCTAGTCTTTTACCAAGCTCAGCTTGGAATAAGTTCACAGGAGAGTCGTCTGGCGCTATGATTTTATGACGCAAAGAATAAATCCCGATATTTATCGCTTGCACTTTTCGGCTCGGTTTTTTGGCTACAGCTTCACCTTCATGCGTTTGACGATTGTTTTTACGTGACATGGTTTACGTTTTTATCAAAACTAACAAAAGTTTTAAATTTTTGATTGTATTGACCCTCTCACCACCATTTTGTTTTTACACTCTTGTCTTATTGTTATTTTAGCAGTTTGTGTTTCGGGCTGCTAGGTTTTTTGTGTTAGGCTTGTTCGTGTTAGCGATATTTAAGTCTCGGTTCAGAGTCAAGAAAGTTTTTTATAGTTAAGCCTCTGCCCATTTTGGGTGGCAATCTTTGAACTCCGGGACTGTGAAGTGATGCACCCTGGAAGCTATATAGACGGTAAATCATAAGGTAAAGGTATAGTATAAACATGCGGCATATACGACAGATTATTTTAGACGGTCTTGGGATACTGCTAATCCTGGCATCTCCGTTTCTTGGTGTACTGCCTGGCCCGGGTGGAATTTTGGTGTTCGCAGCGGGGCTGTGGCTATTAGGCCATAATCATGGTTGGGCGAAGAGATGGCTGGAAAAGACAAAGCAAAAAAGCCTAAATTTAGTTGACGTCTTTTTCGTAAACAACCCGTTAGTTCAAGCGCTTTATGATCTTGTGGCTGTTATATTAGTAATACTTGGCGTATATATCTTAGATACACGCAGCGGCACCATACCACTTACTATTGCAAGTCTCTTAAATGTTATTGGTATAAGTTTAATTCTTGGCAATCGTAGGCGGCTTCTGCGCTTAGCAAAGTTTCTGGCCAATCTAAATAGTTCCAAAAAAGATTAATAGCACAAGCATCTAAACACTCTTATTGTATTATATTCAATAATTGTGTATGATATGTTTATTAAGGATGTTGGCTGTATGCTAGAGTTCATCGTTTTGGGCCAGGTGCCCGGGACAAATATTCAACTTACATTTATTCAGGTGCTGCTTGTGTCTGAACTGTATATGATGGTGTTGCTGGCGTTACACGAGATAAACCTACGGCGTAATATAGTGCTGAGACTGGGTGGTACAAAAATCCTAAGTGTGGCTATTCGGAACCTAAAGGCATAATAGATTGCCCGTATAGCATCAGCTCGTCTAATATATAGTTTTGTTCAGGGCTTATGCCTTGCCTGGTTTTTAATTCTTCAATTTGCTTGAAGTAATCCGCCAAACGGTTTCCACCGTTACCCCCAGTCAGTTTTCGTTCTTTGTGGGCGTTCCACTCTGAGTGCTCCTTCTCAGTTAAATATTTAGGAAAATTACGTGCCTTGTACAGTAGCAAAAGCGCTTGAAGTCGTTGATCTTTAAACTTCACGTCTAGGTTCACAAGATCATCGCCATCGGCTGCTCGCACAATGCTCATTTTGGTTTTGTCCAGATCGCCAAAGAAACCTTCGTATAAACGAGCGTCCACATCATCGTCCGTCTCTAGTAAGCGTGCTTGCTGTTTTTCATCGAGTAGCTCCAAAGCTTGCAAGATAGAGCTAATAAATTCACCATTATTCTGTAATATTTTAAGGTTGCTTTTTATTTGTGCCAGGTCCAGGCTTAATCGTTCCTTGCTGGCACTGTCAAGGACTGACAAGGGCGCAATAGCAGGGCAACGATTAAACTGCAGCGTTTTTACTGGTAGCCTAGGGTCCGTAGAATCTTTCTTCCAGCGCCATGCCTCTGCAAGCTCTAACGGTGAAAGTTTTAAAAACGGACCAGGGTCTTGCCTCAGATCATAAACAAGCACACGTTTTCTTTTGGGATGGTCCGCAAGTTTATGTACGATGGTCGTTTTCTGGCATTCATGATCATATTTTCCTGAAGTATAAATAAACGGCTGACCCATATTAACGAGCTCAGCAACCATATTCTTTTGGCGCATACTCAGTAAAAAGTCAAAAAGTTTTGGTTGTTTGTTTTTAACAAGTCTGGCCAATGCCAAAGTTGCGTTTACATCGCTCAGTGCGTCATGAGCGTCATTGTGATCAAGGTTATTGATAGCCGTCATCAGCTCCAAGCGACAACTTGGCCTACCCGTAGAGTCTACGGGCCACTTGATACCTTCCGGCCGAAGCGCCCGAGTCATTCTAACCACATCCAACAAGTCCCAGCGTGAACGCCCCTCCTGCCATTGCCATTCATAAGGGTCGTAAAAGTTACGGTAGTGTGAATAACGCATAAACTCATCATCAAACCGCACAGTATTAAAGCCAGTAAAGATGGTGTCTGGCGCAACAATCTCCGCATGAAATATCTTTAAAAACTCTGCTTCAGTAAGGCCTTGTGCTCGGCTTTGCTGAGGAGTTATGCCAGTTACTAGAACTGCTACTGGATCCGGCAGCACATCCTCACTTAGTGCAATCAAAAAATTATAAGGCTTGCCTATTGGTTTTAGATCTAAATCAGTACGCTGGCCAGCGAACTGCACAATACGTGCATCCTTAGGGTTAAAGCCTGATGTTTCCAGGTCATAAAAGAAAAAACTATCTGCCATTATTAATTATCAGTTTAGCACCTAGTTTTGCACATTCTTAATTTAAGCCCGAATAACAGTGAGTGCCTTGCGTTGCTAATACTCTATGGTATGGTTTTTGATTCTGATTTTATTGCCACCCTCTATGCCTTGACGAGTCAGCTCATGCATAATGCCCATTTTTTTCATAATGTCACGTAGCCGTTGCACGGCATGAAAGCTTGAAAAATCGGTGCGTTCGGCAAAGCGCTCAATTCTTCTGCCACTAACCAAAAACCCTTTATCCGTCTTCTCGACCTGCCAGCTTTTTGCTTCGTCAATTTTTAATACGGGGATATCATTGGCTGCGGCCTGCACATCTTCTGCTAATCGCTTGTTTTCTTTTGTAACTATCCTTTTTATCTCAAAAAGCAGTTCGCGAATACCCGCTTTGCTGTGGGCAGATATAGCAAATGCTTTAGTCTTTTTAGGAAGCGCTTGCATTAGTTCGTTCATTTTATCGGCAACGATCTCCTCGTCCAGGCCTTCAATTTTTGTAAGCGCTACAATTTGTGGGCGTTTACTGAGGTTGATTTTGTAAGCCTTTAACTCATTTTGAATTGTGTAATATGCCTGTTTGACATCGTCTTGATAAATATCTATCAGATGTACCAAAACTTGCGTCCGTTCTACGTGGCGCAAGAAATCATCACCGAGCCCCCTGCCTTGGCTAGCGCCCTCAATCAAACCTGGTATATCCGCAAATAACAGCGAGGACTTGGTATCAATATCTACCACACCCAGATTAGGCCTAACGGTCGTAAACGGATAGTTAGCAATCTCTGGTTGGGCGTTGCTTATTGTCGCAAGGAGTGTGGATTTGCCGGCATTGGGGAGGCCCACCAAACCCACGTCCGCAATCATTTTTAGCTCAAGAACTAGTTCATGCTCCTCGCCGGACTCACCTTTTTCGGCAATACGCGGGGCTTGCCGTGTTGAAGACACAAAGTGAGCGTTACCAAACCCCCCCTTGCCCCCATTGGCTATTACCGCTTTGTTACCGTCTTTTGCAAGATCAGCAACAACACTGCCCTTTATGTCGTTTATAACAGTGCCGACAGGCACTTGGACGGCAAGATTCTTACCACTTTTACCGTGCTTGCGTCGCATATCGCCCGGCTCACCAGATTGAGCCTGTAAGCGCCTCTGGAAACGAAACGTAGCTAGGGTATTTTGATTACGGCTAGCCTCAAAAACCACATCTCCGCCGTCTCCGCCATCACCGCCGTCTGGTCCGCCTTTATCAATAAATTTTTCATGCCTAAAGCTAAGCTTGCCATTGCCACCGTCACCCGCTTTTACTACAACTTTTACATTATCAACAAACATAACTTAGTAAGAGTACATAGGTTAAGGGTCCGCGTCTAGTAAATGAAACGATAGTTATGGAACTGATCAGGAGTTATTGTGCGGTAGGTGACACGCCCCCACGAAGGGTAGTTCATGTCCGAAACCTGGAATGACCCATCCGGGTTTTCCTTTTCAACATAAGCTACATGCCCTAGCCCGCCTATGTTTGCATGCCACAAAACGGCTCCAGCTTCCGGCTTAGTGCCAGCAGACAGCCCTGAGCGCTGCGCCAAATAGTACCAGCTAATTGCATTGCCAAGGCTTGTAGGAAGAGGACGACCTGTCTCAATCCGGCGTTTTGCAGCATGCCACGTACACCACCCGTAATCATAGCCGTTACCACCATAATGTGCAGTCAGCGGGCGTCTGTTGGGCTGTACGCCATCAGCAATAATTATGCGATCTCCTACTTGTAGGCCCCCTATTTCAGCATCGTTCATTTCTATCAACTTCTGCTGGTTAGCGTTATAGCGTATGGCTAGGCTATCGACTGTATCGCCAGCTTTAACTACATAAACAATGCCATTGGTCGGAGGGATGAACAGCTCTTGGCCAAGCTGTAAATTATCACCGTTTAGCCCGTTTGACCATTTAATAGAATCGGATGTAATACCAAACTTAGTAGCCAGGCTTGTCACGCTATCGCCAGCTTGAACTACATACTTTATGATGTCCTTTTTAGATTTGAGTTCTGTAGTAACTATTTGGGGTTTGGCAACAACTGAGTTTTCTGCGGGCGAAACCGTTAACTGTGCGTTGACGCTGTCCGCGTGGTTGACCACAGCAACAGTTTCATCCAGTCGAGTCATTTTAGCCACGTGCACAGCTATGTCGGCCGAAGATAGCTGGTCAAGCGGGTTGGCGGGGACGCCCGAGTCAACCGTTTTCGCAACTGCATTATGACTGACCGTACCACCCGTGGGAGAACCGTTAGATACAAAAATAATAACCGCCGCCAGTAAAGCTAAATTGGCGAGTAAGAGGCTGTAACGAACTGCCCGTTTTTTAGAACGGTGAATGTGCTTCTTAAAGAGACGCTTATACACGCCCGTGACAGATCTGTTACCTAGTCTTTGACTAAGAGTGGTAGTACGAATACTGAATCTCCCGGCTTGTAGCCGTTCCCTTACGATTGATTTTTAATTATTTACTGGAGAAGGCGAGCCATCTCCTCTGTTAGTAAAGACAATCGCGGGGTAACAAGTGCGTCCTCATAAGAAATGTGAGGCTACGAATCAAGTTACCGTCAGATAGTAGCAAAATTATGTCATAAATGCAAGATTTCTAACTAGTTTTGCACCTCATAATTATACGTTCTAACTCCGTTAGCGACAGCTACTACAGTGCTCGCGGACAAGTCTCGTGTGCTCATCCAGCGTACGAGAAAAGTAATTAACACCGTTATCACCAGAAACGAAGTATAAGAAGTCTGTTTGTGCCGGGGAAGCAACAGCGTTCAAGGAATTCTTGCCAGCATTACTGATAGGCCCCGGAATCAAGCCCTTGTTTTGATAGGTATTGTACAGCGATGTAAAACCAGAGTGAGGCTCCTCTCCAGCTAAGACTGCACCATAGTCTGTTGTTGCATCAGACTGCAGCGGCATATTGTTTTTTAGACGCAGCAAGAATACCTGGGCTACCTGTTTTTTATCTTCTATGTCCTTTTGCGGGTCTTTGCTACCAACTTCTTGCTCGATTATAGAAGCAAGTGTCACCCCCTCATGTACAGTCAGGCCTTGGCGCACAAAGCCAGCTCTTACCTCTGGCGTTAGGTAATTGTGCATCTGGTCAAGTGCGGCACGTACTATGTCGCTAGCCGTTGTTACGGGCGCTTTTGCGAATGACTCGGGATAAAGATAACCTTCTAGACTTGCTTCTTTAGGCTTGTCGACTAGTGCCGGATGATCCGGATGGGAGCTCGGGCTCAGGGCTACTTCAACATCACTGGCCGCGAAGCCCTGGTTGATTAAGTCGTCGCGCACCTCGTCTATGCGCTTAGCCGGGAAAATAGTAACCAAATTCGTTGTCTCCTTTCCGTGGGTCAATATTGTAAAAATATCAGCTACAGACTGGCTTGGCTTAAGAGAATAGGTCCCTGCTTTTAGATCTTCACGAGCGCCGTTACTACGAACAAACCATTCAAAAGCCCAGGATTTACGTATAATACCGGAATCTTCTAAGATAACAGCTATCTCGTGCGTAGTTGTGCCGACTGGTATGGTTATTATTTGGCTTTTCTCTGAGCTGTTTATTGGCCTAAGGTTCTGATTATATGCGCGCCTAATAAAAACCGCTGACCCTGCGCCCACAACTAGCAATATAATAAGTAAAGCTATAAATGTTTTATGCCACTTGCGGGGGAGCTTTTTGATAGTGTACTTAATCATTCAAAACCTCTTCCGATTTGTTACTTTGCCGGAGATAATCTTCCAGTATAAAGGTTGCAGCCAGCGCGTCAATCATGCCCATATTTTGCTTTTTGGGGTGCGTAAGGATTTCCTGCTCAGCTTTTTGCGATGTCAGCGCCTCGTCTTGTGAGTATACAGGGATTGAAAAGTGTCTCTTAAGCCCTTCAATAAACTGGCGCGTATGGACGGTCTGCTTTGTCTCTTGGCCATTCATGCCTCTAGGCAAACCAACAACAATAGAAACAACTTGCTCCTCCTGGATGATTTTAGCAAGCTTATCAAAGATTGATTGATCGTTGATGAGAGTAGTCAGCGGACCAGGCAGCCGAGCAATAGTATTGGCTCTTGCAACGCCAATTCTGCGCCCACCTACATCAAGTGCCAGAATTGTAGTGTTAGTTGCTTTCATTATCCGCTGAGCCGGCGTCTACTGTCTCAACTATCACATTGATTTTTGCGGGTTCTTTCGGCGCCTTCGTAACCCAAAATGGCTTATAGTTCACGCTTACATCCGTTACTCCCGGGCGAGCTTTAATAAGGTTCCTAGCTTCTCCTTCTTTCTTGCCGGTAATTTCTTGCTTTAACGCGTTCTCGTCAATTTCTGGTCCAGCTACCACCAGTGTTTGTAGCGTATAACTTATATCTCCGTTAGGTTTTCTTTCGCCTATCTGAAAAACTGCTTCTTCAAGCCCGTAATCACTAATCTTCTGCCGGTCAGAGTCAATATCGTCCGCAATGGCGTTATCAATCACAGGCGTTAGGTGCTCAGACTTTATGCCCAACATAGTAAAAGTCATTGTAACATTTACTGTTACTTCAGCGGCCTCAGTATTAACATCAGGAGAGCTAACAGCCTCTGGTTGCCCAATACTTAATGTATCTTCAAGAGCTATCAAGCCTTCTGCAGTCAGCTGTTGCTTTAGCTCGTCTTTAGCGCTGCCCGTAAAGCTATCTACAATCTTTTGGCGCAGCCCGTCAATATCGCCCTGGCTGACAACCTTAACCATCTGATTGGTGCCGCCCTTCATGTCAGATCCCTTGCCTTGCACGCCCGCAAACCCAGCAACCACATAGTCACGTTCTGACAGGTTGTAGTTGTCTCCGGGGTTCTGGGCGGTAACATCAACTGATTTTGTTGGCGTTATGCAGGTTTTACTCCCACCAGTTAATATACTTTGCGGTAAAGTGACTGCTTCGTCGGTTATAAACGAAAGCCCGCCTGAACTTATGGCAGTATTAGCCGGAATTACTAAGTCGCCGTCCTTGGTACTGCAGTTTTTTAATACTACATCGCCAGTTGCTTTTTGGCCGACATTTTTTTGGCCAGTCGCTGGTGTCTTTTGGCTTTCGCCTTTCTTTAATTCTTTACTGACCGAAGGGACGATGGCTTGCTCTTCGTCTAGTTCTTGAGCATTTGGGCTTGCGATAAATTTTACCGAAGAGCTAACGTTCTCCGTGTTTGTTTTGATATGCACTTCTGCGGTAGGCATAACAAAGATAGCCATGTAGCCCCCTATCAGCAACAGAACCACAATCAATCCGGCAACAAGTAGTTTTGTGCGAAACTTATTAAAGTTAGGTACTTTTAGCCCCTTAGGTGGTTTTTGCTTTTTTGCTTTTTTGGTGCTGGCATCTGAGACCGGTTCTTCGTTGTCCACCTCAATAGTTTCGTCTTCAAAATCAGTAAACCCAGCTAGCACGCCTACAGGTTTCTGGGGGTCAAGTGGCGTCTCGGGCTCTTTTACTTGCTCCAAGCCCTCATCTATCGAATCAGGACTGGGCGGAGGAGGTGGAACCGTAGGTTTACTAAGAAGGGTTTTGGCCACGTATAAGCCGACTGCTCCAGCCAGAGGCATAAGTGCAGCTTCAGACGTGATTAGTACTAGGTGCTTCTTGGCTTCTTCACTGCTGCGCTTAAGCAGCTTCATATTCACTATGGACTGTAGGATAGCGGCACGCTTGGGCAGCACCAGAGCCACAATTTTTTGCGGTGAGGAACGGACCTTTTCAATGATAGAGGTTATCTCATCATCAATATCTATATAAATTGTGTCTTTTTTGTCGCTAGTCATTTTTAAACTCTTAGTATTCTATCAATTCTTTCACGGATAGACCCGGCTGGGCGGTTATTTTCTTGGAATAGGGTATCGGCGCCGACGCGCAGCAACCCCATTGCTGTAATGTAAGTATGGTCAGTTACTGCGCCTGTTTTGTCAACAATACCGCTGACTTGATCTGGGTGTATGTGATGGATAATAGGCCGACGGGTGAAAGGTAGTTTGTTGTACCAGTTGGTTTTTTCCAGTCGCTCAACCAACATATCAAGGCTTGATCCACCACCACATAACAAAATACGGTGCGGTAAATGGTCGAGTTTTGTAAACTCGCCCAGTGCCAGTTCTATACCGCTAATCCAAACATCCAGTGTTTTACCTAGCGCCTCCTCAATAGCAGGGGCTTTGGATTTAGGCACAACGCTCGTCCCGAGCCCAAGCTTCAATTGCTCTGCCTGAGTAAACTCTACCCCCAGGTCACGCTCAATTGAACGAGTAAATGCGCGCCCGCCAATACCAAACATCTTGGTGCCCTGGACTCCGCCTTCGTCAATAACAGCAATGTCGGTCGTGCCACCGCCGACGTCCATTAATATAGCGCTCATTGTAGCGTTTGGGTCATCACCAATCACTGAGCGCGCAACAGCAAATGGCTCTGCTGCCACGGCTAATAAATCAAGGTCAAGTTCCTGAGATGTCCGCTCAAGCGCCCCTATATGTATAAGTGGCGCAAACGCTGCAAACAAATGAACAAGCACATCTTTGCCCTGAAAGCCAACTGGGTTTGTAACTTTATATCCGTCAATGTCAATATTTACGAGCGCGCTGTTAACCAAGCGAATTTCTACTTCTTTGCCACCTAGTTCCCAGGCCAATTGCTTTTTTGCTCTTGCTTCAGCCCGCTCCTGGACCAATGCAATAATCCGTTCAACTTCCGCCATGTCTAATGGTTTTGTAGAATTTTTGCGTGTTGCACGAACAGTGGTGGTTGTGCCTTTTACCAGTTCTCCTGCTATACCGATAACCGACATACGCACACTGACCCCTGCCTGCTGTTCTGCTTGGTTTAGAGCTTTATCGCAATTACCAACTACAGCAGCTATGTCCGCTATCGCACCGGCCTGCATGTCGGTAAGCTGCTGATGCGCCCTGCCTACCCCGATAATTTCAAGCTGGCCGTCTTTAATTTCAGCAATGAGTGCTTTGACGTTTTCCGTACCTATATCAAGGCCCACCACGTACCGCCCGCTGTCGCTACCCCTGGCTTTATCTTGCCGAGCATGCGCCAAGACAGACTTAGAAATACCTTTTAATTTATCAAGCATAATCTCTATAAGTATAGCACGAACAGAGGTGGCAAATAAAACTTAGGCAGCTCTTTTAAAATGTGCGTTGTACGGCTGGGTTCCACTTGCCGGAATCGCACGGTCTACCATGATAATTTCTTGTAGATTTAGACAGCTCTTCATGACCGCGACTACACATCGCTCTAGCGTACCCCTGTAGCGCTCTTCTCGGGTCATCATGCCTTCATTATGGTGAGGGTGTGGCACCCCCCAACAGCTAACTAGTATTAACGAAGTGATGGCCGGACTGATGAAGCGTTCCAGTTTTTCTTGTGCTGTTTTGTCGTTATATTTTTGAGCTACATTTGCGTTACCTGCAGCACCTATAAGGTCTGCACAAATTAACAGGCTCTTACCGATTGTGTTAAGAGTTGCTGACTGCTGATCATCAAACCCAAATACCCCCTTTTCTTTTTTACTAAACGTTATTTTTTTGTCTTGCTGCCCAACTTTAAGGCCCGATTCGTATGTCACCACGCTGACACATGGCTTAGGTTTTCCAAAAGTTGCGGTACCAACAAGCATAATAACCCCAGGCATTGAGCGCGAAACCGCTTCGATGCGATGCCCACGACTTGAAATAACGTCAACATTTCTAGGGATAAGTTCCAGGGGCCCAGTTGCCGTAATTAGTTCTGGCGAGACAACATAACCTTTTGTATCAGGTAAAGACTCCAGTGCTTCAATATATTCTGGCCAGTTTGGCGCAGAGATCGCCGTCAATAACGTCTTATCTCTCATCGTAAAGTTATGAACGCCGTGTGTGCGTTCATAACGCACAGAGATGCCACCTTCCAATGCTTGACTGCCACTCATCCTTATATTATACCACGGTTGTCAAGTTATTGCAAAACGGCTTTGACGCGCCTTATGCCGGCGGAGCTGGCTTCTTCTTTGGCAAGTTTAAAGCGCTTGCCGCCTTCAGCTAACTGGCCAGTGTGTTTTACGTGCGGGCCACCGCATATTTCCATGCTGTATGGCTTCTCGCCTGGTTTGCCCATCGTATATACCTTGACTGTGTCGCCGTATTTATCGCCGAACGCGCCTTTAGCGCCCATTTTGAAGGCGTCAGTGGTCGGGTAATCTTTGTATGTCACCGTAAGGTCGGCGTCAATTTGCTCATTCACAATACGCTCAACTTCTGCTTTTTCTTCGTCAGTCATTTTTTGCGGATGCGAAAAGTCAAAACGTGTACGCTCCGCCGTAACGTTGGACCCACGCTGAATAACGTGGTCACCAAGCACTCGCCTGAGAGCTTCGTACATCAAATGCGTCGCGGTGTGCAGTTTTGTCGTTTCTTCAGAATGGTCGGCCAAGCCGCCTTTGAACACACCCTTGCTAGCCGTCTGACTCCGCTCGCGCTGATCGCTCATTTTCTGCTCAAACTCTCTACGCCAGCTATCTACTACTTCTATACCTTGCAGCGCAGCTTCTTCTACGCTCAGTTCGTAAGGGAATCCGTATGTGTCATACAATATAAAAATGTGGTTTCCGTCCAGTTTACTACCCGTCGCCATTTTCTTTAGCTCTCGCACACCTTTGCGGAGTGTTTGGCGAAAAAGTTTTTCTTCGTTTATTAGAGTTTCAATAACTTTGCCACGGTTATCTTTTACCTCAGGAAAGTCTGTGTGGTACATATCCGTAATTACAGGTACTACGTTTTCTAAGAAGTTTTGTTCTATGCCTAGTTCAAACGCAAAGCGAATTGCCCGGCGCAGCAAACGGCGCAGCACGTAGCCTTGCTCTTTATTACTGGGCTTGACTCCGTCTACAGCTAAGAATGTTGCAGCCCTAAGGTGGTCAGCTATTACGCGCATGCTTTCTGTGTGGCTGTCGTAGTTTTTACCGGAAAGTTTTTCTAGTTCTTCAATGATTGGCCAGAGTAAACTGATCTTAAATACGTCAGGATTATTTAGTTGTGCGGCTGCTATACGTTCCAGGCCACCGCCAAAGTCTACGTTTTGCTTCGGTAGTTTCTCAAAACCACTGTCGGCACGCACATACTCCATAAATACTGAGTTGCCGATTTCTAGAAAGCGACCGCAGTCACAATTTGGGTGGCATTTTTTCCCCCAGTGTTCATCGTGAGGCAAGCCAAAGTCATAGAACACTTCGCTGTCCGGACCCCCCGGTTCACCAACTGGCATGTCTTCAATCTTGCCGGAACGACACCACCAGTTTTTGCTAGCATCGTAATAAAAAATTCGTCCGCCTTGCACGCCAGCTTCATAAACCGTTTCTTCACTGCCAATCTCTACAGCTTTGGCGTCAATACCCTTTTTCTTAAACACTTCACTCCAGACGTTGGCGGCTTCTTCGTCTTTCGGGATGTTGTTTTTAGAGTCACCGATAAAGCATGTAACGTAAAGCCTGTTTGGGTCCAACCCGACCACGTCTGTTAAAAACTCAAAAAACCACGAGATCTGTTCTTTTTTAGAATAATCTCCTAGGCTCCAGTTGCCGAGCATTTCAAAAAAAGTTGTATGGCGGTTATCGCCGACTTCTTCAATGTCCTGTGCGCGCAAACATGTCTGGCTGTTTACCAGCCTTACTCCTTCAGGATGTTGTTCGCCGAGCAAATATGGGATCAGTGGCTGCATGCCGCTGCCAGTAAAAAGTGTGGTCGGGTCGTTTTGTGGCACTAACTGAGCCCGCGGTATCACCGCATGCCCACGTTCCTTAAAAAAATCTAAATATGCCTGGCGTATTTCCTGCGCTGTCATCCGTAGAATTGTACCAGATGAGCACCTCTTATTCTATCTAGGGGTAATTTTAATGATCTGATCGTCATTATTGCCGTTGTCTGTAGTAATATACATGCCTTCGTCGGGCCCCATTACGACACTACGTATCCGCCCGTATTCACCAACGAAAAGCCTCCGCTCGCCCAGCACCTTCTTGCCGCTCGCGTCAAGTTCATATAGACGTACGTGCTCATCTTTAAGCACAGCAACCGCTAGCTGGTTTTCGTAGGCTTTCCATTTTGACCCGCTGATTATGACAGCCCCTGATGGGGCAATGGTTGAGTTACCGGAGGTCCAGGCTGCATTAATTGCATCTGAGTAGTTCCTTGTGTCCGTCATAGGTACCCGCTCGTTATAGCCAGGTACCGGATCCCAGCCAAAATTCCCACTAAGTAGCTGGTTAATTTCATCGTCCCGATCAGGGCCATGTTCAATACTAAAACCAAAAGATCCGGCCTTTAAGCTAGCGAAGAACGCTATGCCCTGTGTGTTACGATGACCATAACTGTAAATTCGCTGGTCAAACGGTTCACCCAAGTTTCCCTCAACTGGGCTGCCTTCCCGGTCTATCCGGAGTATTTTCCCGCCAAGATTTTTAGGGTCCTGCGGATTTTCCCCAACAGCAGCATCACCTGTGCCGATCCACAGATTCCCATCCGGACCAAACCTGGGCCTACAGCCAGAGTGCCGACCACTTGGGTTGACCGGAATTCCTGTGACTATTTCCGTCTGCTCTGTAAACCCCGCCTCCTCATTGCCTAGCTTCCAGCGACTGATACGGACATCCTCGGCGGTGCTATAACAAGCGTATATAAACCTGTTGTCAGCAAAATCTGGGTCGACCACAAAGCCCATCAGTCCACCCTCACCACGTGCATATATATCACTAACTGTGTGCAAGGTTACTTTTCTGCCGTTTTTAATCTTACTGATCGTACCCGCACGTTCTGTAAAAATCGCCGTGTTGTCGGGTAGAAAACCTATATCCCATACGTTATTAAGACCATCCAGCTCTAGCTGACTGCTTAATTCTGGGGCTGAAACTCGAGTTATGGCAGGCCCGGTCTGTGTATTAGCTGGGGCTACTGTTTTTTGAATCCGGACATAGTAAAAAAACCCGCCTGCAATTATTGCCCCAAACAACACCATAAATATAAGCTTCTCTCGTTTGCTCATAACATAAGCTTAATACAACTTAACCGACGAGAGAAATTTTGTGCGGTGGCCTGCTAAATACAAATACCACCACCAAGAACGCGGTCACCGTCGTAGACAACAGCCGACTGACCAGGCGTAATAGCGCGCACCTGATCTTTTAGTTTTAATATGATGTCCCCTCCCGCTATGCTTGTTGCACATTTTACTAATGGCGCCCTGTAACGCGTGCGCACCATGTAGGTCTTATCGGGGTCCGGTTGATTATTTATCCAATGGAGGTCTGTCAGTTCTATTGTTTGTCGCCATAAATTTTTATCGTCTAGGTCAGTGGTGACATAAACCTCGTTTTTTTTCATGTTTTTACCCACAACATAATACGGTAGACCGCCACCGATATTGAGCCCATGACGCTGGCCAATCGTATAAAAGATAGCACCTCCGTGCTGTCCGATGATCTTGCCGCTGGTGTCCATAACAACACCGGGATCTGTTGACACATACTGCTGAAGGAAATCTTTGATGCCAACCTTTCCCACAAAACATATACCCTGACTGTCATGCTTTTCGGCCGTTGCAAGTTTAAGTTTTTTTGCAAGATCACGAACCTCTTGTTTGCTATTATATTCGCCGATTGGAAAGAGTGTTTTTTCTAGAGCTTTTGCACTGACTCGGTACAAGAAATATGTCTGATCTTTATCAGTGTTTTTGGCTGTCAACAATCGACCATTGCTCGTACGAGCATAGTGGCCAGTTGCTATTAGGTCGGCTCCGTCCTCCATGGCAGTGTTGAGGAAAAGTTTAAACTTAATCTCTTGGTTGCACATAATATCTGGGTTCGGCGTTCTGCCGGCTTCATATTCCCGGATCATGTAGTCAACTACTTTTTGTTTATATTCGGTCTCAAAATCGTAAACTCGTAGGTCTATGCCCAGCTGAACCGCGACACGCTTAGCGTCCTGGTAATCATCCTTCCACGGACACGGAAACCCGGGGATGTCTTTTGTCCAGTTTTTCATATACACCCCCGTGACCGCATAACCCTGCTCTTTTAGCAAAGCTGCAGCGACAGAGCTATCAACCCCACCGGACATCCCGACATATACGTTCTTTTTCATAACTCACCTATTCTAACAGATAAGAAACCGCTGACTGCGAACAATGCCTAGAAAGGACGTTCGCCCTGTTCTAGGCGTTGGCGAATTAGCTTAAGTTCGTATCTTCTGCCAAGCCAAAAAGTTATAACAATGAGCGGTATCAATATGGCGGCTGGCTGCCAAAGTATCCTGACAGTCTCCTCTCCGTCGCCGGCCGTACCGTTATCAACATTATCTTGGCTCAGAGGTCCGTTACCTACACCAACAAGCTGAAGATACGCTACAACACCATTGGCGTCCACCGCCTTAACAATAATGTTATAAACTCCTGGGGTTTTGTAAACATGCGCTATGTCAAAAAGCCCAGCTAATGGTCTACTGCTTAAGTCTTGGGGCGTACCGTCACCCCAATCCACACTTATAGCATACGAGCCTTGCCCGCCACTCAAAATAATCGGCCAGGCTAGTGTTTGCCCAGGATTTGCTCCTCGTTTTGCAAAGTTACTGGTTAGGCTCACACGAGAAGTTGCCCCTGGCCGGCCATCATTAAACGTAACTCTCACAATATTAGAATCTGGGCCGGGCTGGTCTAGGGCGTCATAAACACGAACCACGAGTTCGTTTAGGCCACTAAAAAGATCAATCTGGATAGAAAAACTACCGTTGCTGCACTGGGTGGAGCCAGCAAAAACATTATTTTTAAAAACTTTTACCAGCAAGCCGTTAGGACAAATACCCGCAACCGTAACGGGCAAACCAGTAAAACTTTGTCCGTCACTTGGGACAGATATGGTAGCTCCAACAGAGGGAGGCGGGCTGCTAATACGCCCCTCTATTCCTATAGAGCCACTCTCCTCGGCAGCATAAGATATGGGGGTTGTCACGCCTACAGCAAGACATATGGCAATTAGTACCAATATAGTTCTGGTGTGGCGCATATTACAATTATATTAACATAAGGGTTTAGCGACGAAGTTTCTTGTACCTAGATCCGGCAGCAAACTTTCTAACCCGTATGATAATCAACACTATTAGGACAATGAAAATGATGACGGCAAGCACAAACCACCACGGCAAATACCAAAATACGCCACGTATAGTCAGAATATCGCCACCGTTGCCAAAACTAACGCTTGCGGTTGCCACATAACGCCCAGGCACGCTGACACCTTGCACGGGGTTTTTAAAAACTCTGGTACTTGACGGCAAAATATTACTGCGCGGGTCGGTGTCGTTAAGTTCGTATTCGTGAACTTGTTTACCTAGAGGGTTCACTAAAGTGACACTCCCGAATGGCTTTATAAATCCGTTGCCCTGATTGCCTATACGGATACCGATTTGTTCTGGCTTAGCACTGAAGATTGTTCCAGCTACATCTTTACGATAAAAGAGCACATCTTTTGCCTGCACTTGTTGACGGATCTCGCCCGGCACCTCAATCATTACTATTGTCCCTACGCTCGCTGTGAGGGAAACCTCGCCTGATTCTAGGGCCCGGTTATTTACTGGTATAGCTGCATACCGAATAATCCCATAGTAGGCACCGGGAGCCGCATCCTCTGGTATCTGTACCGGGATATCAAAATTTTGTCTCTCGCCATTTTTCAGGTCTAGGTCTGTAACCCCAACCAGAAACGGTCTTATACTGGGAGCCCGACTCATCTCGCTTTCAGGCAGCAGCCTAGGCTCGCCTGTTTCACCGTCAGACTCAAAGTCATTAATAAATACCTTCGCAACAATGTCTCCGTTAGTGACATTGCGCACGCTCATCTTAATAATATCGGCCTGGCCACGTTCGATACTAAGTTCTGTGCGGGTGGGTGAAATACTAAGGCCGCTACCTGTATTATCGTCATCTGACTGTGCAGATATGTACGTAGTCAACCCCGCAACCGAGCACGTAACCACCAACAGCATAACCAGTAACTGTTTTGCCTTACTCATGCTAGAACTCCTCCGTTTGTTAATCCCAGTAATTTATCCTAATTTTACAGGAACAATGAGCATACATAAAATCAAAATGCTGCTGTAGCCATAAATGTAAGGGTAGCGCTATAAATGCCAGGCTCCTGATTGGCGGATACATTCACTAAGTAAGAGATTGTAAATAGGTTAAATTCGGTTGATAAACTCGATGATGACAGATTGCTGCCAGACTGAAACATGAAATTATTGGGCACATTATAGTTTGGGCTCGGGGCAGCTGTGCCGGGGCCGACAGCTTCCTCGCCGACAGATGGGTTGGTGTTCGCTCTTAAATTAACCCCAAACTGACTCGTCCCAGGCAGACTGGGCGAAGGATTGATTAGTGCAGGGATGGTATTGTTGCCTGCTGTCATTGTGTTCCCCAGTATTTTTACGCTGTATCCACCTGGGTCATTACTTGAGCCAGAGTATTGGGAAGTGCCGGTATTGGGAGTAGATCGTTTCAGTTCATTCAGATCAATGTAAAAACCGTTGGCGGCAGTACAGTTCAAAGCAACTGTTATCCCGCTACAAAACGTGAGGTGAGGCGGGACGAAAGCATCTACGTTCAGTGATTCAACTGTAGCAAAAGCAACACTCCCATAATCGTTAAATAGACCCGTTGCATCTGTGCTGCTATAGGTTCGAACCCGAACATATATAGATGCGGAATCCGAGGGGTTGATGATGTTATCGAATACGTAGGTGGAGAATGTGGTCAGGCCAGGTGATGGTAACCGCGTCAACACAAGCTGGTTGGCACTTGAGGCAGATAGGTTAATTGTGAAGCCAACGTTCCCCGACTGGCTGGTCAGTAGGGCGCCAAGAACATCTAGCCCTACCGGAGGAGTGCATGGATTTTCATTAAGAGGGCTGTTAGAGCAATACTCAAAAATTATAGATCCAATTACAGCGGTACTGGGTATGGTGCTACCAAAACTGTGCTGGGATACAGCGCCAGGTATGGCGGTTGATATGCTCACAGAGCGTGAATCCAGAGTAGCCGCAAGGGCAGCAGGATGCACTAACAAAACAGACACTACTATGACGAGTAGTGTCTGTACGCTGTGCAAAGTGATGCTAATTTTATGAAGAAGTCCTCGCATTAGTAATGTTGTACTTCGATTAACCCATTATGCTTATATATTACTAGAAAGTTGCTGTTGCTATAAAATCTGCTTGAACTGTATACGAGCCTGTTGGCGTAGCAGCTGAAGCAGTCGCAGCAAACTTCAAAATTAAAGCTTCATCATCTACCACCTTTGTTGCTGAGCTGGCAGAGCTGGCAATAGTATCGGCTGCAGCAGTTGCGTCCCACGCATATTGGCCAGTAGTTGTCCCTGAAACCATATTTATGTCTGAAACATAGGTGTTGTTAGGGGCTGCAGCGCCATCGTAGTCCACATTTCTAACTAAGTTATACGTTCCCGTCCCGAAGTTACACGTATAGGCTGTAGCGCTTACGCAGTTAACCCCCGCCACGACCATACCGAATTTTTCCGTACCAGCAGTAAACGTCCCCGGGGTGGTGCCTTGAGCATTAAAACATTGGTCCGTCACCACAACGCCCGAACATGTTGCGCCGGCAACTTTTAGTGTGCCACTAGAGTTGTTCAAAATTGACTTGTATGAGATTACGACGCCATTTAAGGCGTTTGTTCTGACCATAGCGATACCGTTTACGTTACTTCCACCATTGCTGGTTGCTACGGGCGAAACGTTCGTAAAGCCACTTTCCACGTTACCAATATCTACAACTGTTCCGCTAATGGAGCTACAGTCAGCACCAGGTGTTGTTGTCGCGTCATTAATGGTTGTAGACCCAACACAGAAGACTAGATTTTCCTGAACGCGGGCATTAACTGTCAGGGTTTGAGACGTGCTCTGAGCAAATACGCCCTCCCAAACTAATGTAGTGCCTGCGTCACTATATATACGCATGCGCGTGTAGTAGCTTCGGTTTGCGGTTGCGTTGTTTGTGATATCTGTTGGGTCAAGTGAAATGGTTGCTTCGTCTCTACTGGCACCAGCGTCTGCGGTTGTTTTATCAACTAAAATTTGGTTATTGGTGCCACCGTTGTCGCCCGACTGACGGCTAGCCGTATTGCCGTTAGAGGTGAAGTTAGTCAGCGTAGCTGTCACTGAAGCAGCAATGGTCGGGGTGTTGACTGTAGTACAAGTACCAAGCGGAGTGTCACAAAATTCAATTTCAATGTGATCTATGTTTGCGACATCGGCGGTTGTGTCAAAGATCCAAGTAAGGTCTGTAGTCTGGCCTGGACGGGCTGTCGTAGATTGCAGCTCCCGTTCTGTTAGTGTGGGCGCAGCATGCGCTAAGCTTGGGGTAAGTAATGGGACGAAGAAAGAGAGCAACAACATAAATACATATGTGAGGGCTTCAAATCTTCCTGATTGAGACCTAAGGCCAGACCATAACTTACTCATTTTGTTTCCTTTTAATTGTTTTTAATTATTTCAATACTGTTTGTAACATAGACTGGGGTGAAGCGCAAACGTTTATGTTGCCGATATCCACAGGAGTTACTCTAAAAACCTGCGTCGGTCAGGCGTAACGACCGGTTCGCAAACACTTAATAATCAGCGTGTTTGGAAAGATTCCAGGATGCCCTTGAGCTCGCGACCACTACCATTTGCTGTTAGGTCTTTATATACAATCATGTACCGGGCGTGTGTGTTGTCGGGTCGCTTTAGTTCAATGTAAGGACCGCCACCGACCTGGCCGACAATCACATCAAAACTGCTACCATCGCCTCGGCAAATGAAGGTGGTGTTGTTAAGTTCTACGGATCGTATCTGCTTCTTCTCTGTCTCAGGCAGAGCGCTGTTACAGTGATCGCTAATCCCGCTTAGAAGCTCAAGAGTACCATCTGCGTTAGGCCTCACGGCTTGTACGTAGGACACGTCTATTGGTTGAATCGGCGGGTTTATATAGATATTAAGCTCGTGTTCAATCAGAGGGCCCCTAAACAATCTATAGACAAATTTATTAGCGGTTGTCTCTTTTGCGTCAACTAGCCAAGCCTTGTTTGCCTGAAACTGAAAGTAAGCTGTTCGGAAGATTTCAACTGACGGTGACTGAATACTTGTTTGCACATCTGATACGGGCTCTGGGGTTTCTGGTTCTGTAAATATGCCTGTTGTCAGCATTAAGACCGTCAGCAAAACAGGCATACCTACTAATACGCCCATCAAAAACCACCTGCTGTGCGCCATGACTTTGTGCCGTCGTTTGGGAGGATGGTCTATTTGATAACGTTCTTCAAACACTGTGCTTATACCCCAGCCTAGCTTAACATATATGTTGTATAAAAAACCGTTGGAACGAATTCGGAGTTAGTAGGTTACTACCGCGACAAGATCGTGGTCCATGCGATAAGTCCCGGCTGCTGTAACGTTGTTGATATTCGCAATATAAGAGATTGTATAGTCTGTACGACCGACCGCCTGCCTGCCCACTGTAGCCTGAGAGCGGGCAATGGTATCGCCCACTCCGTAAGCGTACTGATTGGAGTCGTCATAGTCACGCGCTCCACCGGGGCCATCACCAAAAGCTTGCCCATCGGCATAGCTATCACTAGGCACATTAACCCGATCAGCGCCAAAAGTTATCGGCGAAGTGTTAGCAACTAAATTGATGCCAAATTCCTCTGTCCCAGGCATAGAAACGTCTGTGGTTGATTTAGCATTTAACACAGCTCCGCTTTCGCTTGTTGGTGGCTGGCTCATGGTCTTTACTAAGTAGGTGCTTGATAAGTACGTGCGAATCCAAAACACACCAACGCCAGTTCCGGTTGATGAGCTACTCAATGAACCTAGATCAACTACAGTGTTATTGACGAACATTTCTAGATAGGGTGCATTAGGCGTATAAAAACCCGCTTCAACATCGTAGTTCGTGCTAGACGAAAGCCCTACACCAAGACTACCAAGAGCTGCCTGAGCATTATAGCTACCGGAGTTTAGGTTCACTTCGCCACCACTGCCAAAGTATGCCTCTTCAACTCTATAGCTACTTGAGGAAGACTGTGCGATGGCACCGACAGGCATTAAAAGACTAATCATCAAAAGCAAAGCTATAGTTCTTGCGTGTTTTGCATAATTCATCCTGCCTTAGATTATTTCCCAACTTGGCGCTTTGTGCAATCTGTTTATGTTTTTTGGTTGTCAATGTATTATGGGGTAAGTAGTAAAGAGCAAATATGGAAACAGCACCAGCAGACAAAGATATAAATTCTCTTGAGGATAGCAGCACAGGCTCAGACCAACCTTTTAACACAGTGCGTACTGATGGTGTCCAGCAGGATAACAAGCAGGCCAGCAATAAGCCGAAGAGCGAGAAAATTAATCAGCGCGTGCAAAGACTTATCACACGAGTTAATATATATTTCCTATTATTCATCTTTGTGGTTGTACTAGCCGGAGCCGTTGTATTTATAAGTTTGCAGCAGAACAAAAAACAGGTCAATGAGGACAACCTTACAGCTACCCGATTGACCGCGGAAGAGCTACAAGAGCTGGGCAACAGCGATGCAAAAGTTGGCGACCCTAAACAAACCCTAACTATTGAGTCTAATGCAATTTTCAGTGGCCAAGCCTTAATCAGAGGCGATCTCGATGTGGCGGGCGAGATTAAGGTGGGGTCTAATTTAAATTTGCCAGGGCTAAATGTTTCTGGTGCAAGCACTTTAGGTCAAATATCAGCTAATGATCTGACGGTGGCCAATAACGCTTCCATTCAAGGTCAGCTGAATGTCCAACGAGCGCTATCGGTAGCCGGGAGCGCTGTTTTTGGTGGTCCCGTGACCGCACCACAGATCACCGTCAGCACCCTTCAAGTCAACGATGACCTCCAGCTCAACCGCCATATTGATGCAGGCGGGCAGACGCCAAGCAGGACAAATGGTAGCGCACTTGGCTCAGGTGGCACTAGTTCCATAAGCGGAACAGATACGGCGGGGACGCTGAGCGTCAATACTGGTGGTAGCCCGCCAGCAGGTTGCTTCGCTACTATTACTTTCACTCAGGCGTTCAGGGATACACCTCATGTGGTGGTTACGCCTATTGGCTCTGCTGGTGGTACGGTGAGTTATTACGTGAACCGCTCCAGTACTAATTTTAGTATTTGCACATCAACCCCTCCGCCCGCCGGTGTCTCTTTTGCTTTTGACTACATAGTAATAGATTAGTTTAAAAACAGGCTAGCGACACACTATACGTCCAGAAAAACTATGACTCTGTCCTTTTTGACATGCATAATACCCCGGTTAATGGTGATTTTTTCATCACCCTTATCAGTGCGGACGATAATGTCGCACTCACTTAATAAAGTCATAAAGTTATGGTGCCGTGGCAAAATATCAAAAGGTCCTGTCTCATTTAAGGCAGAAATACTTTGCGCTTCACCATCGTAATAGGTCTTAAACGGCGCATAGACTTTTACGTGCATGCGATCTTTGCCACCCCTTAGATCGCTTGATCTTGGAGTAGCCGGTGGCACGCTCTTTGTTGATTCAAGCATTAGGCAATAATCTCTTCGATGCTTTGTAGTGTTTGTTCGCGCGTAAAGAAATCGCCCGCCGTGCCATTATGTTTGGTCATGACATTCATGTTCTGCGTGAAGTTTACAATAAGTTTTTTGGCCTTGGCATAGTCGGCACGGTCGGCAGGAGAAAGTTCGTTTTCTCCAATAATTGCAATAATGTTTTTAAGTGATTCGTATTTTTGTAGTAGCGCTAGAACCTGGACGCTTAACACATAATGACGGTCACCCACTATGTCTGGTGTAAGTAGTGACGAAGTGGTCTTGTGCAAATCAACCGCGGGCCGGATCCCTTGCTCCGCTACATTTCTAGACAGCACAATTATTGAGTCTAGTTCGTGCTGAATCATCTGGACCGCGGGGTCAGAGAGGTCGTCAGCTGGGACATATATAGTCTGCACTGAAGTAATCGAACCATTTGCATTAGAGCTTAAGCGATCCTGGAGCGTCTTCACGTCTGAGAATATGGTTGACCCGTATCCACCTTCGTTAGGTATCTGGTCCAGAATGGTCGCCAGCTCGTTTCTGGCCTGAACATAACGATACATGTTATCCGCAAAGAAAAGTATATCTTTACCTTGTTCGTCACGGAAGTACTCTGCTGAAGCGACGGCTGAGACACCTATTAATGAACGCTGCACAGGGTTTTCATTCATCTGCCCAAAGAACATGCAGGTGTTTTCAAGCAGTCCGTTCTCGCGCAACGTATCCCATAGCTCATGCCCTTCACGAATACGCTCACCGATTCCAGCAAAAAACGAAAGCCCACTTTTGCTTTTGGCTATATTGTTAATAAGCTCCATAGTGAGCACTGTCTTGCCGACACCCGCACCACCAACAATTCCAATTTTACGGCCCTTAACGAATGGGGTAAAGAAATCGATGACTTTAATACCAGTTTCTAAGATTTCTGGCTTTGCTATTTTGAATTCGGTCGAACGTGGAGGAAGTTTAAAAATGTCTTTGTAGGTTACGTTCTGGCCGGAGATCGCCGGTTTGCCGTCCAGCGGAGCTCCCGTAGCGTCAAGAATCCGCCCAATAGTCACAGCTCCAACCGGTATCTCAATACCTTTTCCGCTATGCTTAATGCGCATTCCTTTCAAGATTCTGCGGTCGGACTGTAGGTTTAAACAAACCGCCATGCCCCCGGGATCAACGTGGTCAACCAATAGTTTAGTATCATGACCATTGTCGGCTACAACAATTTCTCCAATATTTGGAACGTCGGAATCAAACTGGACACGTACTATTAAATCCTTGATGGACGCTACGCTGCCGGGGTTCATATTATGGCTCCTGATTTGCTTTTTTTGATACCATTTACAATTTCCTTCAGGCGCTCGTCTTTTATGTTGCGTTTGGCTCTATTATACAGACGGTGTAAATCAGATTTAGCCTCATCAGCTCGTTCGTGGGAGGCCGTCATAGCACGAAAGCGCGAAGCATATTGGGCAAGCTTAGAGTCAAGGATTAGCTGGCTGACAGCAATGTGCAACATCGAACGTTCAAGGTGATCAACCACGTCGTAGGTACTTGGCTCAAATATGTAGTTCGCCTCAGTAATTATGTCGTCAGGCGATTCACTGCGCTGGCCTTTTGCCTGCACAGCCGCAGAGAGCGCGATACGCCTGACATCTTGCACCATAAGTGAAACATATTCCTGATAAAACACGGTTGTAGATCGATACATCTGCACATACCGGATTATCGGAGTTACGTTTATGTTCTGGTCTTTGACGGGCAATTTGAAATACTTTTGGTAAGAAACGCCTCTCTGAGCAAGCTGCACCGCGCCATGGTGGCCTATAACTATGATGTCGTTTTTTTCTTTATCATAAGATTGCAGCATGGTATGGATGAGCTTTTGGTCAATGTCCCCACTAAAGCCCCCTTCAGCAGTAATAATTATGTACAGCTCCTTCTCAACAATTTCATCCTCTTCAACCTGGCTACGACCAAATCTGAAAGATGTGTCCACCCTAAGCTGAGAATAAATCCCCCATAACTCATCAAAAAACTGGGTTGCTTTTAATACTTGGTTTTTTATCTGAGCGATCCGCATGCTTGCGATACCCTCAAACACACTAGTCAGCTCAACCAAAGTCCCCATAGCATTTTCTTCTCGTTCTATCTCGTTTGGGCGTTTCATTTCTCTGCCTCAATCTTGCCTTGGTGAGGTTGCTTTTCTTTTACATCTATAGTTGAGGGGTCTTGCTTAGCATGCTCTGTTGCACCCCTTAATACGATGATGCAGTTTTCTTTCAGATCATCACGGACCTTCTCATAATCTTTATCATCTTTTATTTTTTGGGCCGCTTCCCTGGCTTGATTTTTGAGCTTTGGCACATCCAGCACACTATCTTTTTCAATGTTTAGGATAATATCGAGCATAAGTTGCTGCTCTATAAGAGAATATGTTTCTGATGGACTTTGGGTAAGTAGCTCAAAAATGCGCTTGCCTGCATCAAGGGTGTGTCGGGATTCAATGGCCAGCTCTGATCCAAAATGTGAGAATTCCTCTGCCTGACGGTAGTCAGCTAAAAGTTTTAGGGTTTGAGCGGCTATGGATTTTTGTCTTTTGGTGTGCCCCGAGCCTCCGACGCGCGTTACGGACAAGCCCATGCTAAGCGCTGGCCGGATACCATTCCGAAAAGTATCCATATCTAAGATCCACTGCCCGTCGGTTATAGACATTATATTGGTCGGCAGGTACGCTGTAATGTCGCCCCCGACAGCATTGACCAGCGGTATGCTTGTAAGATGTTTGCCGTTTTTTTCTAAACGGCCGGCACGTTCAAGTAGTGATGAGTGAGCGTAGAACATGTCCCCCGGGTACGAATCACGCCCAGGACTTACACCTGACAGCAGGGCAACCTCACGATACGTATGGGCGTGGCTAGTTAAATCATCATAAATGATTATGGTATCTTGGTCTTGTTCCTGCCACAGATACTCTGCCATAGCACACGCCACGTAGGGGGCTAGGTAGCTTACCATTAGTGATTCAAACATAGTAGAAACAACTACTATGGCTTTGTCTAGCCCTCCGCTTTCTTCTAAGCGGCTCAGCAACATGTCCACGTCACTGCGTCGCTTGGCTATTAAGGCATAAACTACTATTTGATCGGTATTCTTTTGATTAATGGTCAGCTGGGTTACAAGCGTACTTTTACCAGATTTGCTATCCCCTAGCAAAGCCATGCGTTGACCCCGGACTATCGGAAATAACGCGTCTATCGCAAGCACGCCACTTTCTAGTTGGGTATCAAGCAGTTTGCGCTGATACAGTGGTGGCGCCGTGTTAAACACAGGCCATGTTGTATCGGCAGCTATGGGACCCTTGCCATCAAGTGGTTCGCCGGTTACAGACACGACACGCCCTATGAAATCCTTGCCCACCTTACATACCAGCTCCTGATGTTGCACGACTGCTACAATACCAACAGAAACGGGGACGGTACCTAGGTGCAAAACCACCACATGGTCGCTCAGCACCTGGTGAACAAAACCCTTGCTGCCGTCTTCAAACATAATAAGCGCGTGTATGGCGCACGGCTGCAGGCCCTGTACCCTGACCAAAAATTTATCGACCGCTATTACTTCTCCTACTGGGTGCCCGGTTTCTACCAATCGGTCAAAGTGTTGATTGCCTGAACTCATTGCTCGACCTTTCTCTGTGATGGCTCTGTAGAGATTATTGGCACAACGGGCTGCGCGGATAGCGGGGTGGTTATTGGCTTATCGCTAATTTCCGGCTGCAAGGCTCTCGTAGCTACAGCCTGGGTAGGCACGGGGGTGCGATCTTTGAGTGTGGCCAGCTTGTCTATTAGTATGTTCTTCCCCTCAGAAAATCTCTGGCGCAGACTGAAATCAAACTGCTTATTTGTGGTTCTTACTATGCAGCCCGCACCGATTGTCGGCTGCAACCCAACTTGTAGTAAAACTAAATGACTAATGTTATCCCTGAGCCAAGCGATCAGTTTCTGTAAAAATAACGGCGACGGATCGGAACTAAAGCTTATATGTATTACTGGCGCATTGGTCCTGACTTTTTCAAGAAAATCACACATCTCACGCCTGTCGCTTTTAAGCAGTCCATCGAGTTTATTTTGCTGCAGCATCTCATCTAGCAATCGGCTAGTTTTAGGCAGTTTGGGCTTTTTGTCTGGCTCACGCAAGACTGCTGCCTCTAAAAAATTATTCAGCGCATCAAGCTCACGAAGAAGCCGAGCGACATCCATGCGCCCGACTATACTTAGCGGCAGCTGCAGATTTGGTCGTGTTTGCGTTTGTTCGTGCATAACAACCCCCTTACGCCTCGCGCCTGTTAAGTGCGCGTGTAAAAACAAAGGACCGATTCATAACCTTAAACCCCGCCTGATATATCCGCAATAATCGCATCTTTGTTGGCCTTAAGGTCATTTAGAATAAATTCCAGCTGATCGTTCATATCAATCTGGTCGCCTATAGCTGCTAGGACGTAATGATTAATAATATCTGCCATATTGTCCTCAAACCGCTTGATCAACAGCGCCCGTTCCTTGTCAGCTTCAAGCTTTATCTGCTGAATCATGACTTGGCGCTGTTGCTCTATTGCTTCTTGTGTTTTAGATATGGAGTCAATCGCAAGCTGTTTGGCGTCTGTTATAGATTCTTCATACTTGGCAAATTCTTCCTGCAGGGTTCGGGTAATCTCTGCTTTCATATATTCATTAAGCTGAGATGTAGTTAGCCTGAGGTCTTGCTGCAAAAACATTGCGTTTTCACCAATAATTTTCTCAAAGTGCAGTCGGCCACGGTTTCTCAGCTCCTCACGAAACTCGTTATTGAAAATGTGCTCAACATCCTCCTCAGCCCGGTCTGTCATGACGTCCTTGGCGTTTTTGTGTTTACTCTTTTTACGTCCAGTACCGCTTAGACGCGATACTACCCACAAAAATGCTAGCGTTGTTGACGCCAAGCTTCCGAGTATTAGTGCGAGTGCCCAACTATTCACCTAGGTGCCCACCTTGTAAAAATTTATAGCTTTAATAGTAAATATACCCCAAATATGCCACTTACGAAAATAGTTAACCCAACAATCACTATTTGCAACATGCCCTGGATGATTGACTTTTTGCTTAACGGATTGCGTCCAACAGATGTAATCCCTGCCTTTACGCCTCCAAATAGTAGGCTGGCCGCAATAGCTGTGCTAATAAAAAAGATCGCCAAGCCCAAGTAAATTCGCGGAGCCTCAACTGGCTTACCGGCTATATCTTGAGCTGCACGAATCAAAAAATCTGGTAAGTTAGAAACAGATTTTTGTATTGGGTTACGGGCCACTTGTATATCTGCTTGTATACGACCTACAGTAATCGTCCTATCCCCTACTTGCTTTGAACTTACCACACTGTTTTGTCCGTCAAAAAACTCTAGGGCCTTGCCAATAACAAACGGCAGCTTATCATCTACGCGCATACCTATCCCGTCCAAAGCGGAGACCGATATGTAATCGCCTGGCCTGACAGGACCGTTCTGGTTGCTCACAAGCACGTCGTACCGGCCTGATGTTGCAACAAAAACCTTCTGACCTTCTGCTGACAAAGTTACGGGCGCGTCATTAGCGTCTACGACTACACCGTGCAACCGACTGGAGTCGTCCGCCCCCGCCGCCTCAACCTTGGTCGTGCTTGACTCGCTAATTCGTACAAGCATCCCGCGCTGTAAGCTGTTCTCCGCGCTATAGCCCTGTGTTACTGCTTGAGCCCGCAAGATCCCAGTCGCGCTAGCCATAATCAAGAACACTAACGCAGTCAGCGCTAGCAGCCGATACATAGGAAAAAGTTGTTTGATTTTTGTCATTATGGTTTTGTTTGATTAAACCATAATCATTATAGCCCTGTCTGTTTAGCTAATCAATTTTGCTAGCTCTCTGGTGAGATTTTGAATATCAGAGACGGTCGTATTCCGCCCAAACGTAAAACGCAGAGAGGACCTAGCTGCTTCTTCGCTGAGCCCCACTGCTGACAGTACGTGCGAGGGCTTTTCGCTGCTTGCACTACAAGCCGAGCCTACAGCACATTGAATACCCGCTTCATCAAGCCTCATCATCAGCTGCTCGTTGTCCTGCTCGGCAAAAGTTACATGCACGTTATTCGGTAGTCGCCATTTAAGCGACCCGTTAATAATGGTGCCCGGAAATTTTTCAGACAGCAATGCAATAAATTCATCTCGTAGTTCTTGCGTGCGCCACGACTCCTCTGGGCGTATAGTCTGGGCCTTATTAAGCGCAACGCTTAGGCCGATAATACCCATAACGTTCTCGGTGCCACTGCGCCGACCGTTTTCTTGCCCACCACCAACTATCAAGGGCATTAAAGAAACCCCCGCCTTAACAAATAAGGCGCCGCTCTGTTTTGGTCCGTATATTTTGCCACCGTTCAATGTCATCATGTCAACGCCGAGCCGTGAGACGTGCAAGTCCAGATAATTTCCCGCCTGTGCTGCATCCGTGTGAAAATATAAAGGCAGTTTTATGCCCCGTTTTTGGCGGTCCTTCTTAATTTCTTCTAATACTTTTGCGATCCGACGCAGGGGCTCTATCGTACCTATCTCGTTGTTGGCGTACATAATACTTACTAAAACCGTTTTATCATCAATAGCTCTTGCCAGTGATGTAAAGTCAATTCTCCCGTCCGGCTGGACCGCGACAACACGGTTATCGTAGCGCTTTGCAGGTTTTAAAATTGAATCATGTTCTATAGCACTGATTACGAGATTCGCCTCGGGGTAATTTTCCATAATACCGGCAATGGCTAAGTTATTAGCTTCAGTTCCGCCAGCTGTAAATATAATTTCACTAGGACGGGCACCCAGCCAATAAGCTATCCGTGCTCTTGCTTTTTCCAGATCTTTAGACACGGCTTTAGCGGAAAGATACGAAGCTGATGGATTATAAAATTGATCCATCCAGTACGGCTTCATAGCAGCAAGAACATCTTGGTCTAATGGCGTAGCTGCAGCATAGTCAAGGTATGTAGTCTTCCGGTTCATGCTGTTAGATTACTATAAGTTAAGCGATTGCAGCGTAAAGTTCAGATTTAACACGATCGCGGTAAAGCTGGGTCGCGTCAACTAATCGGTCCAATTCTTGGCCGGTAACTTTTTGATATTGTCCGTTTTGTGACTTCAAAATAACGTCAGGCCTCACATCATAGCGAGTAGTTTTGATTTGGCGTTGGCCGTTTTGGTCAATCCACTCTTCATGCCAGACCCATGTATGCTCGTCAAGACAGAAGAACTCACGGCGCCCGCCGGGACGAACAGGCCCAAACAGCTGCCCGCCTATCCTGGCCTCGTGCCTTAGTAGTTTGCGATAAAGGTCGGCTCGGCGTTCAGCCTGCTTTTGAGCTACAATATTATCAATTAGCTTGCGTAACATCAGCCCGCCATCCTCAGTTCGTTACTCATATGATCCAGTGAATCGGCTGCCGACCGGGCCTCGTCGTTCGCACGATTCCGGTAATCAGTCAAGCTAGGGACATTCGCTCGGACCTCTTCAGGTACCGCTAGTGCAGGATCAGCTAATGGTCCTCCATGATTAGAAACTGCGGTCAAAGGTGTATTTGTGTGCTCTTGTTGCTGAACATGCTGAACATACCCTACGGCTACGTCTAGCAAACTAGGGCGTTCTCTAATCCCGTCAAAAACTCCAAGCTGTTGCTCAGGGGTTGGAAAGTTATAAATCTTAGCGCTCATGTTAGTTTAAATAGTTCCTTTGCATTCGTGGTCGTGACAGCGGCCAACTTGCTCAAGGGTTCCCCTCGGAGTCGGCTCAGAAATTCTGCGGTCACTCTCACATGTTTTGGCTGACAGATTGTACCACGGTAAGGTGCTGGTGTCAAGAAGGGAGCGTCAGTTTCAAGAAGTAAATTGTTTAGCGGCACGGCTTTTGCCGCATCTAGGTGCCTATTATCTTTTGTAAACGTCATAATGCCGTTTAGCCCTACATACAGGCCACGTGAAAGGATTTGCTCAAGATCACTACGCACACTGCTAAAACTGTGCACAACTCCTTTAATCCCCCTATATTCGTCAAATATAGGCCAAAAATCTTCAAATGCCTCCCGAATATGAAAAATTAGTGGCAAATCGTGCTCTTGTGCTAGCTCCAACTGAAAACGCAATAGTCTTTTCTGATCTGTTGGGGACGAATGGCTGTAATGAAAATCAAGCCCGCATTCACCAATAGCAACAACCTTATGTTTCTCTAACAAATTGCGAATCTTTTGCAATTTGTTAGGAGAGTTCACATAATCTTTTGCTTCGTGAGGATGAACCCCAACGCTAGCCCACGAATTTTGTCTAGTCTGCACAAAATTTACAGCTGTTTCGCTGTCTTCCAGGCTTGTCCCTACACAAATTAGGTTCTTCACGCCATACTCTAACCCCTCCCGGATCATAGTGTCGGTGTCCACCCCCGGGTCTTTTTGCCAGACAGCACTGATTGGGTTGTTGCCTAGCAGTCCAGCGTCAGCCTCGTGTATATGACAATGCGTGTCGGTCAGCTCAAGCATTTTCTGTAGTCGGAGCCGTCTCCTTGCGGGGGAACAGGCTAGTTTCTGTTGGGCGTACGATCCCGTCTTCAAAGATATGGCGTATTTTACTAGCTGTCTCGGGGAGTAGAGGCTCTAAGAGCTGAGCGATTTCAAGCAAGCAGCTAACCTGATACGCTAAAACTTCTCGCAAATGGTCGGCGTCATCGTCTTTATGTATTTTCCAGGGCTTTTCCTCATCAATGTATTGGTTAAGGCCACGGACTTGCTCCCATACCTCGTTCAAAGCTTGATCAAATCGATAATCTTCTAACGCTACACGATATTGAGCGGTGTCGTGTTCCGCGGGTGGGATATCACCTATAAGACCGTTCTGGTACTGCTTAATCATAGCTACTGTGCGCTGTACGGCATTGCCGAGCTCATTGCCGAGCTCATTATTATAGGCACTGTGCAGCTTGGCCCAGCTGAAATCTCCATCATCGTAACTAGGTACGTGTCGCAAAAAATAATATCTAAATGCATCCGCGCCATACTCATCAATTATTTCTTTAGGGTGAATTACGTTGCCCAGGCTCTTGCTCATCTTTTGGCCTTCAACGGTTATAAAACCATGCACAAACAGATCTTTAGGTAGAGGCAAACCAAGCGCCAGTAACATGCCAGGCCAAATTGCGGCATGAAAACGCAAAATGTCTTTGCCTATAACCTGCACATTAGCCGGCCAATAACCTTTAAAGTCTTTGTGCTCAGGATAACCAAGCACAGTTATATAGTTCATTAGCGCCTCAAACCAAACATACATAACCTGATTTTCATCGCCCGGCACAGGTATGCCCCAGTTAATTTTCTCTTTTGGGCGTGAGATACTAATGTCGTCTAGGCCACTTTTTAAAACTTGGTCAATTTCGTGTTTGCGCGTATTTGGAAGTACACGAAACGTACCACTCACTAATGCTCGCTGGATCGGCTGTGTATATTTACTAAGCTTAAAGAAGTAGTTCTCTTCCTCAATTTTTTCATATGGTTTGTTGTGGTGAGGGCATATACCTTTGTTTTCTTTTGCCGCGGCTTCAGTTACAAACGCTTCGCAGCCAGTGCAGTACAAACCGCTGTATTTGTCTTTATAGATATCTTTTTCTAGCGCTTTCCAGATTAGGCCGGCACGCTGTTCATGGCCAGGGTCAGTTGTTCTGATAAATCGGTCATTGCTGATATTAAGCAGCTTGGCTACATCACTGAATTGTTTGCTGATTTCGTCACTGAATTGTTTGGGGGTCTTGCCTTGTTCGGCGGCCTTTTCGGCAACTTTACCACCATGTTCGTCAGTACCCGTGCTAAAAATAACGGACTTTCCTTGTTGGCGGGCATAGCGGGCCATAACGTCACCGTGCAAAAGCTCCATACCAAAACCAATATGTGGCTCGCCGTTAACATAGGGAATAGAAGTGGTGACATAGTAATTCATAGAGTTCTTAGTATAACAGGCTTGCTACGTGAACTATTGGCCAGCTAGTTACGCCCTTTGGCCAATAGTCGTAAGATCTCCAGATATAACCAAACAAGCGTCACCATAAGCCCGAACGCGCTGTACCATTCCATATATTTGGGGGCCTTGGCTTCAGCGCCTTGTTCAATAAAGTCAAAGTCCATGACAAGGTTCAAGGCCGCTATCCCAATCACAAATACAGAAAATATAATACCGCCAGTACCACTATCCCAGATTAGTGGCAAGCTGTTGCCGGTAAATATCCCGACCAACAGGTTCACGATGTAGTAAAGAGCAATCCCGCCAGTTGCAGCCGTAACCGCCAGCTTAAAGTTTTCGGTAACTTTGATTAGTCCGCTTTTATAAATAACAAGCATGCAGAAAAATATACCAAAGGTAAGCGCCACCGCGGTCATTACAATACCGCCGTATTCCGCTTCAAAAAGACGCGAAACAACACCTAAGAAAAATCCTTCCAGCACAACATAAATTGGTGTAGTAACAGGTGCCCATTGCTTTTTAAAGATCGTAACAATTGCAACCAAAAACCCTACAATCGGTGCTGCTAGGGCAAGCAACATAAAATTCTCGCCGGCATTCCAGCCAAAGATTGCGCTCGCAACACATAACATCAACGCCGTCAGTGACTTGTTGACCGCACCATTTAGTGTCATCGGATCGGCGTCCGCTTCTAATCCCTCAAAAGTTTTTTTGCTGAGTGCCGGGTTGCCAGTTTTGTATGCCATATTTCCTTCTGTCCGTTAATAAATTATAACGTAATTACAAAAGTGTTGTTTAAAACCATCAGGTTCAGAGTGATTCTCTAAGATCCTGGCGATCTATATTATGTAAAAATTCCGCTAATCTCTTTAAAAAAACACGCGCCTGCTTTTTACAATTTTCTGCATGACTACTGACAAGCCTAATCAACCCGTCTCGTTCAGTTCTGGAAATTACCGTATCTCATCAACCAACAATCCCGCACTTTGCTTCGCATCTACAGTTCGCTACTTTCCATGTTTGATAAGTTCCCAACTGCGCGCGCAAAAACCATTAGGGTTTGTTTGACATTCTTCGGCCGAATACGTATCTAAATATCGATGCATGATAGCCGAATAAGCTATATCAGCCTCGTCTAAGTGCTCAAGACGAGGACGGCGCTGCATGAGATACATTACTTCCACTCTTCCGGCCCCGGCTAATTCGGCTTCATGGGCCACTTGCACCGACATACTACCCTTTGTACCAATATCGTCTATGACCAAAACTAGCCCAGACCTCAACGTGCTCATCATTGAGCGAGCAATAGAATTAAGGCGCACTTTTTTCTTATCGGTTGGATATTTTTCAGACCGAAGCCCAGATATCTTGGGGATACCAAGCGCCATGGATATTGCGAACCGGTTTGCTCCGTTGGCGGTTCCAATCAGTGCTACTGGCAGACCCTTAGGGCCATAATGATCATAAATAAACTCTATACCCGCATTTACAAGTTCAGCGTACAAAGAACCTTCCTTTGGGATTGCGTCTATATTTATCTTTTGCCCGTGCATACCGTCGGCAAACTCGTGATGCACCCCCTCTGGGTCAAAAACGCCGGGATGCTGAAGTATTTCGTCTTCAAGTTCTTTAAGATTTGCCGTATCCATATTATGCAGCTCGCGCCCTTTTTACTTCTTCAAATACTGCCCAGAATGCGTCCCGTGGTGTCAAGCCACCTATTAGTCCAAATTGCTCAGTAATCGGGCGGCCCACTACAATTCTACTCGCGCCCCATTCAATTGCCTCAGTGGGAGTCGCGTAATTCTGCTGATCGTTAGGCATAGACCAAGCAGGCCTGATGCCAGGCGTCACCTTCTCAACATTATCAAAATCCGAGTACTTGGCGAGCATACGTAAGTCTTGTGGCGAACATATCACACCGTCCAGACCAACCTCTAGAACTTTATTCGCAAAACAGAGAACCTGTTCATTTCGAGGACGCCCGTAATCGCTTAACACTTCATCATCAGTCTTATCAGTTAATAATGTAACCCCTAAGACCTTTGTCTCAGGCGAGACTTCATCTCTTAAATCAAGTAGGGCTTCTAAAGCAACAATTGAACTGTCGGCAAAAATATTAATAAAATCTGGCTGACATGAAAGTATCACCCTACCAAGGTCATGAACAGTGTTATTAATTTCGTGTAGTTTAGCGTCAGCGAAGACGTCGAACTCATGAATCTGTGCTTCATTTATTGGCGCAGGCCAACCAGTCTTAGCTGCAATAGTTTGCCCAATCTTGCATCCTGCACCGGTACCATGTAGTTGGCCTAGTAAGGACCGCGCCTCGGCGCTATATATACTTTCACAATCAAAGGCTACATAAATTTGCGAAGCTATCTGTCGGTCAGTTGTTGTCACAAGCTATTGTCTCGCTTCTTCCGCCCGTTAATTTGTTTTGATTATAAACCTATGTTGACGATAAATGCCATAAGCCGCAGTGCTTACAATGATAGGCTTTTAGTTTCACACCGCGTCGCCATTTAAGTGTAGCCGCCGAGCCCTGCGCCTGGAGCTTAGTATCAAACACTAATTTGTCCGCACATGGCAGCACTGTTTCACTCTTTTCCATCAACATATTCTTGGCAGAAGCGTTCAAAGACAGCATTTGTCCAGCCAAATCCGGTTTGTGTTGGATATAAGCCTTTTGCGGGCGGCTTATCAGGCTGCACTACATTGTATTTTTCCAGGAACACACCGTGGCTGTTGAACCAGTTAAGGTTAGTCCTGATCCATTTAAACGCTATTCGGCGCGCGTCTTCGTGATACCCGTATCGTTGTAGGCCTTTGACAACTATGAGATGCAACGGCGCCCAACCATTTGGATATGCCCACTGCGTAGGTATAGTACCTCGGACGTATTGGTTTAAGGGTTGAACATCGGTCGTTGCCAGGCCTCCGCGGTTCTCAAAACGCCGAAGTGACTTTACTAGTTCTTTAGCCCTTTTGTTATCTACCATCCCCGCCCACATTGGGAAATAGCTTGCGAGCGATGACACGTTGCCGCGTTTTCCTTTTTCGTAATTATAGTCATAGTAAAGATCTCTTAATTCACTCCACATAAGCTCGTTCATAGTCTTATTGCGTTCTGCTGCTGCGACCTCCCAATAAGCCGTCTGTCTACGATCATTTAGTAGGCGATAATAACGCGCAAAGTCGGTTTCGTATTTATACAGCATTGCATTTAGGTCCACCGGAAGATAGTTGAGACATTTGTGGTTAAAGCGCGGGGTCATATCCCAGCCACTTTCTGCTTCTGCCAAATTGTGTTGGTAATTAATGTCGTAAAAGCGGCTAAGGTCTCTGTGAACTTTGCGAGCATTCGGTTTAGTGGTGCCCATCCACACAATTTCATATTCTTGTTGAGCGACTGTCATACACCCCTGCAACCACTCCAGACTCATGTTGTATTTTTCATAAGCCTCCCAAATAAATGTGGTAAGAAGTGGTGGCTGACTTCTCCCCATCAGAAATGTCCGCGAAGCATTTGGAATAATTTTGTACCTTTTGAACAAGAAAATAATGTTTTCGAGCATACCAAGCACTAGGTCTTTGTGCTCTTCGTCCATAATACCCTGAACCATAAAGTAGCTATCCCAGTAGTACATCTCGTTGTAGTCAAATTCAGTACCTACTTCATAAGAAGGCACAAGATAAGGTTTGGGTAAGCCTATAAGGCTATCCTCGTCATTGGGGCAATAACGCTGCAGCTTACCCCAATACTGCTTAATGTATGCGCGAGCCGGGAGGACATCATCAGCCGTTAGCTCGTGAGATGACTTAAAAAGCTGGAAGTTTCGCACTCTACGCACGGCGTCATTGGCGGGGTTTAGTATCATAAGCCACTGGTCGCTTTCGTGTATTTGCATGATCTATGCATCAATTGATGTGGTAAGCCCAAGCCTGCATTATTTCGTCGCTCGATATACCTGCAAAGTTTGCGAGCTGAATAACCGCCTAGCGTATCCGCTGTAGTCTTCTGAGCATAGCTGCTTGCAGTGGTATTGTTTCCTTCTGTCTTCAGCCCCATCATACACTTATGTTAGCAGATTCACGGTGCTCCCGTGCAAGCGTTGTTTGATCACACCTTACCCTGTGGTGATAATCATATTTTGCAGCACTGCCCCCTGGCCTAACGTTGTATCAGGCTAGTAACAGCTTAGCGATTACCTTTTACTTACCGGCAGTTCAGTTCGCGCCGTGTTTTTGCCCCTTCTCTGGCTAGCCCTCTGTGCACTGTTATGGTTAGATCCTCTTGGTAGAGAGAGACACTTTTCTGGATAAGCCTTGGTAATATTTTTATCAACTAAATAACTTCAATAACTGCGCGCATTTGTACCGGATGGGGCGAACAATAGTACAGGTATAGCCCCGGCTCATCAAATGTGTAGCTGTAGGATTCGCCACGATCCAATATGTCGCTACTAGGGCCTTGCATTGGGCTGTTCTTATCTGTTTTAACGTCGTGTCCGATCATACCGTTATTAGTCCAAGTGACTGTCGTACCAACACTAATCTTCATAACTGTAGGATCAAAGTAAAAATCACCTATTGTAACGTTGGCTTTCTGTGCACCCACCCTGTCTGTGGTGGATTTCTTTATTGCGGTGCGTATGTGGTCATTAGATTTACTTTGGTTCGTCTCACTAATAACACTACTATCCGCCTCTTCCTTGGCATTACTCTGATCTACGGGGCTGCTGCCTGAAAATTTAGCCAGCACAACAAACCCACCAACCAAAATTATTCCTGTTACTATAAATGTTAAGGTTTTCTTCATTCTCCCTCCTAGTATATATTATAGCCATTTTGCGATTCAGGCATAACACCAGACAATTAACTTGACAAATAACCCAGGGCCTTTAATAATGACATTATTATGAATGCAAGTCCGGAATATTTAGACCTCGAGGCGTTCATTGACGGACAATTACCCCCCATATTAGCGGCTCAGAATGCTGTGCTTTGTTCACCAACTACTGCAGAACTGACAAGCTTGTACTTATCTGAGCTAGATGCTGCTACCCAATTAACTGCTAGAATTCGAAGTTTGAATTCGCGACTTGTGATAGAAGGACGCAGTAATATAATTGATGCCGAGATCGAGAATTTTGTTATCAGCAGGGAGGAAGAAAGAGTTGAACGGCTGTGCTTACATATAGAGAGTGATGTCCGAAACGAGTTAAGGCGTCGCCACTTTTTAACTGCGTTAATTGCAAACGACGCAGGCGCAAAAAAAACTACTAAGCACCACAGAGATGCCTTGCGCGCTATTAAGGCTCCACCGGGCGTTAAGCGTGGAGGACGAATGATCGCCGGACTAGACGAATACCCCTATGAGATTTATTTTGGAACAGGCAGACCAGAGATCATGGATGCTGTGATTTCGGCCGCTTTAGATCGTCATGAAATCTACCCAATCGCCGACCCTGTCGTCGAACGAACAGTAGCCGGTTTACTACATAACCAACAGCTGGCTACAACAGTTTATCTAAAATTAATTGAGAGGGGGGACGCAGAGAGTCTCACGCCCTTGGAAAATTATATAGATGACCGAACCGAAACGTTGCAAAGCGCTCCTTTGGACCTAGATACATTTAATCAGGCGTGTATACTGTTGCGTCTTGCATGGAAAACTATTAAAACCGTACAAGATGCTCCTGTGCCGCGTCTAGCAGCGCGGGCAACGCAAGCCCACAACAAGTTGGTGGAACTGCTTGTTGAAATAGAAAGTGATGATAATTTTAGTGCCAGTTTATATGGATTTTCTATAAAAGAAGAGGATGATGTGCGAGAAGACTAAATCATACTCGTGCACAATGAAAAAACAAAAAGCTTATTAAACACAACGCAAAAAGCGCCTTTTGCGTGACCCCTTCTTGGGTGCAATCTTGCCATCACTGGTGCGATTACTAGCCACTTCACAGTGACTACGTACGACTAGAAGCCCCGCCCTCAGCATTGTCAATATACTCATCCAGAGCTATGGTAAAGTATTTGTAGAAGTCCTATGAAATCCAACGACGAATATCTTTATGGGGGGCCACTAGAGGTCCCTGGTGAGCCACTAAAAGGCGATCCTCCCGCCCAGAGGCCAACCAATAAAAGGCCAAGGGCGCCGTACAAAAAAATCTTTCTATCACTAGTGTTTATACTTACGCTGGCTCTCGTTGCTTATGGGGGTTGGGAATTTTACAATCAAAACAAAGCTACAACTATTAAACAAGGTTCTGCGGTCCAAGATCAAAGTACACCCGCATCAACTATTGACCAAACTACAAATGACACTCCTACGACAACAGAAACAAAAACATTTAAAGCAAGCCATCCCCGCATCTCACTGACATATCCCAGCCACTGGGTTGTCACAGAAAACGACAACGGTCTACGAGTTGAATCGCCGAGCTTTAAGTATGTGACTACCGACACGGGCGAGGTTACGGGTAACTTCCGAATCTACATCCGCCAACAAGCCAGAGCTCCTGACAGCCAGTATATTGGTGATGCTGTGGCCATTAAGCCGTCAGAAAAGCTTGCTTATAATGACCCTGCTGTAGGCCAGCTACCAGAAACCAATTTGATTCATTTTGGGATAACACGAACCGATCATTTTGCGTACTTTTTTATAGCCGGTAATTATTCTTTGCAGCAAAACGATACGCTCGGCCCGAATTATGGCAAAGAGCCGCAAACTTACATTATCGCCGGCGGGTATTCATCGCCCGAACTAACCGACGATATGGCTACGCACAAGGTTTCGCTTGATTATTACGCCAAAACAAATGCCTATAAACAGGCTGTAGAAATCATAAAATCACTACAGCTCCTGTAGGGGCCATTAGTAGTTATCTTGCTTGTTGCCCTGAAAATCAGCCGGCTCCAGCTCCATAACTTCAGCCAAAAGTTGACGAGCCACCGCCAGCGCATCCATTCTATCTCTAATATCCATGTAGACCCCAAGCGGAACGATGTCTGTCGGCTTTACTACAGGTTCGTCATCCGGAGACAACTTTACGATTGGAGTAAAGGATTGAAAGTTTTTTGAAAGCATATAGCCACCCTCACCATCCGCCAAAAATATGACTGACTTTGATTTGAGCAGGTCTTCTTTTTCGGGTATAAACGCATCAACGAAATGCTGGCAGTCGCCGCTCTCGTCTACCACCACATCTTGTGTGAGCCAGGCGTAACTTAGCTCGTTTTCACTATCATCTGTGTCTGCAACTTTTTTAGCGTTTTCATTTTTCCCATCTTCATCATTTTTGTCTTTTTGATACGGCAACAGCTCGTTTACGAACATGCGTATGTGTGGCATATACGTGCCTGACCCGGGCCAAGTTGGCGTTAATGATGTCTCACATAAAATAAGTACATTTTTAACTAATTCAGTGTCATATACAGCCGTATCCCCATCGTCTCCAGAATAATAGTCAGTATGGAACATGGCCCAACCTTGGCTGTTTTCTAGCGCACCGTGGCGAAATAATTTTGCCATAACATCTGAGCGGAATTCAGTAATATCACGCTCAAACTGCTGTTCTAGCTGCTCTTCAATCAATTCACGGTTTTCTGCCTCAAGTCTACGAAGCTCTTCATACTCAACATAGTCCGAATGCTTTGGCGGAAAGGCACTATAAGTCATATTCAAATAAACCTCGATTTTTATCTTAGTGTAACGCCATATTATTGCCAAGGCAACTTATTTGTTGCTTGGTCTTATTAACTTATTGACCCAGGACGACCAGTAGGATTTGGTCACCTGCCTAAAGATGTGGTTAATAGGCCGTCTGGGTAATTTTCCAAAGTTTTTATGTCCCTGTTAATTATCATCAGAATTGCTTTGATTTTAATTAATTTCTTACTTATGCGTAAATAGTCGGTTGGCGAGACATAATAAAAAAATGATCAAACAAAAAATGCAGCCCACAAGGGGCTGCACTTTAACAAACGGTGTTTTTATACGATTTACAACTCGGCTTCATTTTGCCAATATATTGAGTTTGTAAACGCCCTGTCTCTTAAAGCCAGGGGAAACTTATTGCTGCTTTTCAAAGATTTTTTTTAATGTCTAAAACAAGAGAATACGTCTGTTAGTCTTAACACTATCACACATATAACATTTTGTCAAGTACTTTTGTGCGTTTTTGCCTACTTGATCCTGAATTTGACTATATCCATAAGCTATATTAACACCTATAGACTTGACATTATTATATATGCCTGTACGATAGGTTCTTGTATCTTTTCATATGAGGTGGAGGGGTACAAATGCAGGACAAACAGTAAATCTATCCTGCTCTCATCAAAGCGACAATTACGCACAATCAAAGCGCGCTTTGCGCAAAACATCCGGGGGGCAACAATAAATCCGTTCTGCCATTTATCGGCGCGGATTTATAAATAGCCCAGGTGATGTGTTGCGTATTACAAAAGCCCGGCATGCCGGACGCGCAACATGATATGCGTATAGCTTCTTGAGCTTAGTAACTTTAGGAGGGACTAAATACAATGCGTAAAACCGCGTTAGTGGGCTTGCTTGTCATGATTATTATGACTACGGCCAGCCCTAAAGCCAGCGCAGAAACGCTCGGACTCATACAATCTGACAGTAAACAAGGGGCTAGTCTTGCCCGTGCAGCCGTTTTTGCACCAATAGAACAAATAGAAACAGCTACAAACGAGACAACAGCAAAGCAACCTGAGGTGCAAATTTATCGCGTGGCAAAAAATGATTCTTTGAGCAAAATTGCCGCAGCTCACGGTACCACATGGAAGCGTTTGTTTGATAAAAACGAGGTTGTTCCTCACCCGGACCTAATTACACCGGGCGACGAGCTGATCATCCCTGGTCCAGACGAGATCTTAAATGAAAGACCAATTCCGGAAACAACTCATCTTCCGGCCACCGAACAGTATGGGCAAAAAACTACAACAGCCACAAAAAGTTATGAAGCTAAGAGCAAGGCTGAACAAACTATTCAGGCGCGAGCACCAAGTTCCGGTAATAGATACACGGCCGGATATTGTACTTGGTATGCTAAAAGCCGCCGACCCGACCTGCCCAACAACCTCGGGAACGCCAATACTTGGGTTTCTAGGGCTCGAGCACAAGGTGTCCCTACAGGCTCTGCGCCACGAGTTGGTGCAATCGGCCAGCAGGGCATGCATGTAGTTTATGTAGAATCAATTAATGGCGAAGCCGTCACGGTTAGCGAGATGAACTTCCGTGGGCGCGGAGTTATTTCATCACGCACGGTAGCTGCGAGTAATTTCCAATATATCTATTAGGTACAGGCTGATTAATAAAGCTTAAACTCTTCAGCATAGATTGAGCCACGCTTAACGCCTGCTCTTTTTAGATCTTGCTTGATACTAATTAGCATTTGTGGCGGGCCACATATGAAGTAAGTACGGCTGGTGTCCGGCTTTAATTCGTCAATATTTTTAACCGTAAACCTTCCCTCTGTGTTGCTTTCCCAAATCCGCAGCGTAAAACGATCAGTTTTACTGGCTAAAGCTTTCAGCTCACCTACAAACAAAGCGTCCTTTTTGTCTCGCACCGTGTAGTACAGAATCACCTCTTCCGACCCGCTAGCTTCAAGCTCTCTAACCCGGCTCATAAAAGGTGTTATGCCTATGCCACCAGCTATCCATACTTGTTTATCTCCGCCATTCGCAAATATAAATCGTCCGTACGAACCTTCTATGTCAACTACAGAATTAAGCTCAAGTGATTTGAGTGCATTGGTGTAATCGCCTAAGGGTTTTGCGGCAAATGAAATGTTGCGCGTGGCTGGTGGGCTAGTAAAAGAAAACGGATGTGGTTCACGCGTGACGCCAGTAGAATTATGCACGCGGACGAAAAAAAACTGTCCGGCCTGGTATTTGACAGACTTTTTAATTGGCGTCAGTGTAACTTCCGTACCGTTTTCGCCGTGGGCATTTACGCCCACAACCTTGTAAAGCGATCGGCGCACTAGCCACCTCCCGAACAATACCCTATACAAAAACGCCACGAGACCCACAATAATAATCATTACCATATATGCACGTAGTCCTGGGGCTGATGACAAATGTCCTGGTATCAAATACACGTGCAGACTAGCAAATAACAACGACAGCCCCAACCACTGGTGCGTAGATTTCCATTTGTGGTACGCGATTCGTATAAAAAAAGTTATGAAGAGCAACACAATCAATACACCCAGAGCTAGAACACCAAGTAATTTTGGCGTGTCATTTAAGTTAGGTGTAAAAAAGCTGGCGGCAAGAGACAACGAAACAGGCAGATATTGCAACCCAAGAAACAGGGGGTGAATCAGTAGTAAGATTAAGGCCAGCCCGCCAAACACATGATGTGCGACATACATTCTGGGTAGTCCGCTCATCAGATCCTCCAGCCAACGTAAGCGGGCGGCTAATACAAAATTAAGCGAAAACATACTGGCGCCCAACAGGCCGCTGACCTGGCCGATTGACCTTAGCACGCTTGCACTATCGGCCCAAGCTGTAGATCCGACAGACGCCCGCCACAGCACAACCGGTACAGCTAGATATGCAGCGAGTATTAAATACGCGGCCATGTCTTTATGGAATTTGGTCATTAGTTACTATTCTAGCTGATCGTTCGCTAATTACTTACAGGCAAAGATTGCGCGGCACAGGTGCTTAAGTCTATGCTATGAACATGAAAATCAAGATTGCCGTAGCCGTAGCAATAGCTATCTTCGTAATTACGGTTACCAGTATCTTTATAGCCAACTGGGCAAACAACGACCCTGGCCAGTCCTCAGGCAACCAACCTGCTGGGGTAATAGCTCACAGACTGCCTTGACAGTTGAAGAGATTGCTAGACACAACTCGCGCAGTGACTGCTGGGTGATTATTGCTAATGATGTTTATAACGTCACTAATTTTATAGCTTCTCATCCTGGTGGAGTTGATATTTTAGCTGCACAGTGTGGCAAGGACGCGAATACTGCCTTTCAAACGCAAGGTGGTACTGGTGGTACGCACTCCGCTGCGGCACGCGCGCAGCTACAAACCTTAAAGATCGGCACACTTGGTTCGCCTGGCTCTGCACCCTCAGAAGCACCAGGCAGTACCACTCCGCCACTGTCTAGCCTTCCGCCTAGTGTGATAGACCGCTATCCGGGCGCTACTCTCATAGACAGCCAGCAAGAAGATGATGAGCTACGTTACAGAATCTCTATTAACGGACAATGTCGCGAAATACGTGTTAAAGACGGCGCAATTGAGCGAGACAGAGAATGCTAATCTCATAGCGTGCCGCTATTAATAGTTTGTTTGAGATTTTGTTAGTCTTTAGGCCAAAGCGTTCTTATACTTTACAATTTCCAGATATATAGTATACTGTGCGTATTATGCGCGTAGGCAGCCCTGCAGAAATGTATGAAACTCTGACTTCAGAGTCGCAATTCAACGATTCATCTTTGGCTCGTGTATCTTTAATTCGTCGCGTGTCAGCACAATGCATTGGCCAAGCCTACCAAGAGGTAGAGCTGCTAAAGCCGCATCCAGCAGTAGAAATTCGCACACCACAGCGGCCTCGTAGAAATCCAGCCTTAAAAGTGCTGCACGCCAAGGATTTGAAGGCCTTTAAAAAATTGCCTCCCGTTAGCTCTAATTACTTTATGAATCGTGCTAAAAGAAACGTACCTTCAGCAGCCATGCCTAGCGAATTCACCGTTCATGACGTCAGTGTTATGGGCATAAGAGACGGTGCCCATTTTGTTATGCTCGATCCCACTGAAGAATCTTTTGCAGCAAGAGATGATGAACGTTGCCGCCTACGCCAAACAGTTGTAGAAGTATTAAACGAACAGCCGGGTAGCGAGGGGCTCAAGCTAGACTGGATATGTCCTGTTAATGGTATAGATATTACAGCCGCCTATGTGCCAGCCGGTTTGCCCGCTTCAGTCCTAGACCAAACAGTAGAGCTAATTGCTTGTTATACTCCTCGTAACATACAACTAGATCCGCTCACCAATGTATAACAGCTTGTAATTGTCATAGTAAAACGCACGCCCTAAAATCAAAACCACCTACTTACACCAGAGAAAATCATGAGGATTACTACTACTGCACCGACAGTGCGGCGGAAGGGGCTCGCGCCCTGGGTTATTTCTAACCAAGATCAGGTAAAAAGTGGTCCGAAGGATATTAGTTCTGCTGCGCTATTCAACTGGCCGGCTGGCAAGATTTTTGTTAGCAGCATACTGGCAAGCCAAACCCATAGCGGTGGATTCGGCCACTGCCATATAACCACATTGCCATGCTTGTCTTTTATAAAACGTCCGAGCACTTCAGTACTTATATTTTGATCAAAAATCTTCATCCGGATTGTCACGGTCTGATTTGCCCCAACGCCATTTTGGGGTCGGGCCATGTTTATAACTGACAATACTTAGTGCAGACGTGGCAATTAGTACGACTAGCAAATAAATACTGGCTTCGGCAGAAAAGCCGTCTTCCGGCATATTTCTAATAGACAGTAGGCCGCCGAAAATAACCAACAAATATATTCCGATGCTCGCCCAGCCCTGCCAAGTGACCGGCACAAAGCCATACCCATAATGTTTTCTCTTAAACCAATAATTATTCATGAAGCTTATTATATAGGAAGGTGTAGTGTGCAGAATGAGTAACTAGATTTTGAATAGGCCTTTTACTGCACGTTTTCTAGCAGATGTTAGCTTGCGTTTTCCTTTTGTGACTGGTGAATATTTTTGCTTTAGTGCTCGCTTTACAGAACCTTTTGCTGAATATTTAAATAAACCCATAATTACCTCTCTTTCCTGTTAATGCTATCATTTTAAAATTAATTTTTGAATGGTTCCGTTTGATTTTTTGAGCGGAGGGGGCAGCGGCCACCGGAAGCCAGACAGGCATCTAGAGTGTTATGGGTGCATAGCTAGTTGCTTTTTAAAGTCTACTGCTATCTTCTGGTATTCTAGCTGCATGCAAACTAGCGAATTATTAGCTGTCTCTAAAAATGGGGTGCGGATTTATTTTGATCTGGTTAATTCACATACGGCAACGCATTTTGCGGACACGCCCCAACTAAAAGATCTCACGAAAGAGGTGTTAGAAGATACCATCCTAGTTGGCGATAGAATACTTTTTGATAAAGACATGGGTCAAATCATCGGCAGTACAGACTTAGTAAAAAACGATGAAGGTGACGAAATGGTTTACGCAAAACGCAAAACCGCGATATATACACACCGTTCAATAAGTCTAAAGCCCCGAAGCCATGTTCCACTGTAGCCGTGGGGCTAGAAAAAAGAGAAGACGGCTCGCATGAACTAGTCAGCGCGTGGATAGGCAGTATTGATTCCCCCCCCTTCCCTGGGGATAAAAACGAAACGTCAGAAGGCAAATCATTTTGGACAACTCACTCCTTGGCCTGGGGCACACAAGAAATCCAGCCCGGCACCGAAACGACCCACTGCCCTTGGTAGGCTACGAGTATCAATTCGTGTGCACCGGGAGCCACATTACTTATCGATGGATGATAAGTCTACGTCGCAGTCGTACGCAGCTTTAAATAGCCTCGCCGTCAAAACACTTTAGCTTGGCAACCTACCACCGGATTTTAAGCATTCACCTACAGTCTTATAAGCCTTGTAGTTGATGATGCGGTTATAGTTGGCAGCTCCAGGAGCATAGCAAACCTTATTGCTTCGGCTCTTTTTAACTACTTCACGCCTAAAATCCAAGATAGTCTCAGGGTTTGCACCGGAAGCCTGGTTAGATTCCGGATACTTGAGATCAGTTTGCGGTGTGGGTGGTTGGGGTACTGGTGTTTTGTCTTCTGTTTCTGTGCTTTGAGTCGGCACTATTTCGTTATACTCCATAGTCCTTTGTTCTTTGAGCTCACTGGCGGTTTTTTGCACCTCAGATGCGGTGGAACGGTTCTCACGATCGCTTCTAGCTTGCTTGATAGCAGCTGGCTCAAACGAACCAGAGATAACGCTAGAAATTAAGATCATACCCAGAGAATAAATCGCAATGTGCAGACGAGTAGCGTGACTTCCCAAAAACGTAAAAAGCGCGGGACGCAACCACCCCAGCACAAAGAAAAGCATTGATACCACAAACACAAACATTGTCAGCGCGTAGATAAGTTCGTTCACGCACAACACTATATCATAATTTTGGTATTTTAAAACCGATGCGCCGACATGCGCACAAGACCCAACTTGAGCCCATACGCAGAGCTTTGCAGGCAAAATACGCAACAGGACTTCGATGTAGTATGTTTTCTACAAATTTTCTATTATACTAGTGTTAATGAGCAAGGCACATGCAAAGACTACTAGGCGCCAAATGCAGGTGTTAGATTTTATAAATACGTATACGTTAAAAAACGGTTATACGCCCTCGTTAGTAGAAATTGCAAAAAAATTAAATCTAGCGTCCGTTTCAACTGTACACTTTCATATGACAAAACTTCGTGATGCCGGATTCTTGCCTGTCGATAACGACGGGCCCACTGTTTCGTCATCTAAGGATCAGGCCATCAAAAAAACGGGACGTTTGTATAAAAGATTGCCAAAAAACAAAATAATCCTAGGCGATGTTATGGATGTGCTGCCAAGACTGCCGAGTGAAAGCTGCGATGTGATTATTATTGACCCGCCCTATAATATTGGCAAAAACTTCGGGAACAACCAAGACAACCGCGAACTGCAAGCCTACGTCACCTGGTCTAAGGCGTGGATTGCTGAATGCATCAGGGCCCTAAAGCCAAACGGCACAATGTATATTTATGGATTCAGCGAGATTTTGGCTTACCTTTCAGTAGAGATCCCGATCAACAAGCGCTGGCTAATCTGGCACTATACTAACAAAAATGTAGCATCGCTAAATTTCTGGCAGCGTAGCCATGAATCTATCATCTGCGCCTGGAAAGACAAGCCGATTTTCAACCGAGACGCAGTACGAGAACCTTACACCGAAGGTTTTTTGAAAGGTGCTGCCGGCAAAAAACGCAAAGGTACGATTGGAAGATTCAGTAAAAACGGTCTTGAAACGGTTTATAACGCGCATGCAGGTGGCGCTCTGCCACGCGACGTCATCAAAATTGCAGCCCTCGCTGGCGGGGCTGGTATGGTTGAGCGATGGTTCCTGTGCAATACTTGCCATGATGTTTTTGAGCCACTTCAATTAAAGAATCACCTCGGACACATTATAGAAAAACATCCAACCCAAAAACCGCTTGAACTTTCTAGGCGCCTCATTAAGTCCGCGATGCCTGGCGGTTGTGGCACAGTGCTGGTTCCGTTTTCTGGAACTGGAAGTGAATGTGTCGCGGCCAAAGAGTTGGGCCAAAATTATATTGGCATTGAGCTGAATCCTGATTACGTGCGTTTATCAAAAAAATTTATTGCAAGTGCTCGCAGCTAAACAATCTTTGCGCCGACATCTAGCGTATGTTTATCGGTCTTGAACCGATCCGGAGTAAATACCACAAAACCATTTGGAAACCTTCTAAGTTCTGTGTTTTCTATAAACCGCAGATAAGGTGCCTTAAACTCCCCGTTTTTTTTGCGCGGGTTTACAAAATAATCCTCAGACGGTACATCATAGGCGATATCTATAAACTGGCCCGGGATGGCTTGTTTAGACTCTTTGGCTTTACGCACCTCACGGCTGAACGATTTTTTCTTGACCTGATAGTTTAGAATAGTGTTTTTGTAATGTACCTGGAAGTCTGCTCCGTTATGATCTAGCTCCTCGCTCATAGCAACAGTGCCCTCGCCAAAAACAGATTCCGCTACATAGCCGGCATGGATCTGGGTAACGATACTTGCCCATGTACGATATATACGAGCTGGCAAGCCGCGATAAAAACAATCCTCGCACATGGTAATCTTCTGGCGAAACTCTTCTATCGGTGTTTTATACGTGGCTAGATACTCGTTATAAAAATCATCATAGCTTATAAAACGCTTTTCGTCCCAATAAATTTTGTACATAAGAATGATGGCTTGGATGTCTTTAGGCAGATCCATTTCCACTAGCTTAATCGGCCTATAAGTATCGCGATACGCCTTAAGATCAAGCGAACTCAAAAACCTCTCAAATTCTTGCATGTACATTGCCCCAACTATACCACTTACGGATAGTATTGACTACTGTTACTGATAGTGTTATTAACGGTAACAATAGGGGTCATATAAAATGGAAATTTAGGGATTTGGCGAAGAACTACGGACTAGTGATTGTGTTACTGACGGTCTTATAGCAAGGATCAATCTATTAGACAGGTTAGAGCTTATTGATCAAATGCGTAACGAACCGAAAAGCGTTTTGTATATAGATCAAATCCTTGAAACCAGCAATGATTGTCTGAGCGCCTTGCCTAGCATGGATCCCATCATAGACACCCGGTATGACAGCCGCCAAGAAAACTCTCAGGACTGGCCCGAAGGCTACTAACTCCTATTTTTCCAACCAGCAACCGACAAATAACCCATACTAAACTGTGCAATTGCACAGGTTAGTATGGTTTTGGCTAAAGAGCTGGTGATGGCGTCAACAGGATTATGAATGGGTTATTTTTGGCGTTTACGTTTGTTGGGGTCTAGTTCGCGCTTGCGGATTCGTAGGGATTTGGGTGTCACTTCTAGCAGTTCGTCTTTTTCAATAAAATCAATGCACTGCTCAAGACTTAAAATAGTCGGCGGGGTTAGCTGCACGACACCGTCAGACGAAGAACTACGCATATTGGTAAGGTGCTTTGCCTTACATACGTTTATTTCCATATCTTCTTGGCGACTGTTCAGCCCTATAATCTGTCCAGCATAAACGTTTTCGGCCGGACCCACAAAACAAATACCACGAGCTTCAACATTCTGGAGTGAATAAGGCGTGGTGACACCGGTCTCAAAGGCGATCAGCACGCCATTTCTTAGTTGCTGCAATGGAGCGCCAAGAGGCTGATAGCCGACGTTTAGACTATTCATGATCACAGTACCTTTGGTGTTCGTCATTAGAATATTGCGTATCCCGAGCATGGCGCGCGTTGGTAGCTCATAAACTAGCTTAGTCACGCCTTTAGGGCTAGCAAATTGCTCTTTTAAGACAGCCCGTCGTGCACCCAGCTCCATCTGAATTGTACCAACATGCTCTGCCGGGATCTCAATAATGAGTTCTTCAAGCGGTTCTTCTGTGACGCCATTGTGCTCGCGAGTTACAACCTGCGGCCTACCCACTTCAAATTCATAACCCTCCCGGCGCATGGTTTCTATCAGTACGCTTAGGTGTAGTTCACCGCGCCCGCTTACCACAAAACCGATACCGTCTTCTTCCACGCGCAGACCGACATTGGTTTCAAGTTCTTTGTTAAGCCGCTCACCGATCTGGCGCGATGTAGTAAACTCGCCTTCTTTGCCCTTGAAAGGTGACGTATTTGGCCCAAGATAGATCTTCAGCGTTGGTGCTTCAATCTCAATCACTGGCAGTGCCTTAGGGTTGTCACTATCAGCAATAGTTTCACCAATTTGCGCACCGCTTATACCCGTCAGCTGGACTATGTCTCCAGCCACACCTTCCGGGACCTCAAACTTACTAACCCCATGACTCATAAACACCAGCTCAACCTTACCTTTTACGAATGAACCGTCTTTTTTGCAAAGCGTTACTGGGTCCCCTGGCTTAATGTGCCCACGCATAATTCGTCCGATCGCATACTTGCCCTTAAAGGTGTCCCAGGCCAAAGCCGTAACCAGCATCTGGAAAGGCTTATCAAGCTCTACCTTAGGCGCCGGCACATGGCTAATTATAGCGTCAAATATTACTTCTAAATCCCCGTCTGCTTCACTGTTTTCGGGTGGGTTTTCCCATGATTTGCCCGCTCTGCCAATTGCATAATAAACAGGGTAGTGCAGTTGGTCTTCGTGAACGGCTAGCTCTAAGAAGAGATCAGCCAACTCGTTCTCAACCTCGCTAATTCGCGTACCCGGTTTGTCAATTTTGTTGATAACAACAATCGGCTTTAGACCTGCGGCCAGAGCCTTCGTAAGCACGAACTTGGTCTGGGGCATCGGACCCTCTTGAGCGTCAACTATCAATAAACAGCCATCCGCCATGTTAAGTGTGCGTTCTACTTCACCGCTAAAGTCCGCGTGACCAGGCGTATCAATAATATTAATGCGATAATCACCGTGCTGCACTGCCGTCACCTTGGCTGTTATGGTGATACCACGTTCTCGCTCCTGGTCGCCGCTATCCATGATTAAATCTTGGCTCATTTCGGCTTGATTATCTCGAAAGGTTTGAGACTGCTTTAATAATCCATCTACAAGCGTAGTCTTGCCGTGGTCAACGTGTGCGATGATCGCAATGTTGCGAATCTTGGTAGGATCTTGGATCGTATTTGCCATAAAATAAAAGCGCCATTGTTGCGCTTCTCTTAATTAAATTATAACATAAGCAAAACTTATACACAAGTTTGATATAAAAACGCGCCGATTACTCAGCGCGTTCTCTAGTGGTTACAAACTAAAATAGTCTAGTAACGTCGGTCGCGGCCACCGCCACCACCGCTATAGCCACCACCACCGCTGCTTGGGCGATCCGTCTTTGGACGTGCTTCGCTAACGATGATGTTGCGCCCGCCAAGGTCAGCGTTGTTCAGCTCTTTTACAGCCTTTTGCGCTTCTTCCTCAGTTGACATTTCTACGAAACCAAAACCGCGTGAGCGGTTGGTGTCGCGGTCTACAACGACATTAGCCGTTACGACTGTGCCAGCTGAGCTGAAAAAATCTTTCAGTTGGTCGTCGGTCACATCCCATGGGAGTGAGCCGATAAATAGTTTAGTTGCCATTTAGAACTCCTTATTACTGTCCGGAGGTAATCTGGCAACCCAGTTAGCTGCTCCTCGGTGAACACTTTTTATTAACTTCCCTAGACTCGAAAACGAAACGTTACTTACTCAGCAGCTTATCTAGTGCCGACATCATAGCATAATGGCTGCCAAATTCAAAGGATCAAAGCATTATGGCTCGTTAAACTAAAACGGAACAACCAGTAAACTTGTAGTTGTAAAAGCTAACAAGTAAGAAAGGTTGTTCCATGAACAAATTACCAAAGTTTTCCAGTAATAAGAAGTGCTGGACGATCCTTAACAAATTAGTGTTTGG
>JAJDCL010000014.1 GCA_029260875.1 Candidatus Saccharimonadota bacterium
GGCGTTGACTACCCCTTCGAGGTCACCGGCACTTCCGCCAGCGGCAAGAAGTTAACCAGACCAGTCACCCTTACCGTCACCAAATAGCGCTCCGGTCTCCCGACCTGCAGCCGGAATCAAATCCGGTGGGAAGTTTCCCCAAAAGTCTTGCCCGTAGCGCCACGGCGCGGTAAACACTCTCCATCCCCGATCCGATTGCCTCCGGGACCCCAGCGAGGCGCCGTCCGTGGAGGATTCGATGAGACCGTGATCCGTGGTCGCTGCCCGGGCCTTGGCCACGGAGCTTACTTCACATTAGGAGCTGATTCCTGAAGCGACTTAAGCGACTGGAGCGACTGCTTGTCTACCGGCGCACCGGGCCATTCAGAGGGGGCCGACCTGTGGGTAAAGACCAGCAACAGTAGTGCCCAACGGCGCAGTGTCCGAGGGACCTCCTAAAACCGGCCCTTGACTTCGACCGAGAGCTCTTGAGGCATGAGCCCGAGGGTAAGGGTTAGGGAGAAATCCCCGGAAAATGAAGACCACCGGTTCATCCTTTCTGTCGACGAAAACAGGAGAAGGGAGAACGCACAGGAATCGGATGCCATCACCTCCCCTGAACTTCATGGCGTCTTTCTTGAGGTGGAATGGGATGTAGACCAACACGGCAATATCACCCAGTCAGTTCCGGGTTCTGGCGGGATAATGATTCTCAACACAGCGAACATACGTACGATACGAATCCTTGAGGGAGGACAAGAATGAATAAAGGGCAAATTAACAACTTGGATAGTGGATCTGGTGAGCGGATCGAATTTCGCGAAGGCAGGATACAGGGACTAGGTAGCCCACCATTGCAACCGCCGCCTCCGAAGCCTAGCGCGACTCAGCCTACTGAACGGAGTCAGGAATGACTAGGAAACCAGGAGGCCTGATCCGTGGTCGAGGTACACCCGCTATTAAGCCCCGACGCGAAGAGAAGGGGCGCGTACCAGGTGTCGGGCAGGCACCCTCCAAACCGCCGCCCCCGAAACCTTCATCTAAGCCTTGATGTGAGGGCCCCACAACGGGCCATGACGCGCTCGGACTGCATCGGAAGACAGCGGAAAATCGTATGGTGCCCCTCGCTGCAACAATCTGTCGTGCTCCTCAATACTGTGCTCCTTCCGAAGCAACCGTGTCCCCGAGAGGCGTGACGCCGTTTACGTTTAATGGCTTGCTGAAGGTCCTTGTTCGCGTAAGTGTCCCTTGGGGACCATCAAACGGGACATGAACCGCAGGAGCAGCTCGACAAGTCCTTCCAAGACATCTGCTGGGAAGCGGTGAGCTAGCTGAAAATCAGGCTAGGTTCGACCGACGCGGGGCGGCAAAAGAGTAGGCGGCCCGCAAGTCGGCTAGCAATTCCAATCCTCCCTTGACTCGAAATCTCTTCGCCCAGATCCAAGCCTCCATGATGAAGACAAAAAGGAGAATCTCTAGAGACACGATCAGGTCGGTACTGAGACCTATCGTCCCAGCCAGACGGTCGCCCAAATTTGAGAATGCAGATGCAAAAACCAACCCGATCACCGCGAAACCCGTCGTAAATCGCATCCACTGCCAACGTCCTACAAGGTAGTCGTCGTATACGAGCTTGAGCTGTTCGAGTCCCATGTAATCCGCTACGGCTATGTATTCGGTTTTTAGCTGAATGACCGTCGGCTTCAGTATCCGAATCACGAAGTACCGCCAAGTTATGACATTCGCCAGCAAGAACGCACCCAGGACGGTGGCAAGTTCTTTGGGCGTCCTGACAACGCAAAGGATGCCAAAAATTGAGACTAACGTTACCCAGGAAACCCATCCGCCGACGGGAATCACCCCTTTGTCGGTGGGGGGCCGGAGTAGCACATCTTCTTCATGGTCGATGTCGATTCGCAAGCCAAAGATCCAACACCAAAAATAGGTCGCCATAGTTGCTTTGAAAACCAGGTCCGATGAGAGATCTGAAACTACGGGGACGATCTGAACACCCTGAAACTTGAGCCAGACGAAGGCAGTAGCTAGGACGAAGGGTACCGCATTCACTAGGCGCCGGGCGGCTCTCGCAAACGTAAGAATTTCATGCTTATCTGAGAACGAGCGAGGAGGTGAATTTTGCGTATTCGGGGTTGATTCTGATCGTGGGTTTAGATTTCTCTGAGAACGTTGCTTGGGGGCGCGCTTCTTCGATCGCCTGTTTGAAGTACGGCCTTTCCGTTTTCGTGATGCCATCGCCCCCCCCGCATGAATGATTTGTGTTTAAGACCTGACGGTCTAAGTGACTCGTTTGTGACAAGATTTTTGCTATCGCTGCATGAAATTACTCATGGAGTTCCCCTGAGGGGTAGGACGCAGGATCGCTGGATGATTGCTGCGTGCGGAAGGCCCTTGAACTGCCAAATAACCCCAACTCGGACCAAACCCGCTGGAGTGGTGTCTGAAGACAACGGTTCATCCGTGAATCAGGTGACTGCTGCTAGTTCTTTCACCTCCCTCGGATTGTTGTCCAGCCCGGCGTCCGGATTGGTCTTCAAGCCGACCCTCTCCAGCGACTCCAGGCTCATGTAGCGCCGGCTAACCTGCCACTCGTCGTGGAGTTCGGCCAGCACCGCCCCGACCAACCTGATCACCGCCTGGCGGTTTGGAAAGATCCCCACCACATCGGTCCGGCGGCGGATCTCCCGGTTAAGCCGCCCCTGGGGGTTGTTGGATCGGATCTGGCGCCAGTGCTCTTCGGGGAAGTGGGTGAAGGCCAAAACGTCCTGGGCGGCATCGGCCAGCAGCTGAGCCGCCGCCGGGTACTTGGTCTCAAGCGCCTCGACCACCGGGGCGTGTTGCGCCCACGCCGACTCGGAGTCGGGTTGCAAGATCAGATCGAGCGCACCGCGGTCGCCACCCACTGCTGGGCCGAACGGGGAACCCGGGCGAGCAGGTTGCGCACGAAGTGGGTGCGGCACCTTTGCCAGCTGCAGCTGACGGTGGCGGAGATCGCCGACCTCAGGCCCTGGTGGCAGTCGGAGATCACCAGCTCGACCCCGCTCATCCCCCGGGCCACTAGGTCCCGGAAGAAGGCCAGCCACCCGGCCCCGTCCTCGGTGGTGACCACGTCCAGCCCGAGGATCTCCCGGCGCCCCTCGGCGTTGACTGCGGTGGCGATCAGCGTGGCAACCCCCTCGATCCGCCCCGGCTCGCCGCCCGGCCCGGGCTGGCGGGCCTTGTGGATCAGAGCGTCGACCCACAGGTAGCGGTAGGGACCCTGGTCGAGCGGGCGGGTGCGAAAGCTCTCCACCACCTGGTCGAGACTCTTGGCCATCTCCCAGACCCGGCCCTTGGAGATCGTCTCGATTCCCAGGGCCTGAACCAGACCTCGACCCGGCGGGTGGAGACGCCCAGCACATAACACTCGGCCACCACGCCACCAAGGCCCGCTCGGCTCGCCGGCGGGGCTCGAGCAGCCAGGAGGGAAAGTAGGAGCCGCTGCGCAGCTTGGGGATCGCCAGCTCCACGGTTCCCACCCGACTGATCGGCGGGAGATCCGGTTCGGCCGGGACTAGCCCAGTTCCGCCAGCACTCCTTCGGCAGCCCGGATCGGATCCGGCGCCCCGGTAATCGGTCGGCCGACGACGATGTAGCTGGATCCAGCCGCCACCGCCCCCGCCGGGGTCATGATTCTCGCCTGGTCCCCGGCGTCGGATCCCGCGGGCCGGATCCCCGGCGTAAC
>JAJDCL010000015.1 GCA_029260875.1 Candidatus Saccharimonadota bacterium
CCAAACACTAATTTGTTAAGGATCGTCCAGCACTTCTTATTACTGGAAAACTTTGGTAATTTGTTCATGGAACAACCTTTCTTACTTGTTAGCTTTTACAACTACAAGTTTACTGGTTGTTCCGTTTTAGTTTAACGAGCCTCTCACAGACCGCGTTAACAAAGCGCATATTATGGTTTTTAATTTAGGTAAGGCTGACAACTTCTTAGAGCTGGTTTGTAGTAAATTCTAGTACGAAATTCGTTTGACAACAACTACCCATAGAGTAGTATACTCAAGAACGAGCGCTACATATGGTGTAGTCAGTACTACGCCTAGCGTCCGGGCTATCGGGATTTACCCTGGCAATCTTTAAGAAACAGTGGTTTTTCAAACCATAGCCGTGACGCAAATAGTCCCTGCGTTCGGTGTGACTGCTTAAAAATTTAGACTTTACGTTTTTAAGTAGCCCGTGTAAGCTGGATGTGAAAGTGGGAGCTTTTACTTCTGGTTCACCCTGGATGGGTAGACCTAGAGCAAAATTAAAACATACAAAAATAAGGAGGGTACAATGGATATCACTGTCCAGCACGTCGACGGTAAGAGAGAACCGTATAACGCCGACAGAATCAACCGCGCGCTGGAACGCGCATCAAGAGGTCTTCCCGACCAAATTTCTAAGGTTGTTCAGATTGCAACTGAACTGTCCTTGACCCTGTTTGATGGCATTACGACTACACAGCTGGATCAGGCGGCCATCAACACCGCTCTGCAGAATATTAAAGACGACCCAGATTATGACACGATAGCAGCGCGCCTGTTGCTTAAAACTATGTATAAGAAGGTGTTGGGCGACTACAACACCAACGAAGAGCTAATAGAGCTTCATCGGACCAAATTTATTCAATATATTAAAGAAGGCGTTCGCGAGGGCTTGCTTGACAAGCGCATGAACGACAAAGTCTTTGACCTTAAAAGACTTGCGGCTGCTATTGATCCTTCACGGGACAATCTTATGAAATACCTGGGCGTCATCACCAGCCGAAACCGCTACTCACTACGCAAGTTGGACGGTGAAACTATTGAGGTCCCGCAGTATTCACGTATGCGTGTAGCTATGGGGCTTAGTTTCAACGAAAAGGACCCTACTGAAGCAGCCCTAAACTTTTATGAGCACATGTCCCGCCTGGACTACATCCCCGGCGGTTCAACCAACGTCAATGCGGGGACCCATTTCCCTCAGCTGGCAAACTGTTTCTTGATGGAGGTCCAAGACGACATCGAGTCTATTGCTAAAGCTAACCGTGATGTTATGTGGATGAGCAAAGGCACGGGCGGTATTGGTCTTAGTATGACCAAGCTTCGAGCGGAGGGTTCGCCTGTGCGCAGTACCAATACGGTCTCAACAGGCCCTATACCCTACATGCACACTGTTGACTCTATCTTGAGGGCAGTCAGTCGCAAGGGCAAAAAAGCCGGTGCTTTGTGTTTTTACCTGGAGAACTGGCACCTGGACTTTCCCCAATATCTTGATCTAAAGCAGAATTCAGGTGATCCTTATCGTCGAGTACGTACGGCGAACACTGCTGTTTGGATATCAGACGAGTTCATGAAACGCGTTAAAAGTGATGACGATTGGTATTTATTCGATCCGGCAGAGGTTAAGGACCTCAATGAGCTTTACGGCTCTGCCTTTTCGAAGCGCTATAACGAGTACATAAAGTTAGCCGAGGCGGGCAAGGTGCGCGAGTTCAAGCGCCTAAAAGCTCGCGAACAGTTCAGGGCAATATTAATGAGCCTGCAAACCACATCACACCCTTGGCTGACCTGGAAGGACACGACGAATAACCGTGCGCTTAACAATAATACCGGCACGATTCACATGTCTAATCTATGTACTGAAATTTGTCTTCCGCAGGATGAAAACAACATTGCAGTTTGTAACCTGGCTAGCCTGAACCTTTCAGCCCATCTTTTAGACGATGAGAAAGATTTTGATTGGAAGCGACTAGAGTCCAGCGTGCGCTCTGCAATTCGTCAGCTAGACAACCTGATTGACATCACAACCACACCCATCCCGGAGGCTATGCACTCCAACAAGATGAACCGGGCAGTCGGCCTAGGTATCATGGGATTCACTGACGTGACTGAACGGCTTGGCTTCCCATATGACAGTAAAGAGGCCTACGAACTTAGCGATCGTGTCGCTGAGTTTATCAGCTACTATGCGATTGACGAAAGCGCCGACCTAGCCAAAGAACGCGGTAGCTACCCTAACTACAAGGGATCGCGCTGGAGCCAGGGCATGGTACCGTTCGACACTTTGGATACAACCGCAAAAGACCGCAAGGTCAAAATAGACGTAAACCGTAATGCATGGCTAGATTGGGATAAGCTCCGAAAAAAGGTGAGGAAAGGTATGCGTAACGCTACGCTTATGGCTATTGCCCCTACCGCCAATATTGCACACGTTGCTGGCACAACACCCGGCATTGACCCGCAGTTCTCTCAGATTTTCAGCCGGGCTACGCTAAACGGTAAGTTTCTAGAGGTGAATGTCAACCTAGTCAATGACCTAAAGGAACTAGGGATATGGGAAGAGGTCCGGGAAGACATTCTTCGAGCCCAAGGAGACATTCAGGACATAGAGGCGATACCCCAAAGGGTTCGGGATGTCTACAAAACATCTTTCCAGCTATCCCCGCACGCTTTTATAGAAGTAGCGGCACGGGCTCAAAAGTGGATTGACCAATCCATGTCACGCAACATGTATCTGGAGACGCGCGAAATAGATGATATGGTCGATATCTATACAGCGGCGTGGGAAAAAGGTCTTAAGACAACCTACTATCTACACATGAAACCGCGCCACACCGCAGAACAGAGCACAGTAAAGGTCAACAAATCTACCAATATTTCCAAGAACAAAGCAGGCTTCGGGTTCGCTAAGCGCACAAGTATATAAACTAATAAATAGGAGAAAAAGACATGGCAACTAGTTCTAACAAAACCATACAAAAATTAATGGATGCTGTTGATGCGATTGACGATGCAGAAGAAAACATAGAAGAAAAACTAAATCAGATTGCTCAAGCCATTGCCGCCGAACAACGAAAAGCGCGTGCAAAGGTCACGGGCTTAAATGTGAGCGCACCTATTGACCCGCAAGACGCATTCCAGTGTGAAGGATGTCAATAAAATGAGCCAACCAAGAGGTATACTAGGGACCGGCATACAAGATGGTCTATTACTTAAACCGATTCGTTACCAGTGGGCTTATGATCTATACGAACAAGCTGTGCGCAACACATGGTTCCCTAACGAGATCCAGCTTGACCTAGACTTAGCTGATTTCAAAAGATTAAGTGACGAAGAAAAACACGCGTTAAAATTTCTGATGAGTTACTTTAATCCGAACGAATTGCTGGTTAATAAGGCCCTCGCTTTTGGCGTGTACCCGTACATCAACGCACCAGAAGCGCATATGTATCTGGCTAAACAGATGTGGGAAGAAGCTAACCACTGCATGAGCTTTGAGTATGTGCTTGAAACATTTCCAATTGAGCGCGAGGACTCTTACGCAGCTCACGTCACAGTCCCTTCTATGATCAAAAAAGAAGAGTTCGAGGTCAAGTTCATCAAGCGTATGACCGAAAGCCAAATTGACATTACAACCACTGAAGGCAAGAAAGATTTTGTCCGTAATCTCGTAGCCTACAACATTATTTTAGAAGGCCTTTGGTTCTATAGTGGCTTTATGGTTGCTTTGTCTTTTCGGCAACGGAACTTGCTGCGCAACTTCGGCTCCTTAATTAGCTGGGTGGTTAGGGATGAGTCGCTCCACCTTAAGTTTGGTATAAATCTAATATTGACCGTACTGGAAGAGAACCCGGATTTGCAAACAGAAGAATTTGCCGAAGAAATCAAGCAGATGATACTAGACGGTGTTACCATGGAAGAGCAGTACAACAAGGATTTGCTTCCTAACGGTATCCTGGGGTTAAACGCTGATTATATAAATCAATATGTTAAATATTTGGCGGATCGTCGGTTGGAAGAGCTGGGCTTTGAAGCTGAATACAAAGTGAGTAACCCGGCTAAATGGATGGCCACGGCTAACGACACGCTTGAACTGGTCAACTTCTTTGAATCCATTAACACCAGCTATGAAGTGAACGCCCAATCCTCTAAAAAGAAGACCCCTGTGTAAGACTTTCTGCGTTGAGCGGCAAGTAATTTTCTATTACACAAATGTATCTAAAATAACTCACTGTTCTCTAAAACATGTCGCATAATCGCGTGATCCCATATAATGTATGGTCAGCGCTATGAATAAGCAGGGGATAAAAGAGGTAGTAATAATCTATAACCCAGTAAGTACTGGTCCTGGCAAACATATGTCTCTAAAACTAGAGCGCAAACTTAAAAAAACCCTGCCCACTCTGACTGTACGGGTTGTTCCGACCGAATACGCGCTTCATGCTATAGAGCTAGCAGAAAAGCATGGCGGCGAAAATGTGCTGCTCCTGGCTGCCAGTGGAGACGGAGGCTATAACGAGCTGGTTAACGGTGCCATGAAGGTTAAGGCACAGACCAAAATCATGCCGATATGCGGGGTTCTGCCCGCTGGTCATGCCAATGATCACTTCCGGAGCCTAAAGCGCAGCGAAGTGACACTACTGGAAAATATAAAAAACAACCACACGCGTCATGTTGACCTGCTAAAAGCACAATATACTGACGTCAACGGTCGTCGCGTAGAAAGGTATGCTCATTCATACATCGGGTTTGGATTATCTTCATACGTCAGCAAGGAGCTGAACTCTACTGATGTCAATAGCTTTAACGATAAAATTATAACTGCAAAATCCATAGCGAAGTTTAAGCCAGTCAAAATCAGACGACGTGGCAGGGATAAGGAGATTGACAGTTTGATCTTTTCAAACACCGGGAAAATGGCCAGATGGCTTACTATATCTGACAAAGCTAGCATGGATGACGGGTTATTTGAAGTTCAAATGATAAGCTATGTTTCGCCTGCGCATAGAGTTAAGCAGCTTATCAGGATGGCTCAAGCTAAGCCGCCAAAATCCACACAAGCATCATTGTATACCTTTGAGGTTTGTCAAAACACTCTAATGCAGTTGGACGGTGAAGTGGTCGGGGTGAGTGGTAATACAGAGGTCAACATAACCAATTTGCAAAAAGTACTTCACACGATCCTCTGATTGATCGGTGGACCGCTCATACTTAAAGCGGTCTATGTGGTCCTGCTGCTTAGCCAATCCCAATAGTGGCGCCACCTAGTTTAGAAGCCAAAAAACTATCATGTGATATGTAAATAATTGCGCCGTGATACCGGATCAAGGCATTTTCAAGCTCTTCGATACTTGGCAGGTCCAGATGGTTTGTGGGTTCATCCAAGATTAATATCTGTGGATCGTCAATTAGCATAGAAATAATTTGCAGTCTGGCCTTTTGACCACCGCTCAGGCGCTCAATAGGCATGTCTCCGTCAACTACCGGGTTAAACAGGTAGTCGCCTAGCAGTTGTTTAATGTGCTGGGCACTTATCGGCAAGCCTTTGTCGCGCAAAACATTCTCAAGTGCTTCGCTTAGACTTAGTTTTAGATACCTTGCGGCAATCTCTTGTTCGTAATGTCCGATGCGCAAACCATTCTCAATGTTTATCTGTCCCGACAAACGTTTAGAAGTGACTTTTTTATTCTCCGCCTCCGCCATAATTGCTGAAACTAATGTAGTTTTACCGGATCCGTTTCGTCCGTGTAGTCTCAGACGCTCACCCGCTCGCAAAGCAAAACTTATGTCCTTAAATAGTACTTTGTTGTCATAGCCCAAGCTTAGTTTGTCTACCTTAACTAATACCTGTCCGTTGTCTGTTCCGTCGCTTTTGCGGGTCCTGACTTTGATATTTGTTGCCTTGTATTTGTCGTAAGTGCTGGTCATTTTGTGATTCATACCGCTTGCTGATTCTTGATCAATCCAAAACGATGGCTTCTCAAGCCCGCTTAACGCCTTCAGTTCATCCCTGGCTTTTTGCTCTTGTGATTTGAACCTGCGAATTGTGCCTGGCGTACGAGCTTTTTCCTTCATGCGCCGAAAGCGCACAATGTCTTCCGCAAGGGTTACTAGGCGTTTTTGCGTCAGGTCATAGGTGATGACCTCGGCAGTTATCTGCCCCTTGTTCGTCCTTAGATATGTATCGTAGTTGCCCCGAAAGGCGTAGCTCTTACCATCGCGTATCTCTATGATTCGGTCTACATTATTAAGTACATCACGATCGTGAGTAATAACTAAAACCGCCTCATCAGCTGCTCGCAGCCATTTTATGAAAGCCTGCTTGGCTACGTAGTCCATGTGGTTTGTGGGCTCATCAATCAGTGCAATATGCCCGCGACTTCGCTGTACTTTGATAAGTTCAACCATGCGCTTTTGACCGCCACTGAGCGAGCCTAGCGTGCGGTGCATATTAGATGTGTCAATCTGGTAGGTTTCAAAAGCTTGTCTAATCTCACCCTCAAGCTGATAGTAGCCCAATTCGTTGAAGCGGACCAGAGCGTCGCTAAATGTTTGAATCTTTGTTGGGTTGCTGCCCATCGAATTTGGATAAGTGTCAATAATATGCGTCAAGCGCTTGTAGTCAGGTAGATCACCCTGGATATACTCCAAAACAGTTTTATCCTCATGGCCGTGATGCTCCTGGCGACTGCTGATGACTACGGCGCCACGCTTTACTTGTACCTCACCTTGATAATCATTATCGTCACCGTTTAAAATATTAAAGAGGGTAGACTTGCCCGTGCCATTTCGGCCAATAAGGCCGACCTTTTCGCCGTTCTGAATTTCTAAATCAACCCCACTATACAGCTGGTTGGCGCCGAACGATTTTTCCTTAATGCTTGCGGACAATATCATAGAGACCTTTTGTCAAAGTTAATTATGCGTCCTCGTCATTATACCTGAATACCAGGAATAGCTTAACGTGGCCAGACACCGAGCATAAAAAGATTGACTTAAAAAAGGAAATATGTAAGAATAGCCAAATATATTAGGACCTAAAGTACGGGCATTAGTAGGACACTCCTTTCAGAAGCAATCCTTTCTCTACCGCACATTGTAACGCACTTTTGTAGCCGAGGCATTGCCTCGGTTTGTTGTTTATACGGTTAACTGCTTGGTTAATTTGTGACTGGC
>JAJDCL010000016.1 GCA_029260875.1 Candidatus Saccharimonadota bacterium
CCCCTGTGCCAGGCGCGCCGTTGCCCGAAATTTTCGGATCAACATCATAGTTGAGAGGTAGTCCCGCCATCGGGCTCATCAATGAGACCGCCGTGTCCAGCATGGAAACATCCACATAGTCCCCATGCCCTGTATGTGCACGTCGATAGAGCGCACTGGCGACTGCGAATGCCGCGTTCATACCGGTCGTCATGTCGCACATCCAAAAGCCAACTTTCGTTGGTCCCGTCTCCGGGTAACCGGTGACTGACATGATTCCAGAAGCCGCCTGAATGACCGGATCATAGGCAGCCGCATGGGAACGAGGTCCGCTTTGCCCGAAACCGGAGATGGAACAGTAGACGAGCCGAGGGTTTAGCGTGCGTAGGCGTTCTTGCCCGAAACCGAGTTTTCCCATGGCGCCCGCTTTGAAGTTTTCCACGAGAACATCAGCGCGTTCGACCAAGCGATCGATAATCGCACGTGAGGCTTGGTGTTTAAGGTCCAAGCTCAAGCTCCGCTTTCCGGAATTGACGGCCGAAGCGAGCGCCGACATGCCCGCGGCCGCGCTTTCAGGCGTCGGCGCCAACAACCCGCGGCCTTGATCCCCGCCGTTGGGATGTTCAACTTTGATTACTTCGGCGCCGAGTAGCGCCATCTGATACGTCGCATAGGGCCCTGCAAGGACCTGAGTAAAATCGACCACGCGAATGCCAGCAAATGGTTGAGCCATGCAACGTCTCCAGGAATGTCGCTTTGGTAAGAACAGATTTGATGAGGTATACAGCCTAATGCAGGCGGTTGACGAAGCCAATCAAGCGCATGCTCTGCGGCGATACAGCCGCGGATGGCCTTCACCAAGCGGTATCTGGCTATTAAGCATTAGGAAATCCTAGCAGAGCGCTATTGGCACATCTCGATGGTCGGGTCGGCTTGCGGTCGTTTCCGCATTGCCCCCACAATCAAGCATTCATGGCAGGGTTGGAGATCTTTGATGAAGTCTCGGAACGGCGTTGTTTGCTGTTTTCCCGCGTGCTTGCTTTTGCGTTAAAGGCTGCCATTCCGGCCGGTTGCCTGCTGAATTCGGGCAGAGATTGAGCGGCTGGACAGTCCGGGTGAGGGGCTATTATGATTTGCCCACTGTGTGGAGGGAGAATTCATGAGCGTTTTATTGGTGACAGGCGGTAGCCGCGGTCTCGGTGCGGGTGTGGCGCGGTTGGCGGCGGAGAGAGGCTGGCACGTCGGGATCAACTACGCCGCTGATGAGGAGAGCGCACAGGACGTCGCCGCCGAAGTCCGTCGCCAAGGGATGAAAGCCTGCGTGGTCAAGGCAGATGTCTCCAACCCGGACGAAGTGGAGGTAATGTTCGGCCGTACTGAGGAAGAGCTTGGCCCCATTACGGGCGTAGTGAACAGTGCGGGCATCTCAACGGGCATTGGCCCGATCGAGGAGCTCGATATTGATGCGACCCGCAGGATGCTGGATATCAACGTATTCGGATTATTCCTTTGCTGCCGCAGCGCGGTCAAAAGAATGGCGAAGCGTCACGGCGGCCAGGGCGGCGCCATCGTCAACATTTCTTCGGCGTCGGCGCGAACAGCGTCCCCTGGGTCTTTCGTCGACTATGCCGCCGGTAAATCCGCGGTCGATACGCTCACCATTGGGCTGGCAAAAGAGCAGGGCCCGCAAGGTATCCGCGTATACGGCGTGCGGCCCGGCGTTATCAATACGGATATGGTGGCGGTCGCGGCCAAACAGTCCCCAGCTTGGCTTGAAGCTGTTGTCGCGGGCACGCCCAACGGCCTGATCGGCGAGGTTTGTGACGTATCGGGCGCCGTGTTGTGGCTCCTTTCCCAGGAAGCGCGGCATTCCTCGGGAACGATCATCGATATTTCCGGGGGCCGCGCCACCCAATAGGCGGACGGCTTCAGGGCTGTTTCCGCTTATCACTATATTGGCGCACGACCACTTCCCGAAATGACGCTCAATGTTAGTGCGGGGCCGAATTTGGGACGTCCGCTGTTGCCCCATTATCAAGCCCGACAAGAAACCTTGGCGACGGTCGAGATCGACCCAATTCGGTCCTCAGGCTCATTCCGGCAATCCGGCAAGCTTCAGGCCTTCGGCATAGTGCAAGGTGAATTCATTCTTGATGAAACTCCCTGTTTTCCATCTGAATCCTAGAGTTTTTCCCGGCTGTAGGCGAAGAATTTTGTCAACTGCTCCATGGGCTTCTTCTAACCGGCCCATATGGGCATAAGCCGAAGCCGACGCACTGAATAGCGCTGAATAGTTTTGGCTTTGCTCAAGCCCCATATTTGCCATTTCAATCGCTTTCGCGTATCGCCGCAGCATGACGTTAGCAAATGCGCCTCCGGCTATCGCCGGCAATGTCCAGGGATGGTAGCGGGCAATGGAAATGGATTTTTCCGCGCAGTCCAAGGCATTTTGCGGCATCCCCAACCAAACGTATGACCAGCATGCGAAAACGAGGGTCATGACATCGTTTGGTGCTTTTTGCAGCGCATGGGCCAAAATGCCCGAAAGAGCAACTTCATTGCGATCATCTCGAAATTTGGCGACACCAATCCCGATTTCGAGAAACGGGCTTTTGTCTTTCAATCCATCCGCTGTTGCAACCCAAGCCTCGAACTGATCGGAATAGTTGGATAAAGCCGCACCGAAACCCAGCGGCACTGCCGCCAAATAAGCGGACACCGCAAGCGCGTAGGCATCCGTAAACTCCGGGTCCTTTTCGATTGCCGCGGAAGCGTATCGCAGTACCTCTGAAAATGACGACAGATCATTATCCTCAATCTTAAGCTGCGCAAGCAGCTCACATTCTTCCGCGGACATTTCCGCGATCGGCCTGTTGTCAAGGTTTTGCTTTTGGATTTCCGCGATGGACATGAGGATCATGGAAGCGATCTTGCCGCCAACCTCGTCCTGCCATTCGAAGGCAGCTTCCAAATTACCGTCGAATTTATCGGACCATAGTTCGGTCCCAGCAGCCGTCCGCAGGTTTGTTTCGAGCCGCAATTTGTCGCCGCGACCGCGTAAATTGGAATGGCCAATATACGCCGCTGCGCCGGGATCATTCGATACCGTCGTGGACAACCAGTTTGTCCCCCTTAGATATCGACTGATATCGCCGGTCAGGGCATCCGCCAGTTCTCGTATTTCGTTGCGGCTGTCAGAGCAGGAAACCGGCGCAAAAGATATCACGGGCCGTAGCCGGGCCAGCGCCGTCGCCTCGTCGGACCGGGATCCATGACCAGCCATCGCATTGACCGGACTATCGGCCGCACGTATCCAGACTTGAACAGGGTTATCAATATTTTTCAGTGGCTGAGGGCCAGCGTCCTCAAATCCGGGCTTAACGGTGCCGTCAAGACTGCTGTAGACGGCGCCGGAGATCGCCACCGTGCCCGGATTGGCGAAACTCTCAAGCCGGGCAGCCACGTTCACGCAGATGCCGTAGGCGTCTTCCGCGTCAACGGCAACATCTCCAATATCAATGCCCATACGCAGCTTGATGACATCAAGACCCGCAAGTTGTTGCTGCACTTCGATGGCGCAATTCACCGCACCCGCCACTGTCGGGAACTCGGCCAGCCAGCCGTCACCCATGCTTTTAATCACGCGGCCCTTAAAGCCAGATACTGTCGGATTAAACAGTTCCGCGCGAAAGGACAAAAGGGCGGCAAGCGTACCTTCCTCGTCCTCGCCCATCAGGCGGGAATACTCGACTACATCGGCAGCCAATATCGCAGCGAGACGGCGCTCCATCGAATTCCTCCCCAGCGGGAAGTTTAGCAGCCAGCGCCAAGGGACGCTATCTTGGTTGGAGCAGGATTGAATGCCTGCTTCTGTTAAGGGTTGTCGGACACCTGTCGCGGCGATGAGACTGCCACGGTCTTGATCGGCAGGTGTCGGACAAGCCTCAGGGAAGGAAATCGCGGGGGGTTTAGCCTCGCTGTTGCGGCCTGCTCGGTCTATGGGAATTTGATGGCGGCCGGCCGGTTTTGGCAGGTAGCCAAATCTTTTTAATCATGCGGATTTGGATTGCGACGACACCGGCCAGGTGGGTTGTCGGTGATTTTGGCTTGTCGCTGGCCGGGTCTGGAGGCGATTTTAGTGGCTGAGGGTGGTCTTGGGTCAAGCGGCACGGTGGCCAGTTGCGCCCGGCAATATTGACGATTTCGGATCGGCTGATTGTCATGCTGCCACTGCCTTCCTGGGCGGCGGGGCGCGAGGTGCATAGGGTTGGGCGCCCGGCTCGAAGCGTTCGATGATCACCATGGCGCCGCCACAGGCGGGACAGGGATAGGCCGGAAAAGTCTCATCGCCGCTTTCGTCGGATACAGTCTTAGCAATCCGCCTCTGTTCGGTCGGCGTGTTGATGAGTTGTCGGGCCAGGGCCAGGTTGTCAGCGCGGTGGCTGTTGGCGAACAGGCCATAATGTCGGATGCGGTGGAAGCCGTGTGGCAGGACGTGGAGGAGGAAGCGGCGGATGAATTCGCCAGTCGCCAGGGTCATGAGCTTTTGACGATCACTGGCTTTTGCCCTGTAGTCCTTCCACTTGAAGCTGACGCCGTTGTTATCGCAGCTAATCAGGCGGCTGTTTGAGATGGCGATGCGGTGGGTATAGCGAGAGAGGTAAGCGAGCACCGCTTCCGGTCCGGCGAAGGGCCGTTTGGCGTAGACCACCCATTCCAGTTTGCGTAGTGGTGCGAGATAGGTCGAGAATGCGTCCGGCTCGGCCAGCTTGGCGTGGTCAGAGAAGAAGTGCAGGTGGCCAGCTTCATGAGCTGCGGCCAGCTTGTCGAGGAACAGGCGGCGGAACAGCCTGGATAGCACGCGCACGGGTAGGAAGAAGCCGGGCCTGCAGGAGATCCAGCTCTCGCCGTCGGGTGAGATCCCGCCGCCCGGCACGATCATGTGGGCATGGGGATGATGGATCATCGCCGAGCCCCAGGTGTGGAGTACAGCCGTCAGGCCAATGCGGGCGCCGAGGTGCTTGGGATCAGCGGCGATGACGATCGTTGTCTCGGCAGCGGCCTTCAGCAGGATGCCATAGATCGCCGCCTTGTTTTGATAAGCGATATCACTGATGGGTGCCGGCAGGGTGAAAACCAAGTGGTAGTATTCCACATCCAACAACTCAGCCTGACGCGCCGCCAACCATTCTTTTGCCGCCGCGCCCTGGCACTTGGGGCAATGGCGGTTGCGGCAGGAGTTATAGGCGATGTGGCTGTGGCCGCAGTCCTGGCAGGCCGCCACATGCCCACCGAGCGCCGCCGTGCGGCAGCACTCGATGGCCGACATTGCCTTGAGCTGGCCCAAGCTCAGGTGGCCGGCCCTGGCTTTACGCCAGGCGGGACCGTGGTCACGAAAAATATCCGCGACCTCCAACCCTTTCCGAAGCACGGGCGCTCAGCTTTACGAAGCCTTCTTTTTCTTCCCCCTGGCCCGCAGCAGATCCAGCGGGCTCTTGACGGCACGCAAGGTGGAGCTGTCGACGTGACTATAGCGCGCCGTGGTGTCGAGCTTGCTGTGACCCAACAGCACCTGGATCAACCGGATGTCGACTTTCTGTTCCAGCAGATGCGTGGCGAAGCAGTGCCTCAGCGTGTGTAAGGAGACTGGCTTGTCGATGCCGGCGGCCTCCCTGGCAACATGGAAGGCCCGGTTCAGTTGCCGCGCGGTCAGGTGATTGATCGGGTTCTGGCCGGGAAACAACCAGCCCCCGGGCCGCATCTTGCCGCGCTCGTGTCCGACCCGCCACCAGGCCCGCAAGACATCGAGCAAGGGATCCGAGAGCTTGGCGTAACGGTCCTTGCGGCCTTTACCCTGTTCCACCCGGATCACCATGCGGTCGCTGTCGATGTCCGAGGGCTTGAGCGAAACCACCTCCCCGGCCCGCAGCCCGGCACCATAGGACACCGATAGCGCCGCCCGGTGCTTCAACCCCGGCGCATGATCGAGAAGCCGTGCGACCTCCTCGGGGCTGAGAATAACCGGCAGTCTGCGCGGCTCGCGCACCGTGGTCATCCCGACGCTCGCATCGCCCCGGCCCAG
>JAJDCL010000017.1 GCA_029260875.1 Candidatus Saccharimonadota bacterium
CGACATGCCACTGATGAGCCGCACCGTTACGGTCGACGCTCAAGAAAGGCAACAAATCGACGTTACACTCGATTAGGGGGGGAACTTGAGATACATCAATGAGCGTATCTCCCTCTAAAACAACCGTTTGCGACCATGAAAAGACCGAAAACAGTAAACTCAAACATGAAATTTTACACGCACGTACACTCATACTCATTTATCTCACTCCCCCAGTTAGTCAAAGCCGTTATAGTAAAAACAGGTGGATCGCGTATCAAATAACGGACCCGTACTCGAACGGTTAACGCCCGAAATATGCCTGGAATCAGTCAAACAGTCAATAGTTGATTTTGTAAAAATATTAAACGAACACCGCCCTGAGCGTAAATATGAGAAATTGTCTCGCCGTGAGGACTAAAGCCATTGCCAAAAAACCCGACGCAATCAAAAGATGAGGTTGAGAGCTGATGTTGGAACTTCCCAACGAATATGGTGTAGTGTTGCAGCTATGATTTGAGTCCCCGGCGAGCAGACTCACCGGGACAGGGCTATGCATATTGAACAAGCTTCCACGCTACCGCTTTTGCTCGATAAGGAACCATCGTGTTTCCCTTTGCAATAGGTGCAGTCGTGCTAATGGATTCAAGCACCATCCAAACACCGCTCTCGGGGCATTGCTCACCCGTGCGGGCAATGGTTCCTATCGGTTTCTTATTCATGTCGTTAATTCCTTTCTTAGTTATTGCTTGAGCGTTGCCTCTCATAAACCAATACTCCTGTGGGTCGGGTCTTCGGTCACCAGGAGAAATTTTTTTGAAAAAAAATGAATAAGATTGAATTAATTCAGCAGCGAGCAGCGTTCAATGACGCCTTAAACGCAATGACAGACAGTGAATATGTTGCGTTAAAGCACTACGCTGATTTTGTTTCTTCAAGCTTGAATCTACCTTCATCAGGAGACGACCTGATTCAAGAGGCCAGCCTCCGTATTTGGTCGGGTGAACGGGTGCTACCTTCCGACATCGCCGTAGGCCGTGTGTTGCGGCAAATCATAAGAAGCTTAGTATCCGACTTATGTAAAAAACGAAAAAGGAGGCCAGACGAGTTTTCGCTGGAGGACAAACATGACCGGGCTCAACTACCCGAAGACTACGAATCTTTCAAAGATGACCGAACAAGGAAGATATTGGAGTATTTTAAGGATGATGACACAGCCACGTACATAATCGAGGCACTGCTCGACGGCTTCTCTCGGACCGAGACGGCTGCGGATCTTAACCTCACACCTGAAAAATATGACGTGCATAGGCGGCGAATTTCGCGATACGCTCATCGATTGAACCAAGGTGATACATGACCAAGCAAGATTACGAACGACTTATCTTCGAGCTAGCAGACCTGATCGAAGAAATGGACCCAGGTGAAATTTGCCAAGATGTATTAGATGGCGATAGCGAACGCATCAAGGTAGAAGGGCAAGCCACACGATCCATGTTGGCTTCATATTTAGATAACGTGGCAAAAGCCGATGTATCCGATCAGACAAGTTCGGATCCCAGGACCCGTTGGCAACGTTCAAGGGAGCAATTGCTACTATTCGTCAAAAGCCTCACCAGTGGACAGGGGCAGATCGCGTTCCAGCACCGATCAATGACTTCGGTGGACAAAATGAGCGATGACGAGTTGATCGATTTCGTTGACCAACTCATCTCAAGTGGTGAGTATACACTCGATGATGTCGACAATCCTTGATCCAAACACCTTATTAAAGGCGTCGCGAGTCAGAGATCCCCGAGACATAGATGTCGAACGAATTGCGATCGAGCTTGGATTTCGCGTGCGGTATGTTCGGATGTCGAGCTGCGATGCGCGAATCCTCATGACAAAGAACGTCAAGTCCATCACGGTGCATGAAGAGCTTTCTCGACACCGCCAACGTTTCTCGGTCGCCCACGAAATCGGTCATTTTTGCCTTGGGCATTTGGCCAAGAACTCAGCGTGGTCTTGTGAAGCGAACTCCCGAATATATGACCGGCATGATCCAGAGATTGCAGCGAATCGCTACGCCGGAGAATTGCTGATGCCGGAGTTTCTGGTACGACCTTTTATCGATAACAAGGAAATCGACTTCCAACTATTGCAAAGTTGTTCCGACGTTTTTCGAACAAGTAAAGAAGCCTGCGCGTTTCGGTTTTGTGAGATCGTTGATCGCCCCATTATGTTGGTCAATTTCAATACTCAGACACGCAAGATCTCCTTTAAGAGAGGTCGGACTTTTCCGTCCTCGCTGCGGCTCATTTCACATCTGCCTAGCCATACTCTGGCGGAGGACGTTTGGAAGGGTGGTCATTCGCGAAGTGAAGAAACCAACGCTTGGCATTGGTTTCCAGATGTGGAAGTTGATCCAAGAAATTATCTGGTTGAGACGGCATTCCGAAGTGGCGAGCGAATTGTCATAATGCTTTGGTGGTCAAACGAACAAGCGCTTATCGATTTGAACGAGAACTAGTCAGCCTTGTGTGACGACCAACGTGCCTATCTATTTTGGGAGGGGAGTGGCGTCGTTTTAGAGCAGTGCATGATTTCCAAGACTAAATATGTTCCCATCGGCAGGCTACAATGTTCCTCAGGTATGCCCAGTCCAAGTCAAATTTGTTACTCATGAAAGAAGTCAGAGACGTGAAAATACATTGGCTGATGGTTCTCATGTTTGCAACCGCATTTGGACAGGTCTTCGGTGGTGTCGATAAGTCCGGTCGGGTCGGCGTCAAGAAGTGCACCGATACGTTTGCCTTTAGCCGTGTGCACAACACCAAGACGGACGACCCTCATCTGAATAGAGCCATTCGATTTTCGAGTCTCACCTTGTTCGGAGATGACATTGAGTATCCGGAAATAGCCGCCTTTGGTAAGCGGGCCGATTTGGCTGCTGCAGAAAAATTCGATACGCAATATATAGATCAAGAGTTTGATGGCCTAAGTGGCTTCAATTGCATGAAAGGCCGATTCCAACTACCCGACCAAGCCAAGTTCAATCGACCCGACCCGATGCGCGACTGGAGCTGGCTCCAACCCCATTCGATAAACCTTTATGAATATGTCGGAAATGACCCGATAAATGCCTGGGGTCCGACAGGATTTGAGTTTAACGTATTAGATCTTGAGGATCATAATCTCGATCTAATGTTAGACGAGCTATCTCAAATTACGGGGTATACACGTGACTTCAAGACAACTGACGACGGGAGCACCATTCCGTTGGGAATATATGTTGATGATGACGGGAATGTTCAAGTTGCCGAAAACGCGGCTTTTGAAGACGGGTCATAGACATCAAGAGATTTCTTGAAAAACGTAATAGAAAGCGATTTTTCGACTTTTGTCACCAACACAAAACCTTCCGAGAAGAAAAAACTTGCGCGCGCTCGCTTAGGCAGTGACGGAAATCCATCCCCAATTTTGAGAGGCAGTGCAGGTGACTATAGACAACTGATTTAGGCAATTTACACCGGTACACTTTTATGTTGTCAAACGCATTGTCTAACCTGCCCTGACCCTCCACATTACAAAGATGACCAAGATTATGAAAAGACTTGCGTTTGAAACATATTTCTTGGACGTTGGGGGAAGGTGATCTGTCGGCTCCGTTTAGGAGTTCTCGAAACAGCTTGCATTATTGAATGCATGCATCAAATCATAACCTCAATATTTGTTGCGGGTTGGCCTTATCTTCGCTGGCTCAGATGGGACTAAATCATGCACGACGAAGTCAACCGATATCTAGTTTTTTGTGACGATGTTCGCTCACTGTCAGGTCACACAATAAGAGCCTATCAGTCGGATCTGACCATGTTCATCAAATACGCATTTAGTCTTGGAATTAGAACGTCTTCTGAGATCTCAAAAGAGACTGTAAATTCGTTTGTCTCGTGGCGCAAAGAAACGGTCATCGCATCACGAAAAAGATATCTATCGAGCATTTTGGGATTTTTCAAATGGTTAACTCACGAAAATGTTCTGAAGGCAAACCCGTGTTCGGGGATAACAATCCGAGACCCGAGGAGGCGAGTATTACCTAAGTTGTTAAGCCGATCTGAAGTAACCAAATTGATTGCATATGCGTCAAACAACTGCGCAACTCCGCCTGCCAAAGAGTGGCCGTCAATTCGTGCTGACGAATTAATGACGGATCAATACCGGACAATTATTTGTACGTTGGGATTGAGGTTCCTATATTATTCCGGAACCAGAATTGGAGAAATGGTGAGGTTGCCTGTTTCCTCGATCGATTTTCGAAAGGGAAGCGTGCTCATTTCCGGAAAGGGCAAGAAAGAAAGGGTTATCTATTTTTGGGACAAGGCTTTCCAGACTGATCTTCGTCACTACGTCCAACTTAGGAACTCTCTCTCATCGAATGAGGGTGCCTTGTTTTTGAGACAAGATGGAATACCCGCTTCTGACCAGTTTTTCAGGCGGCATTTTGGGAATTTGGGAAATGAGGCATTAAAAAAGAAAGTAACCCCACATATGCTCCGCCACTCCTCTGCTACTCACTTACTTGAGGATGGGGTTGATATCCGGGTTGTACAGAGGTACTTAGGCCACGCAAGTATAAGTACAACAGAAATTTACACGCACGTTGCAGATGAATTTCTGAGAAAAGAAATGGCGAGAGTGGCACGTAAACGTGCCGCAAGGGCGTGATTGATAATTAGGAATTATCTGTTGCGAAGAGCAATATTTGAAGAATTGTTGTCCGGTCTCCACACTTTTGGACCGTACTGCAATGAATGTGGGGTAATTGCAGTAATTAATGTTGTCGGCCTAACCAACACGACAAAAGATTACGTTGGCTTTAGCGTACAAAACAGTTTCTTAACAGACGACGAGATTGACGAATTCATTAATGGCTGGCGGGCTTTAGGAGTTTACGTTCAGCATTTTTCAGAGGAACGCGATTTTATGTCGTGGGTACTCTCTGGCGGATATCAAACGCTTAGAATTGCAAACAAATTTGTTTATACATCAGCTTTGAATGGAATTGGTCCAGGGCGTCGAGCTCTTATTCCATCTTTTTGTAATTACTTCGGGATTCCGACATTGAATTCGGACCCCTATGCATGTGCGATTAATCGGCATAAATTTCACTGGACACGCTTGCTCTCCACGTTTGGTATTCCCGTACCTCGAACATGGTGTCTTTCAAGTAATGGCGGCTGGGAAGATGGGCTAAAGCCTCCACAAGGAACTCAGGTCATCGCAAAGGCGACATACGAGGGCAGTAGTTTGGGTGTAAGTGAGGACAGTAACGGGACATTTGATACTAGACTTCATGACACCATACGTGAATTGGCGAATACGCTTAATCAACCGATTACCGTTCAGGAATTGATCCCAGGATTCGAGGCCGAAGTTCCCGTTATTTTCTTAGACAGGCACGTATCACTTGGCACAGCATTTCTCTCTATCAACGGTTCCGTCAATTTAGAGAACACCATTCTCACGTATGACACAGCCGCTGAGAATCTTTACAGGTACACGACCGAAACTCACTTGCCAGGTGCTGTGCCTTTAAAGCTGTCGGCGATTGCCGAGCGTGTTGCTGGAATTATGAATTATGAAGGAATAAGTAGAGTGGACTTCCGAGTCACGAAGAACGGTACGCCATATGTGATCGACATTTCCAGTACGCCTCATTTAACTACAAACAACGCCGTTGGGTTTTTGTTTACGCAGGCTGGACTTGAGTATCGTCAACTACTTTCTTCATTGCTATTTTCGACAATTAGAAGTGGAAATTACTGCTACTCGTCAGACCAAAATTCCAACTCAGATGGTAGAAACCCTCCGCGAAAGTAGATCCAACCTGGACCGACCAAATGAGACTGTTTTGTTGCGGCATATGAAGACCAATCTAATGCCTGGTTTGCTTCGTGGAATATGCCGGTAATAATTTCGTGGCGCCTCCTATAGTACATTTCGTTTGGACCGATCAGCTCTCCGAGAAAAGTGCCGGCCAACTTCCAGTGCACAAGAGCTTGGTCACGATCGCCTAGCATAAATCTGCATCCCGCAATATTATTTTCGACGTAGTAATGGTAAAACCCATCAAAATCGCTCTTCAGCTTGAGCTGTTTTTCAACAGGAAGAAGTATTTTTAGGGCCCTTTGATATTCGCCTCCTACTGCCATTGCCCATGCAGCGTTGCTGACAATTAGAGATCTATCATTTGTTAAATCTGATTTCTTTGCCAAGCCGAGGAAATGACTTATCACATCACCTCTAGTTATCTTGCGGGCAAAGTAACCTGAAATTATCAGATTATTGACAAGAATGTCCATCCGCGGAAATACAAATGTACGATGATTTGAGACAACTTTCTTCCCTTGAAGGGCGGCGGAGTATGCGGATTCAAAATCTCCAGCCACTATTCGATTTGCGGACAGATTTGTATGGCCGATGTAGGCGTGAACTGGGTCATAGGTGGGATTTCCCTCAGTAGAGGCGAAGTAGTCAATTGCCTGAAGAATTCTCTCACGTGCTACTTCCGATGTGTGTAGCATATTGGCTTTCAGCCTGATACGGTTCAATAAATCGTTAGAGCTAGGATCGAAACCGAATCTTGCTTTCAATCTTTTCATAAGCAACCGCTCTGCACGCGCGGCCCTCGTTGTGTCTCCAAGAAAAAAGCACGCCACTATATAGTAAATCATCACCCTCCCCCAAACCTCAAACTCCTGAAGATCAACCTCAGCCCAGATGCTAAGGATCTCAACAGCGTTGCGTCTGTTAAACAAAGTAAGCAGCTTTATGTGGCTTCGAGCTTTGAGAATATCTCGTTCCGCGAGGAGCGAATCGGTGTATAAGTCCTCTACACTGTCTAGGAATATAAGCGCTTTTCTGTACCTCCCTGTATTGAAAGAGCACCATGCTTGATTCATTTTCTCCAGAAATATCTTGATGCCAGGCACTAGTCCAAGAGTTGTAGCACTTATATCTACTTTCCTCCCGGATCTTTGTTCACTCAAGAAATCCAAGGCAAGAGCCTCAGAAACTCTCTTGTGGTCTTTCGCCTGACCAAGATGATAAGCGCGTCGTCTATATTCTCCTGGGCTAAGCAAACGTAGACACTCTGCGAATTTCATGTTCTGTTCCACATGCCCAGCTTGGTTCTTTGTGAAAAAGAAATCATGAATCAACTCATGCGAAAAACGTCGTTCATTTCCTGATTCAATAACTAATCTCATTGTCTGTGCAGGCCTCAAGATTTCTCGTATGTTCGAAATCGATAATTCGGTCAAGCATGAAAGTTCATTCTCAGAGAACGTCTGGCCGATAATTGAAGCCGATCGGAGTATGCTAATTGTCGAGTCGGCAGGCAATCGAAGTCCATGTAGGCGTTGCTCGATGAGTTCTTTTAAGAGGAAAGTCTTGTCAATTGATTCCTCGTCTAACAGTTGTGTTCCTTCAATAGCGTTTTTGCCCAATTGACGTGCAAATTCGAGGTGGCCACCGCATATACGATACAGATCCTTAGGTAGGCTGGAGCCCGACCCAAATTGCAATCCGAAATCCCTCAGAATCTTCTCGAAGTATTCCTCGCTACAGAATCCCAGGCGGTAAGTCGCTTTGCAGTGCTTCTTTAGGAGGTCATTCATGATAATTGGTTCAGAAACTGGGCAGTCTTCGGTATCTACGACGAGAACAACCATATTTGCCAACTGAGGGAAAGCAGCATGTACTACCTTTTCGAGCATCATCGAAAGTAGCTCAAGTGACGCTTTGTCCCACCATTGGATGTCGTCACATATCAACAAGAGTCGCTGATTCTTGGCCAGAGAGCAGAGTTTAGCTAGTAGCCCTCTTTCAGTTTCAGAAAGGAACGGTGCCATAGACATTCTTCGGCGATCCGGGCTCTTCGATATATAGTGGAGTAGTTCACGGATGATTTTGCCAGCTAAAGGCAATGCTGCAGTCGATTCAATTATTGTGTTTTTTGCTGCATTCAATTGCTGACGTGCACTCTCGGATACTACGGCTAAGTGTAGTGCATAAAAACTTCGATGACTCTGAATTTTGTCGCCTAAAGAGAATAGCGAAGAGCCGATATTTTCTTGCCATTTCTTTGCCAGAGCGTGCGCTAGCCAACTCTTGCCTGCTCCGCTTGGTCCAGTCAGTCGCATTAAAAGCCGTTTATTGCTTGAAAGCCTGCTGAATATTTCAGAGAGTATTTCTGTTTGACCGGTAAGATCAGCTACTGAATCCAACAGATAATTCCTAATTATCAATCAAAACTACGAATATTCTATCACAGAATTTGGGTATCCATAATTAGTTTCGAATTGTGACTTAGTTCCCAAATCACCACTTTTTGTGCGATACACATTTCGCTCGTTATTGGCTCCTTAGAGTAACGGCTGTCTTTTTTAACCTAGGTGGGACACTTTTACATGATCACACCGGTACACTTTTATGTTGTCAAACGCACTTGGTTTACGACTTTGTCGGGCGCTATCACCACACACCACACAAAGGCTTGGCCGGTTACACACCCCACCAAGCTTCTATCGGCGACTGGATTCAAGCCTTTCACCACCGCCAGCGTTCCTTGGATGACTCTTACCGAAGCCACTCTTCACGATTTGCCTATCCACGACTCGCGAAACCCTTACCCAATCACGTCTCAATCAATATCCGACAATTAGTGCACAACGAACAACTCAGTGGCCCGAACATACATACCCTTTTGGAGATCCAGTAGTTCACACCCCAAAAATCAGCCCAGAATCCATCTCTACACATATGGGCAAAAATGCAAGTTTGGGGCGAGTTGGTTCGGAGAAACGCGCTCAAAGAAAAACGTGGTTTGTCAATTTGAAGCAAGCGATCGTTGAATAACCGTCGATTAGGCTTAGCGACTTAATGTCAAAAATTTTCAAGCAAAATTATGGGCCTATGGGATCACCAATCTACGGCGAGCCAATAGTACCAACTGTTTAGGGGCGAAGTCATGTAAAAGAATTTCCAGTTTCATAATGGTCCATAACTCTAATGGGATAGGTTGAATCAACGACATTAGGCAGATTTCGACGCATCGGCACCCAAAATGTGGTCATCGAAGACTATTTACGTCGGACACGCCAACTGTTTGTAGACGGTGTTAACACCGCCAAACACAAGGAGTGTCATTATGCTAGAAAATCTGATCCTAATACTTAAGCTTGTCTACTTGGTTGAGAGCGTTTGGCAGATCTACTGTCGCGTCAGAGCGAAACGAAGGGCAAATGAAGAAGAGAGCAAAGTTCAAAATCCGGGAATCCTCTCAAGCGACCGAACCCCCCAATGTGTCTCTACCCCGAATCGAAGGACAGTGTAAGTTTTATGCGGCGGACCTAGCGATTGCTTGTTCATATTCATTGGGCGAGATGTCGCCCAATGAATGATGGATTCGGATCGGGTTATAGAACCCTTCGATGTAGTTAAATACAGCATGCTTGGCCTCAAGACGGGTTGCGTATTGCTGGCCGTAGATCATTCCGTTTTCATAGAGCCAAAGAAGCTTTCCATTGGCGCATTATCCCAACAGTCGCCCTTCGCACTCATACTTTGTTTGAATCCCCACCCTTTGAGTTTCATACGCAAGGCGTAGCTCGCGTATTGGCTTCCACGGTCGCTGTGGAAAATTAGGCCTCTACCCGGGCAACGCCTCCGATACGCCATATTCAAGGCGTCTATGACCAGTGACTGAGTCATTCTTGGTTTCAGTGACCATCGACATTTCAAGATCATCGTTGGCTGTTTCGTCCGCATGCCACCTAATATTTTCGACCGTCCATTCGTTTCGGAACATTAGACCCTAAACGTTGATCCTGACACCTACAGGTGCACGTTCTTAGACCAATCAAGGTCGTACTGTGGAGATAGACCTCCATTCTGCGAGAATCGTCGCAACTGTTGTCATGAAAGAGAATCTGCATCACAATGAACGTGATCCTTCGCTTCGAGCCTCATTTTCTGGAAAAGAAGATGAGAGAAAAATCCTAGAGAATCATACAATTCGAGGCCGAGAAAATAGACAAAATTGATCGAGGATAACATTTTTGAGCTGTGAAGAACCTCACGAACAAATCATAACAGAGGGCGAATATTGGAAGCACCTTACGGCACTCGAGCTGGACTCGAGTGCACGATTTGACAAAAATCTGGTGACGTTATCTACAGGGGCGCTAGGTGTGTCCCTGATATTTCTCCCAAGGATTGAATCCAGTGTGATTCTGTTGTGGCTAGGAGTGTCTTGGATCCTACTGACAATTTCACTCGGATTGAGCCTTTACTCCCATCTAACAAGCCAGTGGACAGCACAGGCTTTACTTAATGAACTAACAGACCAACATGCTAATTGTCGGTGGAGTGGAGTGACAAATTGCCTGAATAAATGGGCGTTTTGGACGTTTGTTTCTGGCGTAGTAATTATGTTGGCTTCGTTCCTTATTAGTGTTGGGATGCAAAACATCAAAAGTGCTAGTGTCGAATTGAGACCAATGATCAAGGAAAACGTATCGATATTTAAGAACGATGAGGCTGTTCAAGAATCAGGAACGGAGGGAAGAGATGAGCAACCACCAAAAGGAAGGACCGACGCCTTCAAGGAAGCCACGAAAAGGTGAGTTTGGGGCAGAACCACCCAAATTCCCGGTTAGACCTAATAACAACAACGATAAGCAAAAACTTCCTCGCGGCTAGGACTTCTTTGGCGCGAGCGCCATTTTGAAATGTTATGTTTTACGAATAGCACAAGTTGTTTATCACTAGATACTTACGTCCGATAATCTTTATTATGTTAACTTATGGGTTTGGCTACCACGCCATTCACTCGACGGTGCCTTGACCTATCTGCGAAGCACTCGCGGCCGTCTGTCGACCGTGGCCAGTGGGATACCACACGTCGATATACTTTTGAATCGAGGATGACCACAATTTGATTATCTTCTCATGGATCGGTGTGGCCGTAGCGTCAATATGCTTGCTGTACAAGTAACAGGCATGATCACAAGATTCCGACTCGAAAGCATCCCACCCGATTCTTTCGAGTCGACTCAGTCTTGCAAGGACGACGATTTGTCGCTGCCCAAGTACATATGTCACGATCATCTCCCATTTTGGCAGGTTTCTGACACTTGGAGTTGCGGTGATCGTGAGGTCACGCCAAGGCCCTTCTTCGGTACGTGAAAACGAAATCACACTGCTTGATTTTTGATACAACGCTTGAATAAACAAATTTCGTATCGATTGCAACCGATAAGCAAGAGTGGAGTCTCTTCTGACTTTGGCGCGCAAACGGTCGACTTCTTTGTCCGATAATCTATTTCCAGCAACATCTACGTAGAAAGACTCTCTCTTGAGCTTCAAGAAAAGTTTTGGGATGTCATTGTCCTGAAACCACTGGCAAAAGTAAGAATCACCATAAATCAAAGAAGCGGACTGGTCATCTATTGACAAGTCGTAACACGACGCAATTTCGCTTTCAAGCCGTAAAGAATCGAAGTTACTTCTTAGCACCGACAAGTAATTGTTCGCTTCATCTTGCTTAAAGTACATCTGTTCATCGTGGTGGATTCGCGATGTTATCGACGGAGCTTCGTGTTGGTCTTCGCTTGGCAATTTTACGCCGCCTATATAGGGTATCAGTGCATTGCGCAATTCAATGGACACTGGTACGAATTCCACATTTATGTCGCTCTGGCACACCCAATGAGGAGTTTGCGAGTATTTTTGAAATTTGTCTTGAAGTGATTTTACTAAATCTGGGTACGTGAGTGAGTCCTCTACAAAGGTGGCAACACTATCTACCAGGTGATGCGTAAATAGAGAAAGTTGATTAATACCGTCCGGAGGGTAAGGGCCACTTGAACCCTGGTCCCACCGCGACGAGGAAAGGAAATACAAGGAATCAAGAGCGGGTGAAGGATCGTTTCGAAGATCTCCTCCCCTGAAATGGTCTGTACCCTTGATATAGTTTGTTCCACAGAAACAGGAATCGATTATACGGCAATAAACCTTTGGCTGAACGACACGTATCCAATCGTCAAGTTCAGTTAAGCTGATTGATGTCGACCTTTCACGGTCATAAACAAATTGCCGTAGTGCGAAAGCGTATTCATTGTCGACACGCGTTCCATGTCCCGATAGATAGATGACAATGTCCCCTACGTCCTGTTTTAGATACGCATGAAGAAATCCCCGAACTTCCTTTTTCACGCTTGGCGCTGATTTCAAAGTATCTGGTACCAATATGTTTTCCTCTGAGTACTTCCCCGAATGGACCAGCAAGGTTTTCATCGCCTTCACATCGTGATTGCAGAACGGCAGATCGATCTCGTGGTCATACTTTGAGACACCAACAAGGACACCTATATTCACGTTAACTCCAATAGTCAATTGTACTAATTTTTCACAGGACAAGTGCTAAAACATGCGGATGTGACGCCATTATAGACTTCCCCAATCTGAAAGCTACGATGAAGCCACAACGACAGAAATCCGGTGCCCCCCGATGATTGGGAAATCAAACTAAAGTTGGTACAAGATAACTAGGAAAATGAACCCTGCAATCAGTAGAGTCGCACAACCTGATTTATTGGTCGACCTTGCAATAGATTTGCTAACTTGCAGTAATTCACGGTTCCAATTTACTTCCCAATTGTCTGGAACATCGAATACGATCGAAATCGTCTCACTACGAGCCTCCGCACCATCCTCGACGTTGGCGTTCATCCTTGCTATTTGGTCAAGTTGATCAGCTAAATCAGCAACCTTGTTAGCATGAACGCTAGTTGTATCGCGAAGCAACGCCAATAGTCTTTGATAATTATCCGATACCAACACAAATCGCACAGACTCCTCGAAGTTGATAACTTGTTCAAACCAGCGACCGATCAGACATGTAGTATGACGAATTTCGTCAGCATCTCCCGGCTCTCCAGGCAATCCCCAGCTGTTGTTCAAGCGCGTAAAGAGTTTAGTAATTGGGGTTATCATTTCCGATAGCTGAGATAACCGACCACGGATCCACGTCAACGCATTGTCGTCTTCTATAGGTATTTGCGGCTTCACATAATATCCTCCACGTAGGTCATGTAGCCGTCTTATGAGCGGACTGTTGTAGTGACGCATTAATTCGGCCGTCAACCTATATTCCCATGCAACTGGTTTATCAATGATGATTCGTCGAATAAGCGGTGGGAACTCCATGAATTGAGATAGTTGAATGGACAATTCGTCCTTGAGGATACGATCAGTGGCATTGCCTAACTCCGACAGAACGTATACTTCATGTGACTCTCGCCAGGTAAACAGTACAAAGGCCGAGTAATGGTTTTCTGAGTCAATAAGCTTATGGCAGTTTCGACACAACCAAAGTCCATTTGTTATGTCCGCACGAGATTGATCGGTCATATTGGGATCAAATCTCATTGCGTTGGGACGTGCCCCAAAGATATGGGCAGCCTCACCAATCAACGTTGCCTTTGTCGGTATCGAGTTGGGCCCAACGGTGGTGACTCGGCAATCAGGATTTGAACACCTAAATGCTGCCCGCTTTGCGAGAATGTCAATTGTACTTTTGTTAAAATCAGGATACATTGCGGAAATTCTACATCGTAAATGTAAGTAGACCAAAGTTATGCCGTTGCCTTACTAGGCACGTGCTTATCGAGGAAGGTGATCGCACTTGCCAAAAGGGATTGATATCCATGGAGGGCAGCTGGTTGTTCCTCGTGGCATGTCCGACATCAATATAGCGGCGCGTCTTGATCGGTGCTTGGCTTCTTTTTGCTTCAATTCGGGTCGCAAATTTAAGTTCGATCCGATGATTTTGGTCGCCGATCCCCCTAAACTGATATTCAAGTCGGCGCTAAATAGATGGACTTTCAACTCCATGATGCATTCACGGTAACATAGCTATTCTGGACAAATGGATTGAAGGAAGCGACAGTGAGGGCACTAACGAAAAAACAATGATCCCGGACGTCTGCTGATACCGTCACAAATCACGATGCCTCCAGTCCACTTTCCATTAATGTTGTATCGATACTGAAGGTTCCTGATTCTACTCGAAAACTTACTTTTAATTTTATTGTAGTCTCGAATATGAACGCTGGAAATATGTCCTTTGCAATACGATTCGATAGCGATTGGACTGACAATTGCTGAAACCAAGAGATCCGCTATCTGTAGACCTGCATGATTGTTGCTGTGGCCAAAAACGGGCATTTCCCGCATATTATCTAAGCTGTCCCCAGCCGCTTGATATTTTTGTGTGAAAACGCTATGGGCAACCGATGTGTTTAAATATTTATTTCGACTGTCGGCTATGATAAATCCTCGTTTAGAATAATATTTCATCATGTCTTGAAAAGCAGAGCAAATGGATTGAACTGACGACGTGTAAATGGCTCTGCCATCGAACTTTGCAGCGATTGGCTTAACCCAAACCCTGCCAATCAATTTCATTTGATAACGTTCTGCAAGACGTACAATACAATCTAAAAACCAAATTGCCGCACGGCGTCGCGAACTGGATCCAACAGCGATATCCTTACGTAGATCGGATCCCTTTATTTCCCAATCAATTAAATCTAAATACCGATACGGACGGCCATGCCGTCGGTACTTCTTTTTTAGGTCCAACACAGCGAAAGTGACTTTACGGAGATCTCTTTCCTGCATCACCAATCCCAGTATTGAAAATACAGGCTCTACATTTGAGATTGCCGAAGGCAACTCTCCGGGGCAGCCAGCTTCATCAAGGTACAGGATCATGAGGTCAAGATACAGCTATGGCCACCCAAAAGAGTGGCCATAGTACCCGCCGCCTGGCTTTCACCAGTTCGGCTCATAAGTAACAAATTACTAGTTGAAGTATATATCTTCGCGAAGACATGCGTCAAGTAATCTACTTCTTGCATGTTTATTTCTTTGTATCGATGCATCAATAAAGATACTTTGATCTTGTCAACCACGCGATTTTCCTTCTGGTAGATACTAGCACCGAGTTTCCAATATTCAACCACTAAGCATGTGACTGACTGCCTCCTCCCCAATAGGCCCAGTGTCCCCTAAGCCGCGATAGCCGCCAATCCTCAGACTAAATTTGTCTCCCAGTTCAGTCTCTTATACATCTGAGCAGATAACACTAGAGTAAATGTGACTCAGCACAGAATCCATCTCTATGACTCTACCCCGAATCGAAGGACAGTGTAAGTTTTAGGCGGCCACTTCAACGGTTAATCTTGTATTCATTTCCAGCACAAATATTTCATAAGGATTCACATGGGAGTACATCAGCGGCGTCAATGCTCTGAAGCCTTCCATTTCTATTCCAATCCAATAATCTAGATGCGTGCTTTTGCCTCCCCCATCAACATAATAGACGCCCTGAGGTATGTCCGATCATGCTCTGCAGCGACTGTCCCGATTCCTATGCGTCACCTGTTTTCTTTAGTTCTGCTGAGGTCCTCATCTGAGCTACCACCTGATTCCGTCCGTTGTCTTTCGCTTGATATAGGCTTCGATCGGCTATGTCTACCAGTTGCGACGGCGTTGTTTGCGAATCTTTCATCTCGCCGACACCAACGCTGATCGTCACAATACCCATTACTGTTGATTCATGGGTCATATTCATTTGCGCCACGGTATCACAAAGGTTCAGAACGGCATACTGCCATTGGTGATGCGCAGGCAACACGCATTCTTTATTTGAAGCTGATGACCATTTTTCGGCAAAACTTTCCTAGATTGGGTTCAAGGCCACATGATATAGAGCCAATCTCATCCTCTGAACCTGGGAGCATCTCGAGTTTTGAAACACGTGTATAGCCGATTCGAGTTGAACCTCAGGTACCAAAATTGACGCCTACCAGAGTCATTTTGCATGGCCAGATTCTGATCGCTGTCGACCCGCCAGCACGACCGATTAGCATGGGTTCTTCATTTTCAAAACTCATGTTTAGGGGATTTGGCGAGAATGGATTCCGATTTCGCGAACACAACATTCCAACAAACAAAACCATCCAGCGGCCAGATTAGATTGTGTATCCAAAGAACATTTTGCGTTACAGATCACTTTGTGAGAGTCCTGAAAGTTCCGGGAGGTGGAACTCGTAGAGAAAACCAGTCAAATTCGAATATCGCATCTTGTTCATCCGCAACTGTCATGCCTGGCCGGACTATGACCTCATTCCCTGGCTCCCCTGTTATTTGATTTACAACTACTACATTAAGCGTCGGGATATCATTGTTAACACAGTGTTTACCTATTAACCCGAGTTGCCGACCCAATGTATGACCCGCCCTTCGGTCATAATATCCCATTTGAATGGCTAAATCTCCATATGTCAATTTACGGGGTCCAGTTAACGAGAATCCAAACCTTCTTCCCATCACAAAGGCAACGAGAATCACCCATATCTGATGTGCTTGTTCGTAATGCCTATCGCCAGTTTTGGTTCGCTTTATTTTCGGATAATTCATTGTAAACACCTCTCTGTTTGTGCAGTTTAGCACATATTGAGCAAAATGCCCGTAATTTTGAGGCATTTTGACCATCGCGAATCCGAATATCGAATAATTTGGACCCTGGCTTGAGCCTCTGAGCGCCACAATTGCGGGTCAGTACATCGGACGACACGATCGCGGCCTGATTTCCGAAGCCTTCGTCACCAAAGGGGATCCACAACAAGGCGTGAGGTTGCGTGATTGTCTCGAGTAGGGGTCAACTCCGTGAATATAGTCTCTTCGAAGTATTGGCGGAACCAAAAACCTTGAGGGACATCTATCAACAACTTGGTGAAAAGATTGAGCACAATCAAGGAAAATGCGTTGTTTGCAGAGGCACGATAGTTTCCGGGTTGAGGATCTGGGTTTGTCGATTCGCGCTCTCAAGTGAAATGTGAGTCAGGTCCTCGTGCCAGACTACCCACCTGTTAAGGATACTACACGCCGTTAAATTTTGTGCATTGCTCAGGTCGCTTTTAACTGTTGAGAGGGTACGGCTCCCTCCGAGGCTCATCAGATAGGCAGGAATCACTCCTGCCGATGATAGGGAGTCGTTGATGAGCTTGGCTCTTGCTTCGGCTTTCAGAATATCCGTCTTATTCAGCCGTGATTTCACTTCGATCCATGCGCGGACACCTTCAAGGAAGAATCCCTTGTCATGATCTGTAAAGGACAAGAGTGGAAAGCGAGCATCATAGATCACAATGTCGTATTGGCCTGCATCGACACTGATCAGCCTCAATGGCGGCGAACGGATCTGTTCCGGTCTGCTTGGCTTGTAGCAAGGCTCGCCCGATCCGTGAGTAGAGTCGCACCTTGTCGTTGATCGCTCTGCCGTCTTTGTGAAACCGTTCGACATGGCGGCGTTTCGCGCGGCTAAAGAGAGCGCTGAGCACGCGACCGTGGAGATCGATTGTCTCGTCGATCAGTGTCGCCTGTGTGTCGAGCGTGATCGCGACTAGGGTGGCGTAGCGCCGAATAGGCTCCAGGTCACGAAGGTGCTGGGCAGTCATCTGCCCTCCTTCGCGGGCAAGCTTGAGAAGTCTGTTCTGGTGGGCAGCATGTTGCAAACCATCAGGTAAGCTGATGTCACGAATTACCTCAAGGCGCGAGATATGGGCGAGGATATGCTTGGCATTCGGCGGTCCTGGAGACTGGCGCAGCCAAGCGAGACTACTCACTTTGGAGTCATCGCGTATCGACAGCAAACTGTCCAGAGCGCGGCAGTGGTGTTCTGCCAGCGGCTCAGTCAGGGCTTCGTAGACCAGGCGAGTGCCAAGTGTCAGGGCTTCAGCACAGAGGCGGTCGATTACATCGACCCCGGGTATTATAATGTGCTGTTGACGCAGCATCTTCACCATGGCTACAGCAAGCACGATACCGCGGTCAGTTTGCTGGGCCAGCTCGGAAAGCCGGTCCACCATGCAACGGTAATCGAACTGACTAAAGGTCGACAGATTAAGCCATGCCTGTAGCTCGATAAGATGTTCACGCCGCGTTTCCGCCCGCTGCGCGTATTGTTGCCAGATAGACACATCCACGCCCAACTGCATAGCGACCAGTGCAAGCAAGGAGGCTGGTGGTTCTGCGTCGGTCGGTAGTGAGGAGCCGGGATAGCGCAAACAGCAGAGTTGCACCGCAAACCCAAGTCGGTTGTGGCTCCCGCGTCTTTGGCGGATCGTTGACAGATCGGATTCGGTGAACGAGTAGTAGCGGATCAAATCATCGTCGGTTGTCGGAAACGCCAGTATCATTTCTCTCTCAGCAGCGTTGAGCAAACGTCGGCGGGGCATCGATCACTTGTCCATCTTGAGGTACTGGTAAACGGTCTCGCGACTAATCCCGAACTCTCGGGCAAGAACAGCCTTTTGTTCACCAGCAGCAACACGATTGCGTAGCTCGTTTGCTCGTTCACTGGAAAGCGCCTTCTTGCGGCCACGGTACGCGCCTCTCTGCTTGGCCAACGCGATCCCTTCGCGCTGCCGCTCACGAATTAGGGCCCGCTCAAACTCAGCGAAGGCGCCCATCACAGACAGCATGAGGTTCGCCATCGGCGAGTCCTCCCCTGTGAACGTGAGACTTTCTTTGACAAACTCGATTCGTACGCCGCGCTCGGTGAGGGTCTGAACGAGACGTCGGAGGTCATCCAAGTTACGCGCCAGACGGTCCATGCTGTGCACCACCACGGTGTCGCCTTCGCGCACAAAGGTGACGAGGCGCTCAAGCTCGGGGCGCTTGCTGTCCTTGCCCGAAGCCTTGTCGGTGAAGACCTGGTTCACCGGGACATGCTCTAACTGACGCTCTGATTTCTGGTCGATGCTGCTGACCCGCACATAGCCGATGCGTTGACCCGCCATGCCGTACTCCAATCGATCTGTCAGGAAAGACTCTAAAACCCTACATGGGTCGTGTCAATAAATTAAAATCCGAAGCCTATTCTGACGTGATTGGTGGTGATCCCTGACGCCAAGTTAGCGTATACCTCATTTAGACGCCATCCAATGGCCTTAGCGTACGATATTTTCCGTTTCGTGAGCGGACCCCTCGAAGCTCAAAGTGATCGTCAAACGGACGTTGCGGCAATTTGGGTACCCGCCCGATATGCAGAAACTGGCGACCGAAACAGTCTTGAAGCAGGCGGAACTGATTGCGGATGAACTAACGACAGGTGCCTAAGCGGTACCCCCCGAGTTTAATTGCATACTCTAGCTTGGAGACTATCCGAGGCGAGAAAGATACACATTTGCATCGTATTTCCTATCAATGCCTGGTGATCATTTTCGGCGCGAAAAAATTGACGCCATCAAAGTCAAAACCCATGATTTGAATGTTAGCTTCATTCGTTACCTCGACCACATACTCACTGTCGGGAGTCGCATCGAATAATTCTGAGACAAGCAGAAGCTGTTTACTCCCGGATCCAATCCCCTCGATGAGCACCATGCCAAGCATTTCAGAGCCGAAGCGGTGCGAGATCATAACGTCCGCGCTCTGGGTGTTGGCGAGGTTCAGAATCGCTAAGCCTTCTTGGAAATCCGGTGTACGGCGTGCTGGCATGGAGAAACGGCGCCCGACGACCGGTTGGTTTTTGAAGTCAACTTCGCGAACCCAACTCGTGAACTCGCTGGATTTACTCTCATAGCTCACCGCCACTTCCGTGCCAAACGGTCCCTGAACGCCAATATGAGACACCTCATCCACAAAGTCAGCAAATAGCCCACCTACTCCCATGGGCTCGACCCGAATGCCGTCAACACTGACAACTTCGGTACGTAGAGGATGGCCTTGGCCATCAAAACCATTCAAATACATAGTCCCGGATCCACTGAACCGAAGCGCACTCTTGAACCCGCCCTCTAATTTGGGGATGTGAAGCAACCATCTCTGGATCACATTTACTTCAAACATGTCACCCTGCCAAATAGGATCGGGCTTGGGGGGAGGAAAGGGATACAGAACCCTAACTGAGGCATGGCCAAAAAGGCGTCGAGAGACTCCGATAAGATTCATACTTGGAGGTCGCCTCTCGCGGCCAATCGAAATCGTCTGAGGCCATTCCGTTCCTAGGACGCGCCAGGCACCCAACAACGTGCAGTCACGCAAAAAAAGGAAAAACCATTCAGCCTCGCCTTCGCCTGTAGGATCATACCCGTCGCTATTGGGATCAGGACAAAATACTATCAAATTGTCTTCAGGGTCGACCGAGATAAAATCCGAGAGAAAGAAATTGGGGATGGAGGAAAAAGGGTCGACGAACTCAGGTATTGACCCATCACATACGTTACATCCCTTGTCAAAACAAACCGACGAGAGCGAAGTCCCATCCGCACAGCGTGTTACGTTGTTCACGCAAATCACGCCTCCATGGTGAGAGCAACACCCCTGACAGTCTTTGTAGGACGAAAGGCCGTTCAAAAACGCTGCGACTGAAAAAATAAGAGAATGGATCAATTCAACGTCCTCTACCTTAATATAACGTTACGCCACTTGAAATCAACTGTCACCCCGGCCTAATGTTATTAGGACCGTACACTTCATCAATGCCGACAAGAGTTCCTTTGAGGGCCAGCCTAGAGTCTTAACTCAGCGGAACACAAAATTCGGTAACATGTTGACAAATATAATAAGGGTGGCCGGAGATAACTCCAAATTTATGTCAGCGATAGACACCGAACACGTCAGGTTTGGCTTTCTTCAGAAACCAAGGGGGTGTCACCTTTGGCCGAATCGTCGCCTATTGATCAGGCGAAGCCTTGTAGTTTATGGGAGTCGAGGCTCAGAGCGACCTGGTCCTCTCCCTCGGAACATAATACCAGGAAATTCGTCATTGTAGGAAGTGTGCTTTTCGAGTGCTTCTGTATGTTGAACCCCACTTCTTTGTCGCGCGGCTTAAAGCGATCTTACTTGCCAAGTGAATGAAGGGAAGAAGACGATAACGTAGGTAGGTCATCTGCATAAATACGGAACAAGCGACCTCCTAGCCAGGGTAAGGACCATTGCACCTGATGTGGTGTTTTATAGAAATAGAGTCTTTCCAGGATCTGACCATCAGGAGCGCTTCTTCTTCTTTCTTGACCCAGACGTCATTTGGAAGATTACCTTGGTAACGGTGACTAGTGACCATTACGACCCATTCAATTCCTCCTGCAACCCAATACCAAACTGCATGACCATTTTGCCTTGATAAAACCATCGTTGTGATTAACCCTTTTTGGACGCTATTATTTTCATCGACCAATAGGGTCGCCCACATTTGATATTTATTTAGAATTGAATCGTCTCTGTTCAGCAGCGCTTCACGTATTAATTCATTGTGTTTACGCCCCAAATCGACATGCTTCCAGGTATCACCTCTTGCTACACTGGCTCTCCATAATATGCTCAAAACGAAACGGCGAACATGTTCTGCATCTTCTTTAGCAACAATGTGATGATCAGCATGCATTGTTGTTGGGATCTTTTCCCAAACAGGCCAAAATGGGATTTCTGCAAACAAATTAATGCCTGAATCGCATTCAGCACATAACAGTTTCTCGTAAATTCCTGACTGTAAAAAACGTGTTCTCCAGTCATCTTCGACAAGAAGCAGTCGATGGTTAGAATCGAACATATCTTTGTAAAGGTGGTTTGAGACAATGTGTGATTTGCACAAAGGTACTTCATTTAAGCATAGAGCACAGTATGTTTCGATTTGGTGTTTATTGTTCATTTTCATAATGTAACTGAAGTATGTATGTTTTCCAAGATCCCGTTCGCACGAGATTCGAGTTCATCTTGTAGTGCTCCCCTGTTCTTTCTGCCGCCGGATCTCCCGCTGCATCTCAAATGGGCTCCCCGAAAACTCATCTCCACCTGCGCTTTCGTTCACCTTTATCCAATTTCTAATCGTGACGGCATGCACCCCTAATCGATCGGCTGCCTTCTGCAACGAATAGCCTTCTTTCTTGACCAGATTCACGGCCTCTGCCTTGAACTCGTCGCTGTACCTTGCTCCTCTGTTTCCCATTTGACACCTCTTTTACTATTCTATCTCTTGGTGTCCTTTTTTTCGGGGTAACGTCAGTTGACACATATGTTATCTTGAGGGACAGGCTTTCCCTAGATCTAACCATTGCTCTTTGAAACCCCCATCAGTTGCGCGCCTCACATCTGGAAGCACGTCTGACTTCAGTTCCTCGACAACTTTTTCGAACCTAGATGAAACTGAAAGCTGTGCTTGGTTGTGCCAGACGCGCATGGCATAAGTCAACTTTGCAACCTCGTAACGCTGTACTGGTTTAGCTTCATCGTTACTTCGTTGTTGAATGCTCATTGGCCCTAGACTTGTAACCTCTTGCCAGGCGTCCAAGCTTGAATCAAGCAATCGCATTGATTGCTCATTGAAACGGCTCGGTGATTCTCTGATCAAACAACTCAAATGATACAGGCCCCTTTCTAGATAACGGCCACATCTAAAGGCTACTCGATATACCAATCTTTGATTGAGATCCTCCACCATATCTAGCAACCTATGATCGGATGTTTCCTGTTGATTCAAAACTCTAATAGCAAAATAGGAACAATCCTGTTCTTCTATGTCCAAAGAGTCCATTGATTTCCTTATTAATTCGTAAGTTCGGTTTCGCATACCCGAAGATCGTGACGCTAATGAAGCAAAAATTGAGTGGTAAAAGCGACATGGTCGGTCAACAGTGTTCAGCTGCTCCAATACCTTGGTTATCTGGCCATTGTTCAAGCTCGGAATGATGATCCCCGCGATACATCTCGCTATGTACTGAAAAGCGTCTTGATTTAAGATAAATTCAAGGTCAGGACTAACTGATATCAATTTATGGTCCTTGTCAATTGCTTCAAGAATCCTTTCAAAGATGGTCATAAGCTCGTCTTGCTGCCAAACAACAGGGCCTCTCGGTGAATCACAGAATTCAACTGTTGGTTTTGAACAGTGCAGTAATTGACTGGCGATATTAGTACGTTGGCTCCTTGCACCACCGATGTAGTGATTGACAAAACCCTCAAATACTTGCTTCTTAGAAGCTTCCCTCGGCGAAAATCCATTTTGAAAATCTGGAAGATGAACCAACAACGAGGTTCCAATCGTTAGTTTTCTCACTTCTACCGTCTTCTCGAATAACAACCGCTGACTTTTGGTCACTTTTTTCGCTAACATTAAATAAACAAATCTCTCCGCGCCGATGTTTGCCATAAAGGGTTCGGCACGGCGGATAAGTTCCACTAGCTTATCCACCGCCTGTTCGAGGTCCAGATGTTTTCTCGTACGATTCCGCAGCCTACTGAAGATAATGACTCCCACAGCATCTTGGAATGCCGACGCTACCTTAGCGTCAACCGTAGAAGGTATTAATCTAGGTAACCATTCAAGAAATTGGCGGTCGTCGGCATCCTCACATATTCTCATCAGCCAGAGAGTAGTTTCGCTTTCGTAATCAGAATCATACTTCAAGCGTCTATTCCCTAGTATCTTAAGTGCAATGTCGAAAGATCGCTCGCGCTGTTCAATGTTCATTCGAAAAGCCAACCTTGATAAGACTTCCTGTGCTGCTCTGACTACATGACAACTTGACTCTGTCACCTCTTTTTCAAGATGCCTCTCGACTATTTCTAGGCATGATTGGCCTATATCCTCTGCGTAACTAGTGGTTAGTTGTGCGATCGAGCGTCTGCCAGATTCCGTCGATTTTGCCAATGCACTCCACATCCCTGCCCGAATCAAATAAAACGGGAAGTAGACGCCAAACCCGGCGGTAATCCAAGTGCTTACAGCTTCAAGAGTTTCACGATGCTTTCTAAATCTTGAATTGAAAGGGATGCCTGTTGTTTCAAAAAGACGTAGATAAGCAAATGCTGGGAAAGAATCTTTAAAACTGCTTCGTAAAGAATGCACTGACTGGGTAATTGAGATCGAATCAAAGTCGTAGTTGACCGTGCTATGTTTTTGGACTGGGCGACTCAATGGTTCTTGCAATTCAACTATTAACGTCTTTGGGTTGCAATCCCATTGTTGTAATTGAGACCAGCGCTCATCAAGAAAACTCTTTTCCAGTCTTTTCCTGGAAATGACTCGTAATTCGAATAGGACGAATTCCATCCATCCTTCATACGATAGCAGCTCGATATCATTGTTGTTTTTGTAGAGTGCAGTTCGAACAGACTCTAGCCCTTTTTCCAACAATTCAGTCCCTTTTTCCCGCTCTCCTAACTCTACAAGCGTTCCTGCCTTCCAAAGCAGAGCTCTGGTGGAATTAGTTGACACGTCCCATTGATTGACCACATTCCTAGCTTTGTCTCGCTCGATATGCCACAGATGAAATAAGACTTGTTCATAAGTAATCCTGTGCATCAAAAAACCGTCCAATGGTGACAGTAATTGAGTTGACTTAAAGAGATCCCCCCAACCATTTACATCAAAGTTCTCTCGGTAATGCCTCAAGAGTGTCAGTGCCACCATTGCTTTATCATCGTCAAGGCTCTTCTCACCACCGATCTGATCAAGAATTGACTTTAAAGAATCAGCGATCTTGGCATCAATGGGAAGCAACGCGATCTCGATTCGCCAACAGAACAGAATGAGTAAACGTAGCCTCAAGTTTAAATCTAAATCGTCAAGAAGGATAAGACAGTTGGGGAGATAGTGCAGGGTTTCGTCCTCAAGAATCTGCCTCCGCCTCTTGTTAGCTATTAGCCAACCTGGGTATGATTCGCGCTGGAACGTCCAACGTTCTATTAGCGCCTTGAGTTGGTCTACGGTCTCTATCGTCACGATATGTTCGGCCATTCTTGATACCTGTCCTTGATAGGCCTTGAATTTTCTAAATAGCTGATAAATTGAGATAATGCACCACTGTGGTCTATCTCCCCATTGAGTGGCGTCATATCAATCGTAGAAACTCCTTCTTTCTCGAGCAACCGGCGTTTTGACCGAGAAAACTCTAACCCTACCAAATAGACAGGGAGTTTTTTGTTATCCAGTACATCTCGAGTCCATCCTAGCCAGGCTGAGAAATTGGGATCATCTCCTGAGAACCCAACCAGGACAAATGCGTTTTGAATTAATGCCTGACGTACCGTGTTCACAAAAACCGGATAATCTTGTGGATATTTCCGAAAATTCTCTTTTGTCATCACGAAGGGTGTTTCACTAGGTAACGATCCATGGAGTTTAATAATTCTTGGAGCAGCAGCGTAAGTCAGTTCATCAGGTTTCGTAATAGGAGAGTATCTTCGTTGCGCGTGCGTTCGTTCCAACAACGTGTCGTAGTTAGTAGTGAACACATCGACCCATGGCAGATTAAGCAAACGAGTATGTAATTGGGAGGGTTCAAATTGGTTATCATCAATCATCTTCCGTATTTTTTCCCAAAGCCTATTTTCCCCAAACACCGCTGCGTACTCGCTGGCAATGGTTGTGGGATCAAAAGTTTTTTGTGACGTGTTGTACCCAAGTTCACACGATAGCGTTTGAACAAGTTTATTCCATCTTGGCATTCTCTTTGATGAGCACGAAGAATGGCGGGAGTTCATGCTAAAACCCGCTCCGACCATTAGCGCGGCACGACGCGGGGAATGCCATAGGTATTCGGATAGCGTCTTGAGGTGATTATCGTCAGCTGAGTTGGTATTTGGCTTGACAGTCACATGCACACCAATGGCGAAACTAGTATAGGAGTGGCTGAATGGACGTCGGCATTTTGTCTCGATTTCCTGGAAAATGCCAACCTGAAAAGTGGGATTTACAGATACACAAATAGAGTACCGGTTTTTCTGGTTTTTTGCAAAATCATGATTGTCCTGCATTCAATATTCATAACAATGTGAACACAAGTCCGATTAGACCTATTAAGGGTAATACCCATTTTCGATTGCAAAATTACTCTAGGAAATTGATTACCCATTTTTCAAAGATTGGATCAGTGGATTCGACGCAGTAACGATGAGATTTGTGCGTGATAAATGTCGTTTGATTTCGTTTCTGGCCTAGTCCTCATCATTGGGCCGAACAACGCGCATATGTAGCCAAGCGTGACGTCCACCTCAAGAAATCGAAAGGCAAATGCCGAAAATGGGGTTTTTGGTTTCCCTAAAAATCAAATCGTCGGTGAATTTCAATCCCAGCATAGCGTCGAGTTGAAAATTTTTCGTCTTGAGTTATTTTGCTGACTCGAACATAACCTAGTAGCCTTCCCATCTCGCAACTTCATCACTTTTAGATGAGTTTGTGATAGGTAGTTTGTTGAGACGGAAATTTGCTAGGAAACCGACCCCATCTCAGGAAGACTTAACCTCATTGAGAAATACACTCATCAAACGTTCGTATGATGAGTACCCAGCATCGAGTGGGTAAAGCCTGACTCTTACAGAGGGGGCCCGCGTCGACACATAAAACCGACAGACGATCGGTTTTATGTGTTAAACTGGCCAGAATCAGAGATCTTACAGGTTGATTTACTTTATGAATTTAGGCGAACTTGAGAAAAAAGTGTTGAAATACTTCTGGCGCGTTCATGTCTCAGATGCCAAACAAGTCCATGAGTTTTTTGAAAAACGACGAGGAGGATCTCTCAATACGATTCAAAGTACACTAGACCGTCTTTTCAAAAAGAAACTGTTGATACGAAACAAGGTAGGCCACGCTTATCAATATAGTGCCGCAACAAATCGCAAAGAATTTATTGGGTTGCTTATCAAAGATGTTACGTACGATTTTACATCGGGTGATGGCGAAAGCCTCCTTGCTGCATTTGTTTCGTTATCGGCCGAGCTAAATGAAGAGCATCTCGATAAGCTTGAAAAGCTAATTCAAGACTATCGTTCCAATTGCCTCTCGGATAAAGACGAATGATAGTAGGTGGATCGGCAATTTTTCTGAATATCATTGGCCTGGAAGCCTTCAGTATCCTTGTAGTGGTAGGTGCCATCACGTTATTGACCAGGTTGAGACCGTCATACTTGGACTCATATTCTGCACTAATTCGATGTCGCATCTTGTGGTTGATCGCCTTATCACCTTGGTTGGTCGGACTGTTTTCAGGAATTCTTGCCCTTGCTCCCCGAAGCCGATGGCCTTTTCCTGATGTCCTCAAATTTCTCCATTGGCATCATCCTCAAATGTTTACATTCTACAGCTGGCACGGGCTCTTCGTTTTCATTGCAGTCTGCAGCATGGGCTCCTTAGGAATTCGAAGTTTGATTCGGATGAGCGTTAGTATGCGTCAAGCGAAGTTAATTCGGTTTTTTGCAGAGCCTGATGGGCGGGGTTTTTATCGACTCGAAACAGACGTCCCTTCGGCGTTTACGACAGGCTTTTTTCGGCCTTGCTGCTATGTGACATCAGCTCTACGTCGTCAGCTCACGGATCAGGAGTACTTAATAGTCCGGTTGCACGAATTTGAACATTCAAGGCAGTTCGATCCTTTGAAAAAGTGGCTATTTCAGCTGTTGACCTCTTTTTTTCCTCATGAAACATGCAGACACTATAATCAATCCTTGGCCCTTGCGATGGAACTGGCCGCAGATTCCGCAGTGTTACGAAAGGTAGACGACAAATCGTTGATTGCCACCACGATGCTGAAGGTAAAACGGTTGATGGCATCGCCTTCCTATACTTTGTATGCCTCCATATGTCATTTTGGGATGAATGATATTGAGGAACGAATTGGCTATCTATTTGCAGAGAAACACGAAAAAAGATTCCCATGTCTCTCTGCAGTTTTCGGTGCAATATCATTGTCTTTGGTAAGCGTTTTGTGCGCTGACATTTTTCATCACGTTGTCGAATATTTTCTCTCACACTCACATTAGGATCATTATATGTTTATGAACAAGATAGTTTTCTCGCAAACAAAACCGACCAGCAGTCGGTTTTTACCCAAGACTATGGTGCACAAGTTGAAAGGACTCTCGGTTGTGCTACTTTCGACGCTAGTTTTCTCTGTCTCAGCCAGTGCTAGTGAAAGTTTGACGCTTTCAGAGGCTATACATAGAACTTTCGCGAGCAACCCTGAATTAAAGCCTTTTATCCACAAACTCGAAGCCCAGCAGGGAAAAATCGTTCAAGCAGAGCTACCTTCAAAAATTGACGTTGGAGTCGAAGTTGAGGATGTAATGGGGACCGGCAGTGTTAGTGGTATTAGCAATGCCCAAACGACGCTGAGCATTGGATGGGTCTTAAACAGCGACTTGCGACAGAAACGCGTTGATGTAGCCAGCTACGAAACGAAGCTCATCGAAAGCGAAAGAGAAATAGCGCGACTTGACGTAGCTTCCCAAACCGCTAGATATTTTATAGCTGCACTTTCACACCAAGAGCGAATCTTGATCGCCGATAGGGCTTTCATATTGTCGCAAACAACAGCGTCAGAAATAAAGAAAAGAGTAGGTGCAGGTAAGGCTCCTGAGGCAGAATTACTGAGAGCAGAGGCGGATATCGCCAAGCGGAGGCTTGTACTCATTGATCTGAAGTATGCGCAAAGATCGGCATTCCACCAACTCGCTGCCCAATGGGGTTCGACAGAACCCGATTTTCAGACTGTGTCTGGTGCCCTCTCGTCCTTGCCGGAAATCATCACCTTCAAGGCTCTGAAGGAGCAATTAGGCAACAATCCGGATTTGATCAAATATCTTTCGTTGGAACGATTGGCCGAAGCAGAGCTGAAACTTGCGGAAGAAGAGCGAAACCCCCTGTGGCGCTTTTCCGCAGGGTTGAGGCGATTTGAAGGTTCTGATGATAGCGGTCTTGTTGCCGGGTTTTCGTTACCATTAAACGGGCGCAACCGCAATCAGGGGCGCATTGCTGAAGTAGCTGCCATTATCGACCGTCACCAATCTGAAGCCAGCGCAGAGCGGATTAGAGCACAAACGGCTCTTTTTATCTACTATCAGCAATTGCAGCGAGACATCCAGATATGTAACACATTGAGAACCGACGTCATTCCGCGATTGGAAATGGCATTAATAGAAACTAATAAAGCCTATGAGTCGGGGAGATACAGCTATCTCGAATTGATATCGGTACAAAACGAGTTACTGGCTGCTCAGTCGTCTTTGTTGGATGCAAGCTTGCTATCTCATCTTAACAAGATCGAAATCGAACGATTGACCGGGGTACGCCTAAATACACTTAAGAGAGCAGAACAATGAAAAGATTATTAAGTATTGTGGGCTTCATGACATGTGTTATCACACCATGGGGGTTCAGCATAGAGGCCCCTCCATCCAAGAGTAATGATGATGCTAAAAATCAAACAGACGTAGAAAAGGGTCCTCGTGGGGGACGTTTGCTAATAGACGGGAGTTTCGTTCTTGAGCTCTCTATCTTTGAGACTGGCGTACCCCCCGAATTCCGGGTCTGGTTGGCAAACGATGGGGTACCGATCGCTCCTAGTGATGTTTCACTGAACATCGAATTGACACGCTTAGGTGGGGTTAAAGATATTATCAATTTTTCGGTACAAGGAGACTTTCTCCGGGGTGACATGGTGATCTATGAACCACATTCATTCGTCGTATCTGTAAAGGCTGAATACCAAAACAAGACCCACGCCTGGAAATATGACAATTTTGAGGGCCGGACACAGATCGAAATTGACGTCGCCAAGGCCATGAAAATAGGTACATCAATCGCGGGCCCGGCAGTGCTCAAAGAAACCGTCAATGTCTATGGAAAATTGGTCGAGCATGTTGAAAACAAACGAGAAATCTCTGCTAGATTTGAAGGCATGATTAAAAATGTTTATGTGTCGTTAGGACAACGCGTAAAGGTGGGTCAAAGTCTTGTTACCGTTGAAAGTAATGAAAGCCTGAAGCCCTATTCAATCGTTTCACCAATAGATGGAATCATCGGAATGCGTTCTGGCAATCCAGGCGAGCAAACGAGCGGCAGAATTCTATTGACTATTGTCAATAGTTCGATATTACTGGCCGATTTGGCAGTGTTCCCTGCAGACCGCCAACGTGTTAAACGAGGTTCAAAGGTCCAAGTCCTAGTCAAAGGCGAGGAGATGACTAGAGGGGGTGTGATTAGTTACATTGACGGCATCATTCAGCCAAACCAGTCGATCATCGCGCGGGTTCAGCTCAAGAATGATGATGGCTCATTGGTACCTGGGTCCTTTGTCATAGGTGAAATTGAAGTAAAGGAGCACAATGTACCGCTGGCGGTAAAGAGATCAGGCTTACAGGCATTTCGCGATTTCACCGTAGTATTCGCCAAAATAGGCAATGAATACGAGGTGCGCATGCTTGAATTAGGCTTTGCGGACGGTGAGTGGGTTGAGGTTTTAGGGGGTCTCGAACCTGGAACCGAATATGTAAGTGAAAACAGCTACATCATCAAAGCCGATATAGAAAAATCCGGCGCATCGCACGACCATTAAGGATACCCAATGCTAGAAAGAATTATTCGTTCATCCATTCAGCGACGTTTCTTGGTCATCATTGCAGTTGCAACGCTGTGTGGTCTCGGGATTTGGAATTTCACAAGATTACCAATTGACGCTGTCCCGGATATTACAAATATCCAGGTCGTCATTAACACTGAATCACCTGGCTACACACCTCTTGAGGTTGAACAACGAGTTAGTTATCCTGTTGAAACTGCAATGGCCGGCTTACCCAATCTGATCCATACGCGTTCTGTGTCTCGCTATGGCTTATCACAAGTAACAGTGATTTTTGAGGACGGCACTGATATTTACTTTGCCCGGCAACTCGTAAATGAGCGGATAACGTCAGCGAAAAGTAGCTTGCCCTCATCGCTCGAACCTACTCTTGGACCCATCGCTACAGGCCTGGGTGAGATTTTCATGTTTACAGTAGATGCTGAACCGGGCGCTGTGAATACCGACGGCTCTCCTGTGTCTCAAACCGATCTTCGCTCCTGCCACGACTGGATAATCAGACCTCAGCTTTTACGCGTCCCGGGCGTCGTTGAAGTGAACCCAATTGGCGGTTATAAGCGTGAAATTTTAGTAGCAATTGAACCTGAGAATCTTTTGGCTTTCGGCATGACCCAATCAGATCTGATTGCAGCGATAGAAACGAATAATGAAAACCGTGGGGCCGGCTTTATTGAGAACAATGGATCGCAATGGCTTATTCGCATTCCAGGGCAGGCCAAAAACATCGAAGAATTGGGTGAAATTCAAGTCGGCGAAAATCACGGTGTCCCTATTCAGCTAAAGGATGTTGCCAAAATAGGCGAAGGAAAAGAGCTACGTTCAGGAGCCGCCACACAAAATGGCCATGAAGTGGTGATGAGCACGGTTTTCATGTTAGTTGGGGAGAATAGCCGTACCGTGGCCAATGCTGTCGCTGAAAAGCTCGAAGCAATAAAAACCACCCTGCCTAAAGGCATAACCGTGACGGCTGTTTATGATCGAACAAGTTTGGTCGATAAAACACTGCGAACGGTTCAAACTAACTTGATTGAGGGCGCGCTCCTAGTTATCGTAATCTTGTTTTTGCTTTTGGGCAATATTCGCGCCTCTCTTTTAACTGCTGCGGTTATTCCTATTGTGATGCTGATGACCATAACGGGTATGGTTCATACGAAAGTTAGTGCAAATTTAATGAGTCTAGGAGCATTGGATTTTGGCTTGATCGTTGACGGTGCCATTATCATTGTCGAAAATTGTCTGCGAAGATTAAGCAGCGCAAAACCCGGTAAAGATGTTCCATTCAACGAAAGACTGGAAATCGTTTTTAACGCAACCAAAGAAGTAATACGGCCTGCCCTCTTTGGTGTTTTTATCATTACTGCAGTTTATCTCCCGATTTTTGCGCTTTCCGGGGTGGAAGGGAAGATGTTTCATCCCATGGCAATTACTGTTGTCATAGCACTGGCCAGTTCCATGGTGCTTTCTATTACTTTTGTTCCTGCCTGCGTCGCCTTGTTTTTCCGGAAACCGATACGTGAAAAGGAAAGTTTCATTATTAGAATCACGCTCGCGATCTATAAACCTATGCTCATTGCTGCTGTTAGGTTTCGTTGGTTGGTTTTAGCAAGCACCGTGGCCCTTATTGCAGCTGGGGCCTACACTGCCACAAAGTTAGGAAGTGAGTTTGTGCCAAATTTGGATGAAGGGGATATCGCGATGCACGCGCTACGTATTCCTGGCACATCACTTGAGCAGGCAATCAGTTTACAAGAGACGTTAGAGAAAAAGATTAAAAGTTTGCCTGAGGTAGAGCGCGTTTTTGCCAAGATTGGCACTGCGGAAGTAGCCACGGATGCGGTACCACCAAGTGTCGCCGATAACTTTATTATTTTAAAGCCAAGGGACGAGTGGCCAGACCCAAAAAAACCCAAAGTTGTCCTTGTTAATGAGCTTGCAGCATTTGTAGGTACCATTCCGGGGAATCGCTACGAATTCCTGCAGCCTATTCAAATGCGATTCAATGAACTAATGGCAGGTGTGCGTGCTGAATTGGCGATAAAGATATTCGGAGATGATTTCGATCAGCTAATACGATTGGGTAAAGAGACTGAGAAAGCTATTTCTAAAGTCGAAGGCATTGCCGATATAGCTGTGGAGCAAACTACGGGTCTATTAATCATGACCATTAGTCCTAAACGCGACGTTCTACCTCAGTTCGGGATCACCATAAGTGAGATTCAGGATCAACTCGCTGTCGCGATGGGGGGCACTGTCCCAGGCCAGTTTTTTGAGGGAGATAGACGTACTGATATTGTTGTGAGATTGCCAGAACGGTTAAGAACCGACGTTGACGGATTAGTAAACTTACCGATTCAAAGAAAGCAGGGGGATTATGTTCCTTTAGGTGAGCTAGCTGACATGGAACTAGTTACTGGATTTAACCAGATTTATCGTGAGAACGGGAAGCGCCGTGTAGTGGTCACGGCTAATGTCCGAGGTCGAGATCTAGGAACATTTGTGGCGGACGTGCAAAGTGCAATGAAGGAATCGGTGGAAGTACCGCCAGGTTACTGGGTCGAATATGGCGGTACGTACGAGAAATTACAATCTGCGGCAAAACGACTCTCCATCGTTGTTCCTATTACCCTTTTATTGATCATCGGCTTATTGTTATTAGCATTGGGTTCATTAAAAGATACTGCTGTGATTTTTTCGGGAGTCCCACTGGCATTGACCGGTGGTCTCCTGGCACTTACCTTGAGAGAAATCCCTTTTTCTATTTCGGCGGGTGTCGGTTTTATCGCACTGTCGGGTATTGCGATATTAAATGGCCTTGTCATGGTTGCGTTTATTCGTGATTTGCGTGAGGATGGGCTACTTTTGGAAGCTGCGATCATTAAAGGTGCACTGACGAGACTAAGGCCTGTTTTAACCACCGCACTCGTGGCTTCTTTAGGATTCGTACCCATGGCTCTAAACACAGGGATTGGATCTGAAGTTCAGCGTCCACTTGCCACAGTTGTTATTGGGGGTATTATTTCCTCCACATTGCTTACGCTGCTAGTTCTGCCAGCTCTTTATCGACTACTACATAGCGGCGAAAAATCTAAAAAGACTATTTGAAGTCAGTCAGATGTCTTAGGACTGTATTGAGATGCGTTGTAGCGTTTTCGTTCGTAAATTTGGGTTTAATGCCCTTTATTAAACCAATTTATTAGGAGGATTGATGCATAATCTTTCCGGGTATCTAACATTCAGGAATAGAGATTTCATATTGTTGGTTCTATTGGCGATCATTTTTACGATAAGTCCTGAGGCTTACGCTCACGGTGTCACGGATGGCGATAAGGGTTTTATTATGGAAAGCAGCGGACCCATGATCGTCCCGTTTATTTACCTTGGCGCCAAACACATGGTTACAGGATATGATCACCTGTTGTTTTTATTTGGCGTCATTTTCTTTTTGTATCATGTTAAGGATGTGAGCATTTACGTCACGTTATTTGCCGTTGGCCATTCAGTTACGCTCATATCTGGGGTTCTTTTTGAATTTAGTGTGAATGCTTACTTGATTGACGCAATAATAGGATTCTCAATTGTCTATAAGGCTCTCGATAATATGGGAGCCTACCAAATATGGTTTGGATTCCAACCAAGCACAAAAAAGGCGACTCTCATTTTTGGCCTTTTCCATGGCCTAGGATTGGCTACTAAAATTCTTGATTACAACGTATCCCCAGATGGTTTGGTCCCCAACCTCGTGGCATTTAATGTAGGGGTTGAATTAGGTCAGATAATGGGTTTGGTGATGATACTTATTATCATGGGGTTTTGGCGTCGTACCGGCGGGTTTTTGCGCCATGCCTACAATGCCAACGTAGCACTGATGGTGGGCGGCTTTATTTTTGTCGGCTATCAGATGACTGGATACTTTATTTCTAATTGAGAAAAGGAAACGACGTGAAAAATATCAACATTCCCGCAACTGAGGATCTACCCACGGTGAGAAAGCTCGTCAAATCAACCTTGTCAGCAATATTAGTCGCTGCCTTTATTCTAGTAGCCGCTGTTCTTCCAGCCGAGTATGGAGTAGATCCAACTGGAATCGGACGTCTCATTGGGTTGAAAAGGATGGGAGAAATTAAGGTCTCGCTTGCTCAAGAATCTGAAGATGATACACAACTAGAACAAGAACAGATGCCAGAGAATGGTGAGCCTCAACTGACCTCACCATCAGAATTGGTGTCGAAAGCCAACCCGCTTGGATCTCCCAGTGACGAAATGACAATAACTCTTAAGCCGAATGAAGGAAAAGAGATCAAGTTGTCAATGGAAAAGGGTGCTCAAGTAAATTACGTTTGGTGGACAGATGGCAGCAAAGCAAATTTCGATGCCCACGCAGATTCAAAAGAATTGAATATTAAATATCACAATTACGAAAAAGGCGCAAAACCGCGTTCGGAAGGTGTACTAGAAGCTGCCTTCGATGGACAACACGGATGGTTTTGGAGAAATCGAACTGCTGGAAATATGACTGTTACCCTAAAAGTAAATGGTCAATATACAGATATTGGTCTGGTGAATTAGGGGTCGCCTCACGAAACGGAAAAATCGTACGCTAAGGCCTTGAGAACGATCGAAGAGGCCGAAATTTACCGCGTACGACCCGTTTGCTCTGCCGCCAGGTAAATGGCCCAAATGGAGCGTTCGCGCAAAAACGGCAATTCACCGCTACAAATGTTTTAGAACCAAGAGTTGCGTGAAAAAACAATCTGGACGTCGGATTCTTAAGTTGTTTAAATCCAGCATCTTCAGTCGCTCCAGAAGTTGTCGAATCTATTCGAGGAAAGATCGGTGTATCGAATGGTGTGACGGATCTCTCGATGACCCAGATACAACTGGATGGCTCTTGTGTCTTGTCCATCATTCGCAAGCTTGTATCCGGTTGCGTGACGCAACATGTGAGGATGGAAGGGTGCCACGAACATTCGTGCGTAAATATACGCTAAGGATTATCGCCCCCCTCCGAAAAAGAGTGGAACAACACGGATGCCCCGGTAATCATCTGGCTTTACGCAAGATTCGACATGCTTTCTTTAATTGACCTTTTTTTGATGTAGGTGTTAAGACCAATATGGTTGGAATACCCCAGCACCTTTGAGATTTTTCTGACAGAGAGCCCTAAGGCAAGGAGCTCTTTTATCCTTTCGAGATCGTTGTCGAACTTGCTCTTCTGAATGGTCCCTTTCGGTTTGCCGAGTCTTATTCCTTGTTTCCTTTTCGAGGCTAACGCCTCCTTGGTACGCAAGCTGACAAGGTCCCGTTCTAGTTCACCGAACAGTGAAAAGAGTGTGACGATGATTTTTGAGCTCATGTCGTGCTTGCTGATGTCGAGGTTCTGTTTGATGATGATGACGCGAATGTCCCGGTCAATTAAACCGTTCACCAGAGAAAGGACTTCGGCGGTGCTTCTCCCGAGGCGGCTAAGCTCCGTAACGATTAGGGCATCCGACCCGCTGAGTCGTTCAAGTAGGTCGTCGATTCGCCGCTGCTTACTCGTCATTCTTGAGGAGACGGTGATCTGGATGAACTCGTCGATCTTGAGGTCTTTCTTCCTTCCGAACTCTAAGATCTCGAGCTTTTGGTTATTGAGGTCCTGCTTGCCCGTTGACGCCCTTAGATAAGCTACTGTTTTTCCCATATCTCCAGTCCGTAAAGACATAATGTTTAAAACTGCTGGTAATTATACACGACAAGTATCATTTATAGAGTCTTATTGATACCTATTCTGTGTATATAATAACGTTCGTTTTTTCTTATACAATCACGGACCATGAAATCGCTGAACTTCACCCATGAACACCTTCTAAATCAGGCCCAATTCACAAAGAAGGACACTGACCGGATATTCCAATGCAGACGGCAGCATAACCGGCTTGGGTTTGGGTACCAAATCGCATTCGTCCGGCTCGCAAATCGATTCCCAATCCAGCAGCCATTCGAGATTGTTACCGAAATCCTGACTTATGTCAGCGTTCAGCTCAGTATCCCCAGCACGGCTATTGGCGTGTACTCCAAAAGGCAGGCTACTATATCCGACCATCAGGATGCGATCCGCAAATTCCTTCACCTGTCAAGGTTTGCGGGAAAGAAGACCAGGGAGACTGTCCGGAAGTTTGTGTTCGACACCGCATGCCGACTGGAACAGGCTGGGGCGCTTATCGCTAAGACGGAGCAATACCTGAAGGAAAAAAGAATACTCCTGCCATCCGATGACACCATGCGGCGGCTTGTTGCAACTCAGCGCGAGGAGGCCAAGCAGTCCATATATATAAGGATAGAGAACTCACTTTCAAAGGAGAATAAGCAACCCCTGGACGCACTTCTAGAGACCTGGGAAAGCCGAACCAGCGGAATCCAGATATTGAAACAGGCTCCAGGCCGTCCCAGCCCAACGGCGATGCTTCGCCTCACAAAGAATATCGACGAGATTCAAAAAACCGGGGTTCTTGATCTCGATCTTTCGTGGCTCAACAACAACTTCCAGCGAGCTCTGTCCCGGTATGCAAAGCGATGCACCGCATCGCGGCTGCGGAAACTTGAAGAGACCCATCGCCATGCTGTTCTTGTCTGTTTCCTCTGGCAGACTTACCGGGATACCGTCGACTTCATGGTGGATATGTACGATAAGCTGATAAATCGGATCTACAATCACGCTCAGAACGACATCGACAACCATAACAAGTCGCAGCGAAAGCAAATTCGGCAGTCATTGAATACATTTGCGATCATGGCTGATCTCGTCCTCGATGAATCCGTAACTGACTCAGACCTGAGATCCGAGCTGTACCTTCGAGTTGAGCGGGAGAAGCTTGAGTATCAGATGGCCGAAGTTAGCGTATGGCTCAAGGGGAAGCACAGCCATGTGTTCAACCTAGTGAAGGACCGATTCGGCTACATTCGACAGTTCTCTCCGATGCTGCTGAAGCATCTCCAGCTCATGTCTGAAAATGAAACGGATGCCGGTGTGATCAAGGCCATGGACGTGCTTCGTGTCCTCAACGAAAACCACAAGCGCAAGCTGCCGAACAATGCTCCAATGGAATTCATCCCAAAGAAGATTCTGTATTTAGTCGAGTCGGACGGTGTGGTGAACAAGGCGGCCTGGGAATGCGCACTATTGACCGCCATTAGGGACGAGATTAAGTCGGGCAACGTGTCTGTCCACTCAAGCAAAAGGTTCGGAAGATTAGACGACTTCTTCATTCCAGAAGAGAGCTGGGCAACGAAAAGAGAATCGTTTTTTAGAAGGGCGGGGCTACCATCCGACAAGTCTACCGTTGCGGCCTTCCTAGCGAGGACATTGAACGATGCTTATGAAGATTTTCTGAAAGCTCTCCCGAGAAACGCATTCGCTTCGGTGACCGATGACGGATGGCACCTTTCCTCCGACGGTGCTGAAAAGCTAGACCATGAATCGGAAACCAAGCTTGAATCGCTGAAGAGCTGGCTCGGCGAGAACATGAGGCTCATCAAACTGCCCGAGCTACTCATCGAGGTCGACAATGAACTCAAGATCACACGAACCTTCATGCCAACGTCGCAGCAGGACGGAACAAACCCAGAAGAGATCTGTACGATCCTGGCAACAATAATGGCTCATGGATGCAACATTGGACCATACACGATGTCCCATCTCACAGGGATTAGCTATGGGCGGATCAAGCACGTTACCGACTGGATGATAACCGAGGACAACCTTCGCGGGGCTCTCGCCCAAGTGGTGAACGCAATTAGTAACCTGGACATCACCCAGTCATGGGGAACTGGAAAGACGTCAAGCAGCGATGGGCAGCGTTTTGCGTTGAAGCACAAAGTGCTCCAGCAAACATACAGTCCAAAATTCAATGATTTCGCGCTGGAATTCTACTCTTTCGTCGCGGATAACTATGCGCCCTTTTACAGCCTACCCATTGAGTGCACCGATCGTGATGCCCCGTTCGTGCTCGACGGGCTCCTTTATAACGAAAGCGACCTTGAGCTTGAAGAACATTACGTGGACACCCACGGATACACCGAGAATAACTTTGCGGCTTTCGCAATGCTGGGGAAGCGGTTTTCACCGAGGATCAAGGGCCTCCACAAACAACGGATCTACCGCATCGACAGAGATTTCGACTATGGACCGCTATCATCGCTCGTGGCTCGGAGTGACCGCACGATCCACATGGATTGGATTGTTGATCAGTGGGACAGAATCGGCCATTTCTATGCGTCACTCGAATCTGGGCATTCGACTGCTTCAACGGCCATGAAGCGTCTGAACGGGTTTTCTGGTAAGAACCACTTTTATCGAGCGAACCGCGAGCTCGGGCGGGTCTTCAAGTCCGCACACATCCTCCAGTACATGTCTGATATCGCGTTGAGGCGAAGGACACGACGAGGACTTCTGAAGGGAGAGCAGCTCCACGGGCTGGCCCGGGACCTGAACTACGGTAAAAGAGGACGAATCAGTAAACGTGACTTGCAGGAGCAACGAAATTCATGCAGCTGCCTCACACTCATCCTTGCATCCATTATTTACTGGCAGGCAAAGGAGATAAATCGGGTCGTTATCGAATGCGATCCTGAGAAAACCGGGATAGATCTGAAGCTCGTAGAGCACATCAGCCCAATCGCTTGGGAAAACGTAATTCTATATGGTGAATACATCCTGAACCGTGACCTGGTAATAATCTCTTAGCGTATATTTACGCACGAATGTTCGTGGCACCCTGTCATAGGATCCAGTGAGATGTACAACTCAACCATCGGACGTGATAATGGAATACAGGCCGTTATGCGAGTCGCGGGCTCGGCCCCAATTGACGAGGACTGAGCTTAATCGATCGATTAACGGTCGTTTGCTAATGCTGAAGTCAACATATCCACAAGCACGGACTTTGAGAACGGTTTAGACATCAATGAAACAGAGTCCATAGGTTGAAGGATGCCGTTACCTGTCATAAGAATACTGATCAAGTTTGGCAAGAATGACTTCGCACGGGCGATGAGTTCCGGCCCTTCCATCTTTGGCATTTCATAGTCTGTTAGGAGAATGTCGCCCTTGTTCGACTTCAGACATTCCAATGCCTCGACAGGGCAATGGTGAAAGCATGTGTTGCAGCCCAACCCATCAAGAGCGCGTCTCATGAATTGAAGGATGGTCGTGTCGTTGTCGACAATTTCGATTCTTTTCAAATGGGGAAGCATCGACTAGGCCCTTTCACGATTTCCGCGTGACAACTGTACGGAGGTGACGTGACAATTGTTTCACGGCTGTCGTATTCTCGTTCGCTGTCAACATGTACGCTGGCCCGCGAAAACATCGCTCATCGATGTACCTATCGCAGTGGAATTCAATCGGCACAACAATCCTTCACGGATGCCGTGCTTTGGAAGTAGTCTCAGACGGATCCAACACCGGAATAGAACTCTATAATTTCTTAACTTCTACCGAAATATGAGACAGGTGAGGTAGGAGTCGTTTGAGGATCTGCTTATACTCATATGGCTCAAGTGGCTGTTTAGAAACAACAGATAGAATCGCAGCTTGATGTGACGTTCCGATTCTCCAAATATGTATGTCGTTAATAATTCCCTGGTCTTCTCTCTTAATGGCCGCAGCTATTTTCTCGTAGGAGGAAGTCCGAACAGATTTATCAAGCAGCACATCGCTCGATTCTTTAAGTAATCCATAAGACCACCGTGAAATGACAGCTGCACCGACAATCCCCATCACTGCGTCCATCCAGATCCAATCGAAATACTTACCTGTAAGTAATGCAACAATGGCTAGTAGCGAGGTTAATGTGTCTGCCAAAACATGGAAATATGCTGCTTTCATATTGTGATCATGGTGTTGATGCCCATGGTCTTCGTCATGATGATGATCATCGTCATGTAAAACAAAAACTGAAACAATATTAACTGTAAGTCCAACTATCGCCACCCAGATTGCTTCATCAAAATGAATCTCTTTTGGCTCAATGAGTCGTTGAACAGATTCTAGCGCCATCATCAAAGCAACAATGGCTAGCGCAACTGCACTGGCAAATCCTCCAAGATAATTGACTTTACCTGTACCAAAACTAAATTCCCGATTATTGGCATGTTTCATTGCGTACGCATACGCAAAGATGGTGATCAGAAAAGCAGCAGAATGCGTCCCCATGTGCCATCCATCAGCAAGTAACGCCATTGAGCCAGACCAAGTACCGGCACCAATTTCTAAAACCATGATGACCGTTGTTAACCAAAAGACGATTTTGACCTTGGTTGCACGCTGTCTATTGTCGATACCGAAATCGTGCGAATGATCCCATTGAATATTGCTGTCGTATTGCATTGAATTTCCTCATCTGGATGGCTTACCATCAAACCAAGCATGGTGACGTTCACATAGAGATAGTATACTAGGGTATAGTATTTTGACACTTGGCCGCAAGGAGCGAATATGTCTCATACAATCGACGGAAAGAAGAAACTGCTCAGCCGCATCAGGCGGATTAAAGGACAGTCCGTCGCTTTAGAAGGCTCACTTGAAGGCGAACCTGATTGTATGAAGGTCCTACAGCAGATTGCTGCTATTAAGGGTGCGGTTAATGGACTAATGAAGGAGGTACTTGAAGGCCATTTGAGGCAACATTTGGGTGCAGAAGATATCTCCCAACTGCAAAGGCAGGAAGAGGTAGAACAAGTGATATTGGTTTTGAGAAGTTATCTAAAATAGCTGATCAATGGGGTGGCTCTAACGTAGATTCACCTCTTGTTCACTAGCAGTTACGTTCGTGGACCGCATATACGGCTACCGTGCCATCAGGCAAATGACATTGATAATACTGAACAACGTTGCAGCCCTGACGTCACCGTGGCCACCAATCGACATGGCAACGCAACCGGACCGCGAATCATCGTGAACAGGCTCGACACAGCGATGTTTCTCGCATTTCGACCCGCCCCGAATCATCTTCGTATGTCAAGTTTGCGTAGATGTCTTCGATCTTGGGTAACTCATTAACTTGCCAACCCTTGTCTATTAGTGGCTGCCTGAGCTGCTGGTAGCGTGCCTCGATATCGCGGTCTTTTCGGTGCTCGGATTGATCGACAATGTAAACTTCATTCAGCCCCTCTTTGTCGAAATTGAACATGACATGAAATACAATCCCCTCACCTGCTTCCAACGCAACATTCAGGTCGCCATGGCCGCCGCCAAACCTTCGCTTTTTCGGAGCTTTCTCCTTAAGTACTCGAAACCCCTTTTCGGTAACGAGAGCACGTACATCTTCATATCTCATGTTCCATTGGAACTCTTGAAACACACCGGCCCTACGGCCGGTTCCTGGACCATTCCCCAATTAGATATCAACCACATATTCCCTCCCAGTCTTCTAAAGTTCGGTTGGCAACACCAGGTCGAATACGACCAGTTCGCCACCGTTGTATGCTAGCTGTAGGTGCTCACGCTTTTCTGGACGTGCTCACATTCTTTTGGAAGGAGATAGAAAATTATGGCGTGTTGCGGCGTGGGCAAACACTATCGACAATCCACAGAGTTTCTCCCGGTCTTCCCACGCACGAGGGTCGTGGTCTACCCCGCAATCGGGGCTGCAACTTCTGCAGGAGCGGATGAAATCCTAAACTTGCCTTTTCACCCTTCTAATTAAATCGATTCCCCTAACCCCCGACATCCGTTCCCCTCAGCAACCTTAGGCCATTGAAAACAACAATCAGCGATGCGCCCATATCGGCGGCAATAGCCATCCAAAGCGTTGCTAGCTGAAATAGTGCCAAACCCAAGAAGGTCGCTTTTACTCCAAGAGCAAACACGATGTTTTGGCGGATGATTCGAACGACGCGTTTTGAATGGAGAATGAGCCAGGGGATTTTCGATAGATCATCCGACATCAAGGCGATGTCGGCTGTCTCGATCGCGGCATCGGTTCCCGTAGCGCCCATTGCGATGCCGAGTGACGATGCCGCCATCGCAGGTGCGTCGTTTACACCATCTCCGATCATTGCCACGTGTCCATATTGTTTGACCAACCTCTCAATGGCTGCCACTTTGTCTTCCGGCAACAATTCGGCATGGTATGTGTCGATGCCTGTTGCATTCGCTACGGACCTGGCAGTCGCTCGGTTATCACCCGTCAACATCACAATGTGATTGACGCCTGCTTTCCGAATAGCTTTTACTGTGGAGGAAGCTGTTTCGCGAACACGATCAGACACGCCAATTAAGCCGCACACATGCGAATCCGTACCGACCGCGATCAGGGAGTGTGCTTCATCTTCGATGCGAATCGCCGACTTGTGCGTTTCAGGGAGTTCGGCGCCTTTCTCATGCATAAAACGATGACTGCCAACCCAAAAGGGCTTGCCTTCGATAAAGGCCTCTGTTCCTCTTCCCTTAACATCGCGAATTCCAGCCGCACTTGGGCTTGTCATGCCCCGACGCGTGGCTTCTCGATTTATCGCACTGGCGATTGGATGGCCGCTCTCCGCCTCAAGCGCTGCTGCTCGCGACAGAACGTCATTCTCGGTGTGATCGTCAAAGGCCAGTATTCTTTCGACTTCGGGAGTTCCATAAGTGAGCGTCCCGGTTTTGTCCAAGGCCAGCGCATTCAGTCTAGATGGTACCTCCAGATACAATCCGCCCTTTATTAGCACGCCTGCCCGGGCTGCCGATGACAAGCCTGCTACGATGCTAACTGGCGTTGAAATCACCAACGCACAAGGACAAGCGATAACGAGCATCACAAGCGCTTGGTAGATCCAGTCTTCCCAGGATCCCACTCCGATGAGAGGGGGAACCACCGCGATGGCGACCGCAAACAACATGATGATCGGTGTGTAATAACGAGCAAATGAATCTACCCACTGCTCAGAGTCCGATCGCCGTGACTGAGCGTCCTCCACCATGTGAATGATTCGAGCCAGAGTTGTGTCGTCGGCTGATTTCGTGGACTTGAATTCAAAGGCACCTTGTCCATTGATGGTGCCGGCAAAGACATCGTCGCCTACATGTTTGGAAACCGGACGTGATTCGCCGGTAATTGGAGCTTGATTAATAGTTGTTTCTCCCCTTAGGATCACTCCATCCAAGGGCACTTTTTCCCCGGGACGCACCAAGACGATGGATTCTTGGGGGATGCTGTCAATGGGCTTTTCCAAAATCTCCTGGTTCACCGGGTCTCTGTACCGGCCAGTAGTCGGAGACAAGTTCATCAGATCGGAAATCGCACGACGAGCTCGCCCGACAGTCCACGATTCCAAGACCAATGACAAAGAGAAAAGAAAGGTCACAGCTGCCGCTTCGAACCACTCACTAATAAGAACAGCACCAATGACCGCGATCGTCATTAATAAGTTCATATCAGGGCGCAGCCTTCGTGCAGAATAGAGGGCCTTGGGGGCAATGAACCAAGCACCGGCGACCATACTCAATACATACAACAGCACAACTTCGACCGGTAATGGGTGTCCTTCACGCCCTCCCAAGGCATGAAGCAATCCCTCATGCTTGCACCAATGGACCAAGAGTCCAAGGATCATGGAGCACCCGCTAAACCCGGTCATGACTACCCGCCCTCGCTGAGCCCAGAAGGAGGCCTCCGGACGATGGTGCCATTCTTGCCACGGGATCGCTTTCATACCAGTTCCGGCAACCATCGCTAACACCACCTCGGGATTGAAGTCAGAAGTGCACTCCACTGTCATCTTTGCATTCAGGACGTCAAACCGGATTTCTACGATGCCGGGAGCGCCATTCAACGCTTGGTTCAGTACCGCAACTTCTTCGGCACAATCCATACCCCTTATGCGGAAGTGTCTTGTTTGGGTAGATTGTTCAACCGTCATACCGCATCTTCTCCTCCTTCGCCCGTACTGATTCGTAAGGCCTGTCCGATTTCACTTACGAAAATAATCCCATCGCCTTTAAGTCCCGTGTGGGCAGCCGCTGCGATCGTCTTAACCACCGCATCGACCACCTCATCTTTGCAGACGATCTCGATCTTTACGCCTGGGCGACAGTCCGCCCCTCCTTCACCTATTCTCCAGCCTTGACCAAAGCCAGAGGAGTGAAGAACGCTCATTCCGGTTAGATTTCCCACCTTTCGAAGAGCAGTAACCACCGGGTCAAGCTTGTGCCTTTTGATATATGCCTTTATCTCCTTCATCGCATTCTCCTTTAATCATTTTTCCTTTTCAACGGGTACGGCGAACCATTTGTAGAGAGCCGGTACGACCAGAAGGGTCAGAATCGTCGAAGTCACCAGTCCCCCCACAACAACCGTAGCTAGGGGCCGTTGAACCTCACTACCGGTACCGCTGGAGAAGAGCAAAGGGATCAGACCCAATGCCGTTGTGATGGCCGTCATGAGGACCGGTCTTAGCCGCAGGCATGCGCCTTGTACCGAGGCTACGTCAAGGGATACACCGTTCCTGAGAAGTTGATTCAAATAAGTCACCAGAACCATCCCGTTTTCCAAGGCAATACCAAAAAGCGCAATAAATCCCACAGATGCCGGGACTGATAGATTCTGTCCAGTGAGCCAGAGGGCAACTACTCCACCTACTAAGGCGAGTGGGATGTTCAACAAGATAAGAATCGAGTTCTTTAGCGAGTTGAAACTAGAAAACAAGAGCAGAAAGACGATCAGCAACGTGATTGGAACCACGACGGAGAGTCTCCTATTTGCTTGCTGTTGGAGTTTGAACTGGCCACCCCAAGTAACAAGGTAACCGGGAGGCAAATCCACTCCTGCATCGATCGCATTCTGAGCGTCTTCAACAAAGGAGACAATATCTCGCCCCGTTACGTTGCATTGCACGGTGATAAACCGCTGATTGTTCTCACGGGTGATCTGACGGGGACCAATAATCTCCTCAATCGACGCGAGTTGGTCCAAAGGCACCTTAGTGCCAATGGGCGAGGTAATCAGAATCTGCCGAATCACGCTAACGCTGTCCCGAGCCTTTTTGTCGAAACGTACAAAGATATCAAATCGGCGGATTCCTTCGAAGATTTGACCCGCCGTTTCGCCACCAACGGCTGTCCGAATGACGTTTTGCACGTCTTCGACATTGATTCCATACCGCGCAATGGCTTGCCGATCGACCGTAATACGCAATTGCGGTGTTCCGGAGACTTGGTCGGCTTGCACATCTGCTGCGCCTTCCACTTCGCGAACGACTGCCGCAATTTCGTCAGCTTTCTTCTTGAGTTCGGCCAAATCAGCACCGAAGAGCTTAATAGCGAGTTCGGCACGGACGCCTTCCAGTAGTTCATCCACCGTCATTGCGATTGGTTGGGTGAAATTGGTGAGTACACCCGGTATATCACCTAACTCGTCGCGTATAATCTCGCGTAGCCCTTCTTGTGTTTGAGTTCGTTGCCACTGGTCTCTCGGTTTGAGCAGAACATATATTTCGGCACTATTGATCGGGTCCGTATGCGCCCCAACCTCACCACGCCCGATGCGAGTCACCGCCCCCGTCACCTCGGGGATCGCAGTCAGTCTTTTTTCAACCAGCATGGTGACCTTCGTGCTTTCGTTCAAAGAGATGGACGGCGCCATTGTCAGGCGCACGACGATTGTCCCTTCCTGGAGTTCCGGAGTGAATTCCGCACCGAGCCGCGGAAAAATGAGGCCACCTATCAGCATTAGAGTCCCAGCCAGTACCACGGCCAGATAACGGCGCTTAACGAAGAATCCGACTAATGGTTTGTAGGGTTTCATCATCAATCTGACAATAAAGGCATCTTCATTCGAGGCCTTGTCTTCTTTCTTATCCGGTCGTTTCATCAGGAATGAGGCAACGACCGGGGATAGAAAAATCGCAAAAATGAGTGACCCAAGCATCGCCAGGGCCACTGTGTATGCCAGGGGTCGAAACGTCTTTCCTTCGACTCCCTGAAGCGTAAAAAGAGGCAAGAAGACAATGATGATAATGGAAATTGCAAACAAAATCGGCCGGGCCACTTCTGCACAGGCCTTTGCAATGACGTAGACCCTGCGATCGCCGGCACTTGACATCCGCAGCCACCGATCAATATTTTCTGTGATAACGATTGTGCCGTCCACCATCATGCCAATTGCGATGGCTAGACCCCCAAGTGACATTAGGTTTGCAGAGATGCCAAAGAAGTGCATACTCAGTGTTGCGAACAGCACGGAAAACGGAATCGACAGAGCCACAACAATACTAGGCCGGAACCCACCCATGAAAACCATGAGTACGATGATCACAAGTACGATTCCTTGAATCAACGCGTTCGTTACCGTCGCGACGCAGGCATTGATGAGCGTTTTTTGTTCGTAATAGGGAACAATCTCGATTCCATCGGGCAGGATGCTGTTGATTTCGGTGAGCTTTTCTTCAACTTGTCCGATGACGGTAGAGGAGTTGGTGCCGAAAAGCTTAATCACCATTCCGGCCACAACCTCTTCAACACCATTTCTCGTCTGCACACCTCGTCGAACGGCGCCACCGATACCAACCGTACCCAATTGATTCAGAAAAACAGGTGTCCCATCTAGGGTCTTGATAACAATGTGCTTCATCTCCTCCATGTTGGAGGTAAGCCCGACCGATCGAACAATAAATTCTTCGGCGTCCTTCTCAATAAACTGGGCGCCGACATTCAGATTGTTGGCCTTGATCTTTTCGATCACTTCGTTAATCGTGACATCATACCGAAGCAGGGCGGATGGGTCGATATTCACATGGTATTGTTTCTCCCAGCCTCCTATGCCAAGAATCTCGGTCACTCCTGGAACTGTTTGAAGGTGGAATTTGACAAGCCAGTCCTGAATGGTCCTCAACTCCTCAAGAGAGTGGGACCCGTTTTTGTCTTCGAGGTAATAGAAAAGAACCAACCCCATCCCAGTTGATATAGGCCCCATTACCGGCTCACCAAAGCCTTCGGGAATCTGATCCTTTGCCTCTTGAAGGCGCTCATTTAACACCTGCCGGGCGAAATAGATATCGGTGCCATCTTTGAAATAGACATTGACGACCGAAAGCCCGAAGTTGGAGACGGATCGAATCTTCTCCAGGTCGGGCAAGCCATTCATTGCCGTTTCGATTGGGTAGGTGACGTATTTCTCAACATCTTCGGGCGACAACCCTTCGGTTTCGGTGAAGACTTGGACCAGTGAAGGAGACACGTCGGGAAAGGCATCCACTGGGAGCTGTTTGTAGCTTAGCAGTCCTGATACCATCACAAGGGCGCCCAGCACAATGATCAGTAAGCGATTGTGAAGGACAAAATGAATTAATTTTTCCATGCTCTCCTCTTTCTAGTGGCTATGGCCTTCATCGAAGGCCCCTTTGGACAATTGGGTTTTGAGCGTGAATGCGCCTTGGCTCGCGTAGGATTGGCTCGCTTGTAGTCCAGACACGATTTCTATATGCGTTTCGCTTTCCTGCCCAGTTTCGACTTGATGAGGTTCAAAACCATCGTCAGTCTTCACGAAAATGACGGTCCGATCGTCAACCGACTGCATTGCGGTTTTGGGCACACAGATATCGACCTGAACTCGAGCTAAGGCGACTCGTGCGGTCACGAATTGGCCGGGCCTCAGGTCGCCATTGGGGTTGGATAAAACAACACGAGCTTTCGCCGTCCGCGTGGATTCACCCACCAACGGCCCGACCCAGTCAATCTCACCAACGACATTGTCGAGCCCAGAATCGATACTAATAGCGACGCGTTGGCCCTTCCGAACGGCTGCGAGGTCTTTTTGATAGACATTGATATCGACCCAAACCGAGGACAGATCGGCGATCGTAAAAACCGATGTGTTACTTTCCAATGTCTCCCCCAAGGTGATGTGTTTGTCAATTATCGTGCCTTGGAATGGTGCTTTGATTTCGTAGTAAGTAAATGAGCTGTCAGGGCTCTCTTCCAATTTGCTGACATCTGAAAAACCCAACGCGCGTAATTTGTGCTGCGATGTAGTGAAGGCGACACGCTCTTCGGCAAGCGCTTTGCGTGCCTCAAGATAATCTCTCTTGGCAGAAATCTTTCTTTCCCACAACAACTGTTCTCGTTCCAGTGAGGCTTCAGCCAGCGCCGACCGTGCTTTTCCTGCCAAATATTCAGCTTTTGCATCCGCGAGTTCACGACTCTCAATGACCGCCAAGACTTCTCCATTCTCAACATAGTCGCCGAGGGTCTTGAACACCTCTCTGACGATTCCCGAGAGGCGAGGAGGGACATGGGCCAATCGGTCGGAATTAAGCACGATTTCTCCAGGAAGGTTAACAAACCGATCCAGATGACCGGGCCCTGCAATGGCAATTTCTATGCCGAACTCCTCCAGCTCAGTGGGAGACAGGTTAACCACCTCCTCCTCACCCTCATGACCGTGTTCGTCCTCTTCTGAGTCGTCGTGCTGCCCAACTTGAATGTGTTCCTCATGATTATCAGACTCGTTTTCATTTGCGTGGTCTTGCTGCGCGCAGCCATAGGCAAATAGGCTGGCAACCGCCATTGCAATTAAGAGAGCACGGATTATCTTGGGTTTTTCGCTTGAGTTCATGATCAATTCTCCTCTTTTGGTGATTCGGGAATGGTTAGGATGGAAACCCCGATTAGGCGCTCCACGTCGGCCCTTGCCTTGTGATAAGCAGCAAGGACGTCGATGTATTGGCTTTTGACCTCGAAGAGCGTTCGCTGTACATCCAAGACCTCGAGAAAACTAAATTTGCCAGCTACATAGCCAAGGTCGATAGCCGCAAAGGCCTTTTCGGCCGATGGTATTATTTCTTGTTGTAGCGTCACAACAGCGAGGTACGCCGCTCTGAGTTCACGGTATCTATTGGCCAAATTGGAGTATGCCGATAGACGTGTGGCTTCTATTTCGAAGCCAACTTGCGATTTGGCGGCACGTGCTGCGGCGATATTCCCTTGGTTGCGATCAGAAATTGAGAGAGGGATCGAGATTCCCAAGACATAAGCCCGTTCATCGGACTCCCCGAACTTACGGACACCCGCACTTACGGTCAGGTCGGGAATCGCGTTGGCCTTTTCGAGTCTAAGCCGAACGTCACGGAGTCTTTCTTCAGCCTCCCAACGTGCTATGTCTGGATTCCCCCGCAAATAAGACTGAAGTTGATCCAGAGTTGGGATAGGCTCCACTTGCTCCAAGTCGCCTACCACACTCTCGAATATCATGGTCTCCTGTCCCCAAAGGGCGGCCAGGGTTTTACGGGCCGCCTCAAGCTCAAAACGGGCTTGTTCGCGGGCAATATGAGCGGTCGAGAGTGTTACTTGTGCTCTGGTTTGCTCCACCGGGGAGCTTTCTCCCGCTTCAACGCGTTCAACGACGGTCTGAAAAAACCGCTGCGTTAATTGTTCCAGTTCTCTGGCTTGATCAACCCCGATTTGCGCGGCCAATACTGCGACAAAGGACCGGGTCGTGGCCATCAGTATGTCAAGGCGCTTCGATTCGTAATCCCATCCAGCCAGCTCCGCCATGAGAGTCGAGGCGGAACGGCCTTTTTGCCGTTTTCCTCCGAGCCTAATGAGTTGACTGATAGCAATCGTGTCTTCGCTTAGCCTACTTCCCGAGAACGCGCCGCTACCTGCAAAATTCTCTCGTTCCATAACCAACTCTGGGTTGGAGATAAGCCCCGATTGTATGGCTTCCGCCTCCTTGACTCGAATCTCCCAAGAAAAAGCTGTCAATTCCGGGTTATGCAACAAGACCAGCGCAAGAGCCTGGCTCAACGTCAATTCATCAGCCAACACAACGACATCTTGTTGCACGGACTGTAGAGCGGGCAAGTCCTGTATTTGGTGCTGCTCCGTTTGAGTTGGTGGTGGTAAAGTAGCTCCCTTCGCGGCCAACGGTGCCGCCAAGAGCAACGCGAAGATGGGTAAAGATTTCATAAAATGGGTCCTCCATATGGGCGGTTACGCACCCTTTCCTTGCCCCGAGCGGCAATGAGGATTGAAGGGTACTAACCGTGTTGATCAAGACAAACAGACTAGAAGGGTCACCCCTGAGGGCACTCACCTTACATGTCGGGCTTTAGGCTTCTTGAGAGCCCCAACGCCGTTGTTGCTGCCGAGATTAAATCTCGCTGCAGCATTTCGATCTCCGCGGTTCGCTCGGTCTAAATAATGAGGATCACGGTTTTTAGAATGAGAAATGTCCGGCCATGGACAGCAGAAGCCGTCAGAGCGACACCGTTGGAATTGAAGACCGTGATTTGAGGAAACCTGGTGGCCAGAAAACCAGTCACTGATTCGAATAGATTGGGAACCACACAGTCAGGTTTTTCCTGTGTAGAATAGAGACTGTTTTCCAGGGGAATATCGACGCAAATACCGCAATGGGCTGTTGTTGAGTGAACTGGAGCGGGAGTGTTATTTTCTGATATGTCGTGCCAAGAAGAACAGTTCCCCATTGTAGATCTCTCGATTTCAATATGGCCATCAGCGCCAATACATCGAACAAGATCGTTGTTTGGGGCAGCACATATCAGCACACTGAAGATGCTGATCATTGCTATTGAGGTTCTCATGAAAAACAACAGACACTCCTCCCGTCGCATTATTATACGAAAAAACGGGAACATCGTTGAACAAATTCTGAGTGGCAGTGACGAATTTGGGGTAATCCGGCTCAAAAAGGGAGCAAATCGTGGAATGATGCATAGCCCACGCTGTCAGCCCTGGAATCCTTGATAACGACGTAGACTTGCCTTTAAAAGTGGAAACATTCCACGGAACCCAACGATCAGCTTGGTGTCCTGGGGGTTCGAGACAATTAGGAAAAAACGAACGTTTTTCCTAATACAATCACGGACCATGAAATCGCTGAACTTCACCCATGAACACCTTCTAAATCAGGATGTCATCCCGATCGTTGCGCTGACGTACGCTAAACTGGTTGATCCGTGTTTCCCCACTTATCCCTGTATCATTTGAATGAACTGAACACAATACCGATTCCGATATTGAGCTCATTCCCTTTTGAAAGCTGAATGCCTTTTACCCTATCAAACGCTGGTATTTTGTACTCAGCTCTTACCATGATGTTGTTAACGTAATAGACGAACACCGGACCAAAGTGAACATTGGTGCCGCCCGTGGTTCCACTCAAATCTTCACCTTCTTCTCTGTGACGAGCGGAAACATCCATCATCAAAAAGATGCCTCTGTTTTCGAGATTATTGTGAATGGGATGGTAGCCGACATTAATGTCGAGTGCCAGCTCATCACCCTCATCGATACCACGGGTTCCGCTGTTGTTTTTCCAGTAGTAGAGATCGTAATATTGATAGATTTTGGCTGTCTCTTTACTTTTGGAAAAGCTTACCCCTATATCAATACTTCCGTCCCCGAAAGGAAGATCACTGTCAGTGCTACCGGTCGGTAAGCGAATACTGGGTGTGAATGCTATATTTCCTGTCATGGTGGATTGGTTTTTGTATTTTTTCAGTGGAACACCAATGATAAGATCGCCGACCCCAGCATCCGTCATTTGTGCAGGTGCACCATCACGCAACAGGGTGTAACTCTTATGAATCCACGGGAGCTTAAAAGAAAGTCGTACCCCTCGCCGAAACGTGTAAATACCTTCCAGCCAAGTTTTGTCGATCTTTTTTTCCAATCCCAATGGATTGGCCAGATCCGTATCGCCGTTCATTAAGTTGTCGAAAAGTTGGGATTCTTGACGAATCTGGAACCCAAACCCGTCTTTCCACCTAGGTGCCATGTCCATCACCGGCTGATGCGCCCAAAGGGAGTTAGGAATCACGCAGAAAAATCCAAGGGCGATTCTTGCCGTTATTGTGTCCTTCATGAACTCGAATTGACCTTGTCAACGACCACCTTTAGCGGCTTCCCAGAAGGAGTCTCCTTAATTTCGGACATGACGACGTGGACCTGTATTTCAGCCTGAGAAGAGCTCTTCAAGTTCATTGAGGCTTGGCCCGTCAACTCATAGAGTTGATCTTTTTCCTTAAGCAAGAGTAGTCCATCTTTGCTCACAATAGTTCCCACTAAATGGAGATGGATCGAGACAGTGTCGTATCCACCCTTCTCGATTGCATTCTGGATTTGAACGATATCCTTCTTTTTCTGAGGATCGAGGGCTACAGTTATTCGATGGGTGTCTATATCGACAAGAACACCGTCTTTCCCGTAAAATGAACGGTCAACAAACTCAACTTTCGATACATTTTTCTCTGCCCCATAAGCGCAGAACGAGCAGACGACGCCTTTCACTTGGACGACAAGTTGATTGGGTTTGACGATTATACCGCCCCCCGCAAATACCGCTGTTGATAATAGTGTAACTAGAAGAGTGGCTTTGGTTTTCACGATGAACTCCTTTTTACTTTTGGGTTGGTATACCGAGTCCAGCATGTTTGAGTGTTTGCAAATCAGGACCATTTTCTAGACAACAATCCGCTAAATTGCCATCAATAAGAACTGCTGGAATGGACCTAATTTTTAACCTGTTTGCTCGCGCTGCAACGTCGGGAGCAGCCATGCTTAACACCTGGACATCGCAACATGGACAGGTATTCGCTTGGATTTGTTGAACTGTGCTTTCACAGATCGGGCACCCCGCACTGAGAATTTCGATTCTACGTTTCTGAGTCATGTTGCGTATTTCCTTTCATTAACATATCTTCATCAAATGCCCCGAGGATGGGGCATTCGCTGGTTGGTTTATCGTCTCCACTACAGGCTTCAACCAATTCTTCGAGCTTTTTCTGTATCCTCAGTAGGTTGTTTATTCTCATTCTCACATCTGCAATTTTGGTTTCGGTTTGTTTTTTGACATGAGCACAAGAGGCGTTCGCACCGAGTTTTAGGGATAGCAATTCATCAATCTCCTTGAGTGTGAAACCGAGATCTTTGGCCCTTCTTATGAATTTCAATCGCGCAACAATGTCTTCTGGATACTGACGGTAGCCTGATTTGCGGCGTGGCGGCTCCTCAATTAGCCCCTTTCGCTCATAAAAACGAATGGTCTCTATTCCTATGTCTGCCAGTTTTGCCACTTCTCCGATTGATAATGTGGCTATTTTCGCCCAACGCCGCAAAAAGGTAAAATAGGCGCCACCTAATTGGCTATTGCATGATTCCATACTTGTTTCAATTCGAGATCACTCATCACCTGATCAATGTCGATGGAAGAGCCACTGGGAAACTCATAACTTCCATACAAGTTAATGTGCTGCCATGCGATCGGCGACACGAGCTTGATCATCTCTGCCTCCGAGATACGGGCCGAGGATTCCATCCTTTCGAGAAGCTGCGATAGCACGAACGAGTTGTAAAAGATAATAGAGTTGGCGATCAACCTCGTGCACTCGCTCCACAAGTGCTGTTCGAGCTGCGTCCTGACCCGAAACTTTCCGAAGTTGGCGTAAAAAATGGCCTTCCTCAACCGGTTGTATGCTTCTCCTCTGTTCAATGCCCGCTGGACGTTAATCCTGAGTTCTCGGGAGTCGATGTATTCCAGGATGTATAGCGTCCTGATAATGTTGTCTAGCTCCCAAAGCGCCTTCTTCGTCCTGTTTTGGCGCTTGTAGGAGCTGAGCTTCCGGACAATGGTGGATTGTGTCGAAGACTTGAGAGCCAGTGATAGGATAATCTTCTCGATGTTTTGGATCTCCTCCTTGATTAGCTGAACATTCACCTTCTTCAATGGTCTCAGGATTAGTCCGTCATAGGCTTTAGGGCTCTGAAACCCGTAAAGTGTCTGGGCCTTCTTGGAGAGGTTCTTGAAGCGTGGAGCGAAGAAATACCCAAACAGGTAGAGGATGATGAAATTAACGTGGTTGATCCCATGACTGTCAGTGGAGTGCCGATCCGGAATGATCTCTGAGGTGTTGTTCTGGAGTAAATCATAGATGAAGTGGCTTTCATGGTCATTTGCTCCTATGACACGCGCGTTTATAGGAACGTTGTTTGCGATGACAGAGCAGTTGGAGATTCCCTTGGACATTCCGAAATATTTTGGGGAATATCTTGAGTTGAAGGTGTCTATCTGAGTACCGAATTTCTGTCCGTCGCTGCTGGAGTGGATCAGGTCTTCCTCAAGGCTGTAATGTTTGAAGATGGGAAGCTTGGCCGTAGCGTTGCTGATCCTATCATTCGCTTCTTTGAGCGTCTCCGATCGGAAAAAACTGTCCACGGTGCTCGACAACTCTCCAAAGCTAAAGCCTGAACTCTCTGATATGCGGTTCAGTCCATTGTTTGTTCCGAGTCCGACGAGCCCTCCAAAAATTCTCTGGTCGTCGGCGTTGGATTTCGCATACCTACCAAGGATATGAGTGAACTCCTCAAGGAATCCCGTTTTTTCGTTGGCGAAACAGAGCAGCTGCCCCATGCTCACTTGGCGGACCGATCCGAACAGCGGGTTGTTCACCGGTTCCTTCGGATTGTTGTACGGGAGCTTCCAGCGGACCTCGTCGCCCACTTTTGTGAGCTTGATGTCGGAATTCTCGCCTTTCGTAATTCGTTGATTGACGCTTTGGATCCTGCTTTCAAGATCGTGTTCCAACATACTGAGCAGCTCATCCATGGGTGTTTCCAAGGCCGGGACGTTCAGCTCCCTGATTATTTCGTCCTTCCGGGCAAGTGTTTTGTCGTCCACCAGGTCTTCGTCGAAACTCTTGAAGTTCATGCTTTCGTTAACGTGGATGTCGCCGGAGTCAAGGCTCTGCCGGAGAAGGTGGTACAGGTGGAACTCATACTTGTCGCCGCTGATGGTCTTCATCCGTTTTCTCTTGCCTTGCTTCACTACCTGCTCGGTCTGCATGAGGTACTTCCGCGCGCTGGACGATATGACTCTTTTGGGGAACTGGCCGGTCGAGAGCTGGTTCAGCGTTTTGTGCCTCTCGATGTTCCGCTTGAGGAACTCAAGGGCTTCGATGAGGGCGTCATCCTCCACCTTGCTGTCGAATACAAGGCTGGTAAATAGTGGGCGCAGGTTCTTCTTAAACTTCGGAGCTATCTTGGCGATGTGCTCCCACTCGAACTCCTCGGTGTCGAATGCTGTTTTCGCCATGAAACGAGAGACGTTAACCAGGGATTCCCTCTTTACGTGAGTGAACGCGAGGTTGCGGACCTCGCCGAACTCCATCTCATCTGGAACTTGGTCGTCAGTGAACATGTCAATGATCTTCGAGGCCTTCCTGAGATAACTTGAGCCTTCCGTCTTGAGCTCCAATAGGGAGGTCTTCCCGGCGAGCTTCGCCTCGTTGGAGTACTGGTTCACATAATGTATGAATGCATCGATGAGGTGATCATTGATCTTCTGGTATCTCAGGTACACGAAGCACAGCAAGTATAGGTGGGCCGTTTCCGGCTTGAGGCGCTTTAGCTTGTAGACGGTATAATATCCAACCAGCGACGCATAGTATTTGATGTTCTCGTTCGAGAGTCCAAGTTGAGGAATGACTTCAGACGACTTCTCATATGCGTGCTTCAGCGATTTGAGCCTGTCCTTCTCCTGGGCCATTTCTTTGAAGCTGAAATCCTTCGGTTCCCGCTTGAGGAGCGTCAATTGGTGTAGGGTATCTTCAGCCTTAAGCAAGGACGCGAGTCTGCCTATTTCGCCGTCAGTCAGCATCCTTGAAAGGTTGCCCTCGAGACGGCGGATTTCACGAGCCAAGGCCTTTCCGATAATGTTCTGAAGAACACTGTAACCGGGAAGGACTATCCTTTCCCGCTCGAGGAAAAGTACAAGTTCCTTGAAGATAAAGGTAGGATTCGTGCCAATCGGAGCAATGGCGCACGCTTTCTCCAGGAGTCGTGTCCGGTCAGCTTCGTTACATAGCCGATACTGAAACATCTCAAGAACCTTCTTTTGATGGCCAAGCCTTGTGGGTTTGGACAATTCACCGCTGAGCGATTCGCGTGACCGAAACACGTTCCTCATCACAAAGTCGGCGTCCTCACGAATGTCGTCGAAACCGAAGACGAAGATCATGCGCCGGGACTTGAAGTACCCGAGTTGAAGGACGAACATGGCCTTTGATTTCAGAGATCGGAGGTTTGAGAGTTCATTTTCCAGTTCTTTTGTCAGCGCGAAATGCTCGATGCGGTCAGCCTGCCCGAAGCGCGGTATTCCGTAGATTTCCTCCTTCTCTTTTGCGCCGAGAATCTTGAGACGTTTTCCGGGTGTTGCCATCTGTGAACCCTGCATAAGAAAAAACAAACGTTTAAGAAAGCATACTGAGACCCGGGTAGTGTGTTTTCCGAGGTACGCTCAAAGCTAGGCAATTACACCAGCATGCCGCCTATTTTACCTTTCTGCGGCGTTGGGCGAAAATAGCCTACTTCGGCCTCAAGAAGGGCGTGGTGGCCTACACGCTACTGGCCAGCAATGTGCCGTTGAATGCCCAGATCATTGGTGCCAATGAACACGAAAGCCACTTCGTCTATGACGTGCTGTTCAACAACGGCACGGATATCATCCCTGAGATACATTCCACTGATACCCATGGTGTCAACCAGGTCAACTTCGCCTTGCTGCACCTATTCGGATATCAGTTCGCGCCCCGATACCGAAACTTCCGCCAGCGAGTAGAGAGTGGGTTGTTCAGCTTCCGCCACCCCAATCGTTACCGGGGATACCCACTCAAGCCGATACGGGCAATCAAGGAGAATCTTATCATCTCGGAATGGGCCAACATAGAACGCATCCTGCTCTCCCTAGCGCTGAAGACCACCACACAGAGTGTAATCGTTTCTAAACTCAGCTCCTTTAAACGGAAGAACCGAACGAAGCTTGCGTTGTGGGAGTTCGACAACATCATCATGAGCCTATACCTGTTGGATTACATCAACTCGCCGGCTTTACGACGCAACGTCCAGAAGGCGCTTAACCGGGGCGAGGCCTATCACCAATTACGCCGGGCCATTGCCTACGCCCACGGCGGTCGATTCCGGGTTCGCTCACAACCAGAACAACAGACGTGGAACGAATGTGCTCGACTCATCGCCAACGCGGTTGTCTACTACAACAGTCTGATTATCTCCGAAGTGCTGACCGAACTAGAATCTCGCCATGCCGTCCTCGCTGCTGAGGACTGAAGCGGGTCTCACCGCTGGCCTGGCAACATGTGAATTTCTACGGGCGCTATCAGTTCGATACCGCCGATCCACCCATCAATCTCAAGGGAATCGCACAGAGCCTTGCCGCCCATACGAGCGTCAAATGGCGTGAACAACGTTAGTCACGCTACTGCACCTTTTCGGCGGTTTGGGCCAAAAACCCCATATTCTCGGCCAAGCATTCCCTCAATGCCTATCTCGCGAAGGTCGCCTTCACGAGCTGTCCAGAGGGAAAAAACAACGAGGTTATTTGTTGTGGGAATGTCGGGATTACGATTCATCAAAGATTCCACATGAGTCAACGATTCAGAAAAAGCCTTTTTTAGATAGTCTCACTTCTGCATCGACAAAGTTCTGTACAGCGGTTTGAAGCCCCGCTGCCATTCCTTCTGCTTCTTTTCAAGGCGATTAGGGTCATCTTTCTTGAATTCATGTCTGAGGCTAACGCTAAACACGCGCATTGGCATCGTCGGAGTAGTGCTGATCCCTGGTTTGTGATTAGTTATCCCCTCAAATTCGAATTGCTTTTCGTCGTGCGCATTTGTTTTCGACATTCTTTTTCATCCATTATCTGCTGCGTATATTGGGTCAACTCACGAAACGGAAAAGAATCACGTTAAGACCAAGACGAAGCGGGTACCCATCGATACAATGTCGGTACTGAGACTCCAAGATTCTTGGCTATTTCTTTTGGGGGTACACCACTGGCGAACAGTTTTTTTGCCGAGTTGATCTTGCTGGAGGTCATTTTCCTTTTGCGGCCGCCTTTACGGCCATAACGACGGGCGATCTCTAAGCCGGCACGCGTGCGCTCGATTGCCAACTCACGTTCCATTTGTGCGAGGCTAGCCATTACGTGAAAAAAGAAACGTCCTGAAGCTGTTCCTGTATCAATCCCATCAGTCAGGCTCTTAAATTGGACACCCCCATCCTTGAGCTGGTCGATGAAGCCAACCAATTGTTTTACAGACCTGCCTAATCGATCAAGTTTCCAAACGACGAGTGTATCGCTTTCCCTCAGGATCTCTAGTGTTTTCGCAAGGCCTGGTCGATCAGCTCGCGCCCCACTAAGCCCGTCCTCGAAAATCTTTACGCAGCCGGCGGATTCTAATGCTTCGTATTGCAGTTTAATGTTTTGATCCGAGGTTGAGACGCGCGCATAACCAATAAGCATAGGCTCCTCTTACCGGTCTTTAACCACGGGCGTAAAGTCTGACCATTGCTCGATTCGGAACGCCCGGATATCACGTACTGAATCTGGAAACCAGTTCTGGGAGCGCAGGCTCTGAATGGCGATGAATAAGTTTGCCATATTCTCTTCGTCCGTTACATAAAGGCTGCCCTGGACACGGCGAAATCCATGTTCATTCAGGATTGATCCAATATCGGCATAGGCTTGTGAGACTCCTTGCGAATGGTGCCGCTCGGTGTCAGCTACGACCAAATCAAAAGCGATCGCGTACATTAGCGAGCCGCTGGATCATCCTCAAGGTGAGAGAGACGGTATTCGACTGTTTCACCGGTTTCTACCAAAAAGACCTCTACCATCCAATCGCCGTTGCCTTCGAGTTGACGTATGAGATGACCCACTTCGTATTTGGGCCCAAAAGGCCCAAAACTCTTGATTTTTCCGACCGGTACTGATGGGACTTGAGCGGAAGTTAACACGACAGCCCTTCCTTTATCGAAACTCATCTATAAGGTATCTTTTCGAGAACTGTATTTCAAGAACTGTTTTCGAGAAGCCATTTGACGCAATTTACGTTGATCGCGGTGGAATGGGATCACTTTTCTCAAAAACGACCGTTTTCATGATGAACACAAGATCAGAATCGAAGATGACACCTTCAATTTGGATGGGCCATGTTTTTGCGTTCAGCGACTAACTTCGGATCACTATTTTGTCGTTCGACTCGTGGCTGGAAAAACCCATTTGCTCTACTAAGAATTCCCTGTTCTTTTTTTCGAATGTCCAAATTCCGTCTGCAAGTTCACACTGAGTCATGATTAACATGTCAAACACGTCGTTTTTTTTGATGAACGATTCACCCCGGATGTGCTTAACGATCAGATCTTTTAGTCTTTTCACGAATATTTCTGGCGGATCAGCTAGAAGATTTCGCGCGTGAACTGGATGAATTTAATGAGGATGAATGGTGAGCTTCGGCGGCGTTTCTATGTTTAGCAGCCCTGTTGCCTTCGCGAACCAAAACTCCGCTAAAATTTTTCAGTTGTCCCATTTTCAGAAGCATAGAATCGGATGGAGTCGGCATTCATGGAACATTTGTATCAGCATCCTACTACTGCCAAGCTCTCGCCTGCGATTGTCGTGAATTCGTGGAAGCAATGGGGTGTGCCGACATAATAAGGCTCATTAACCAGCACCGCAGTCCAAGAATTAGTTGCGATGGTAGTCACTCGACGGGGTACCATTCCAACACGAACGAGAGGAGTCCGGCCCGAAGAAATCGTAAGGTGTTTCAGTGTTAACCTTGCTTGAAGAAGGACGAGAAGCGGTAACTCACTGAGAAATTGATCAGGTAGTCGGCAAAGGCGGCGTCTCCATGGCGTTCGCCACCGGGATCCGATAGGTCATAAACGCTCTTGGTGCGGTTGCGGTACAAGGCAAATGGCACGCTAAACGTTAAGTTCACATGGCCATAAGGCATGGTCAAACTCGGTTCGCCAGAGACGATTACGCCAGGACGGCGGTAGCCGTTGCTGCTACCGATCAGATCATGACTGGGTACGCCTTCTACCCGAAAACCCATGCTGCCCTGAATGCTGTAGCGTTTGGAAAGCAAGTGATTCACACCCAGGCGTGCCGCGTACTGATCAGCAATCGAATGGTAGGCGATCAAGGGATCAACGCCCTCAAGTGTTCCCCTGGAAAGAGTATCGTTCTGTGTTTCGGGATTGAACAGGTAGAAGCCATTGAAATAGAGAGTGGTCGAGGCGGCTACATAGCGGTAGGCCTGAAGTTCGAGGTTGAATCCCCAGCCGCCGTCACCCAACTGGATCGACTGGTCAACTGGACGGACGATGGTGGAATCGGACCCGTCCTCGGCGCGACGATGGAAGTCGTCTTCCACACCGGAATCGCCGGTCGGCATTTTGAGGCCTAAGCCAATTTGGATATTTCCCTTGTGGCCGGACGTGGCGGGATTGAACAGCCAATGATTGGTGGTCAGCCGCAAATCACCAATGCCCGACGCGTCAGTGCTGAACCTCAATTGATCCGGATTGCGGGTGGTGCTGTTGCCGTAATGTTCATAAAGGGAGGAGCGGTCGTAGTAAATCACGGGAAGATTGATCGAGAAACCGGTCCGATCTGTGACCATTCGGCTCAAGCCCAGGTCTACAGAGTGGGAGTCATTGATCACGTTGGTGCCTTGTTCGCGTCGATTGGTCTCCTCTTCACTGCCACGGAAGTGGCGGAAAGACTCGAAATATCGGTATGACGTCTGAAACTGCCATTGCCCGGCCCCGAAATAACCGGTCTGGTCGAGCTGGGTGGAAGCAGAGCAGCTCATGGGTCTGACGGCTACGCAGCCCTGTCCCAAAAGGTAGGTTCCCAAAAAAAAGCAAGTGGTAATAAGAAAACGAATCATATCTCAAAATATCCTTGACTGGAGTCAAATTAATCATACGGAGCGTACAGCACCGAGGTTTAGAAATCAACACGACACCGTCATGTTTCACATGAGGTCGGATGACCGATATTGTCAGCGGTCTATTATTGAGAAGTCACATTCTTGGTGTACAAAACGAGCTATTGGCTTCTTGAGCGTCGGTTCCTTAAGCATACGGACTGCCTCAGCAGCGAGAAATCGTACCACATCGCTAAACGCTGGCAGTCACCTCGTGGCAGACACATCTCTGCGAAAATGCGGAAATTGGTTTTGTTTCTTGAAGAGTCTTTTCGGCATGTCCTTATACTTTGAACGTACGGACCAGAGGCCCAGTTCGCGTTCGTATTCAATGCGAGATTCGAATCACTGGAAGACCCTCATTTTCCTCGAATTTCACGGTTAATAAGTTCCATCGCTCTCTCTACCAATTCTCGCGCGCGAATGGGCTTATCAATAAATGCTACGTCAGCCTCTAGCACGCCATGATGAATGATCGCAGTGTCGGTATAGCCAGACATATACATGACATGCATATTGGGCCGCGAATGACGAACAGCCTCGGCCAACTCACGACCGCCCATTCCAGGCATGACCACATCGGTAAGCAACAGATGAATCTCACCGTCGAACTGCTTACAGATCTCTATGCCACTTTCTGCGTCTGCAGATTTGAGTACTGTGAAGAATTCACGGAGAATGGCAACGACGATTGACCGAACGCCAGGATCGTCTTCCACTACTAGTACAACTTTGGACGACGGTTCAATTGACCGACGGATCACATCACGCACAGGCTTTATTTCATCGCAAGTTTGGGGAATGTAAACCTTAAATGTCGTACCTTTGTCTATTTCGCTATAAACCCAAATATTTCCACCACTCTGTTTGACGATACCGAAGACAGTACTTAATCCTAGCCCGGTCCCTCGGCCTAGGCTCTTCGTCGTAAAAAAGGGTTCGAAGATACGTGCTCTAGTCTCTTCGCGGATACCGATTCCAGTGTCGCTTATTGCTAACATTACATGGGGGCCGGACTTAGCTCCGTGTTTGGCATCGACATAGGTTTCGTCTATCTCAATATCTTTAGTTTCTATTGTTAGTGTACCACCTGATGGCATAGCATCCCGTGCGTTTAAAACAAGATTCATGATAACTTGCTCCAATTGACCCGGATCGAATTTGATTGCTGCTCGAGAATTAAGCCTTAACCTGATTTCGATATCTTCGCCAATTAATCGTCGCAACATTGTGTCCAGTTGCGCCACGATAACGTTCGGATCCAATGTCTTGGGTTGTAGAACTTGCTTTCGGCTAAACGCTAATAGCTGCCGAGTAAGTGCGGCCGCTCTGTTTCCGGCGTCAAGGATTTGGGATAATTGAGCGTATTTAGGATCTGTTTCTGAGAAGCTATCGATCATGAATTCGCTATACCCAATCATCACGGTTAATTGGTTGTTGAAATCATGGGCGACTCCACCAGCAAGGCGACCAAGTGCCTCCATTTTCTGCGCTTGTCGTAGCTGGTTTTCCAGACTTTTCTTATCTGATACGTTGGTAACGAAACCGACCATCCAGCGGACGGAACCTGTCTCGTCAAACGTAAAGTAGCCATGATCTTCAACCGGGATATAGCTCCCATCGTTTTTCTGTAAACGATAATCTAGCGAGAACGGACCTTTTTGTTCAGTCGAGCGGCGTTTTTCCTTTATGTATTTATTCCTGTCGTCCTCATGAATAAGCTCAAGCCATCTCTCAAAGCCGCCAAGAAGTTCGGTGGGTGCATAGTCCAAAGCATGTGTATTTGCGTAACTGATGGCGTTCGTTTCTGGGTTCCATGTATAGAACAACTGTCCACTTGCCAAGACAGCAGCCTCATGATGTTTCTTTAACTGTAGATAGGATGCTTGTAGCCGCTCTCTTGCCAGCTGTCGCTCGGTGATATCATTGACGGCTAGAAGAATGAGATCGGAACTTGTTCCTGAGTGCGCAACGTGGCGGCCATTCAAGTTCAGAATGCGACGGCCCAATTGAGGCACATGTCGATCCAATTCAAAATCCACAATCCGCTCATGTTCATTGAGTGCAGAATCTATAAGTTTGCGAAGCTTTTCGTCGTCCCAAATTCCCCCACACAGTCGGTAAAGGTATTCGCCAATAGTTTCTTCTTTCGAAGATCCAAAGTACTCGCAATACGCTCTGTTGACTAAGTGAACACAAAGTCGACGATCAACAACGATAAGGGGTTCGTGAATCGTATCTAAGATACTCTTCGTATATTCATGCGCATTCATTAACGCGGTTACGTCGGTATGGGCCCCCAGCATACGTATAGGTTTTCCCTTTTCGTCGCGAATGGCCATGCCACGGCATCGAACCCATACCGTTGAACCGTCCCGATGCTTGTACCTCACAATTTGATCATACGGATGTGTTGGATCAATGCAGTGCTTCTTGAAGTTCTTGAGTGCTACCTGAAGATCCTCTGAATGGATGAGGTCTTTCCATTCCTCTGCGATGTGCCGTTTTTGACTCGGATCGAAACCAAGCGTCTCCCAAAAACGTGGACTCATCCATTCATTCTCGGGTTCGATCAAGTCCCAATACCAAATACCGTCTAGGGAACCCGATTCGATAAATTCAAAAATTTCGGGGCTTTCTTGCGCCCTCGCGTAGAGTTCACGCCTTAGATAATGTTCCATACTCGGCTACTCTGTTCGTTATCGAGGATTCCTTAGGGGCGAATGCTCAGAATAAACGTCTCCATTCCCTGTACAATTTCGATATACTTCTATTATGGACCAAAATGTCATGGATGCGAGTGAGTCGAGTACGATACACGCATGACATGTGTCACATGAAACCTGTCGTACCTCGGGGTAGACACGTGCTGTTGATGATCATTCCTAAATTGACGATCACCGCATCCCATATGCCGCCCCATAGCTGTCACCAAGGCACTGGGCCTTCGTCCAATTGTGATTCGCAAACGAAGAGCGTCGTTGTAATTTTTCACATCCTGGGAATTACCAACTAAACCCAACAAACCTTTTCCTTTCTCGAACTCTTGAGTTCGGGGGGGTGACTCTGCTCCGATTCGCGAGGCTGTGCTCGGCAGCGACGTACAAATTCGAAGGAGTCAGGATTAAATTCAATAGAAGCAGTTTGGCCCGTCAACTTAACGGCGTAACCAAACCCCGGGCGACCGGTATCACTGGGTTTCGTGGACTTGGCGTCCGTAGGTCGCAGCCGCACGCTACCGAATGTGACATACGAATGAGGTTCCTGAAGTGACAAGCCAAGTAAGGCCAAATCTGACGCGCAAAGAACGGTTTTTATTTTGCCGGAAAACTGTCTGGAAATGAAGCTATCTATTGGCTCAGGTGCGCCTAACGGATCTGTTGGCATTGGTACAGCAAGTTTCGTCATAACTTGACACAATTTTGGTTCGTCAACCATTTGCCGTTCGGCTGGATCCTATTAACCCTCCGCAGAAAACGGAATCTGAGGAACTTATGGTCCTGGCATACTACACCAAATCTCGATTGGCTTCCGCCATCATGACGCGTGTCGCTCAGGTGATTTCTTGTGAACGTGTTGAACATGTCCTTGACGTGTGTGCCGGCAGCGGCCGATTGACTGCCGCCTACCGGAAGGCTGCAAGAAGTACAAACACACCTTCTTCGGTCACCTTCATTGAGCCCTGCTTACCGGCGCTGACGATCAGATTTTCAACATAACGGCCGAAGAATTCAACTTGACTTACGCCTCCGCAAATCAATTCGACCTCGTCTTGTGCAATCCCCCTTTGGGGAGCGCTGTGGTGAAACAGGCGTCGGCGAACTGGTCACCGATCTCCACTTGAAAGAGATCACCCGCTTTGAATCCTATTTTCTGCTGACTGCGGCTGTTTTCTCTCGGTCCTACCTGGTCTTTCTGATGCCCAACTCCTACACCAATCATCCTGAGGCGATAAGGACTTTTCAAACGATGGAGACCTTGGGTTGGGATTTAGCCAACATGCAAGAAATCCCCCTCAATGGCTATGACAACGCGCTTGTTTCCACGTCCTTGTTTGTTTGGCGTCGTGAGACGCAAAGCACTGGATGGAGCCAGGCCGCGATCGACCGGATGCATCACCCTCAACATACGTTGATTCCAGATGCGGAACGCGTCACGAAACGTGGAGCACACGGTCCTATCGAGGGCTATGTCTGGGAAGGCTTCGCGGACGATGTTGGCTGGACGCGGTTCTCATTCAATCGTATAGAACCGACGTCTACAATCCCCTTTTCGTGGGCACTAGAGCCACAAGCATTGGGTTCGATCTGGCAGCGTCTCGATTCGGTTTACGAGCTCACGTCTACAGGCTGGGAATGGAGTAATTCGAACGGCTACGTCGAGGGGATGCCCGTTGACCCTGACTTCGTCATCGCTCAAAAAGCCTTTACCCTTTATGGCCCAATGACCGGGTAGCTGCGATAACCGCCAACTTTTTGGCTAAGCATGCCTAAAAGGGTATAGCCCCGATTGCTGCGCTCATGTACGCTAAGGGTTTAAATCCTGATAAGGTCTCGGTTTACACCCAAGGACGACCCGGTTGATCTCCCTCGCCTGCCAGTAAGTGATGGATGCGAGGATCAGCGTCAGGCAGCTGCACGAGTTCCTTTCCTCCTGTATGTCGCGGTTGCTTATCCTTCCCCGCCTCCCGTACTTCAGGTCTCTGACCAGGCCATGCAGCTGCTCCCCCTTGAGGAGCCTCCGCCCGGTACTTTAGACCTAAACAAGAAATATGACTCTTAATCAAACGAAACCTTCTAGGTTTGGCCGGCCTTTCTATGACGCTATTCGGTAATATTGATGCAGACGAGGTCGCCAGATGCGTTTCGAGCAAAAAGTCTACCGTTGTCAATGGTAGGAACAGTCCAGCATGGTTTATCGAGAATTTTCATTTGGGTAACGTCATCATATTGATCCGGCTTAGCCTTCACGACGTGTAAAACACCCTCATGATCCAAAACGAACAACAGATCGTTGACTAACCGTAAACTGCCAAATCCCGTGTCTTTTGTCCAGGTCACTTCGCCTGTCTTGGAATCAATACAAGTCAATCTTGCATGACGTCCGGTATTTCCGTCGATCCCATAAATGTAGCCGCTAAAGAACACGGATGTGTTGAATTGGTTTTTTAGGTTCTCGTTCTTCCATACGACTTCAGCTTGAATGTCGGTAAAACTCAAAAGACTAGAGCGACCATTGCCGGCAGCTGACGAAATGAAGATATGGTTATCTATCAAAATGGGTGTTGCTGCGTTGATGTCATGGTTAGTTTCCCAATCGACATACCATCGCTCGCGTCCATTTTCAGGATCGACACACAATAGCTTCTTCCCCGCAAACAAGAGCGCCATCCACTGGCCGTTCCATTCAAACGGAACAGGTGTGGCGTAGCCTGCACCTCCGCCAGCTGTGCTCCAAATAACCTCTCCGTCGTTAAGCCGTAACGCAAGGCCCGAGTCACCCACATTAAGAATCAGTCTATCCTTCCAAACCGTAGGCGCTCCCGAATAACCCCACGTCGGTGGTTTAGCGCCAACACTTTCAGCGTGGAATGACCAAATCAGGGATCCGTCTAGGAGATCTAGGCAGAATACATGGCCTTCGCGACTTAGGGTGAAGACGCGATTGTTGTGGACCGTCGGTGAGGCATTAGGCCCTCCTGCATACATGTTGGGATTAAGGCTGCATGCATATTCGTGCTTCCAAAGAGTTCCCCCAGTTAGTGAGTCCAAGCAAATCACCCACTCATTCCCACCCTCGTTTCCCATAGTTATGACGCGACCTTGTGACGTCACAATCGATGAGTAACCGGTCCCAACATTCGTTTTCCAAACCTCCCTTATCGACCCCAGAATCAGGTTGTCCTGAAAGACTATCCCATCTAAATTTGGTCCACGGTGATGGAGCCAATCGAATGTAGAACCTTCAGAAGCAAAGCAACATCCAGACAATAATAACGCCATCCATTTCATGATCATATTCCCCTTTCGTCAACCGCATTATTTTGTCTCATACTGAAATCGCAAGAAGTCACGGTTACGCATGGAATAACGTTACAATGACCCTAAAGTTTATTCAGGTCTTCGACTTTTTACCTTCCGGAATCCGTCTGAACGGAAGCGTTGCCGTGCCGCTCTTCCCTATTACCCCGTTACTGTAGCTTGCCTACTTGGCCCAGTGACTGGGTAGTTGCGATAACCGCCTGTAGATTCTTAACAGATGGGTAGTTTGGCACGAGGACCTAACGCCCATTTCCCTTGAAGACGAATCAACAAACCGGAATCCTCGGCCTGGAAACTATCGAGGCTTTACGCGTAACGCATTTTCCTTGATTATGCTTAATCTTTTCACCAAATTGCTAGTAGACAACCCACGAGGGATTTGGTTTCGGCAGTACTTTGAAGAAATGATATTCGCTGAAGAAACCATTTCGGGAGACCTCAATGAATATACAGATATATAGAGTCAAAAAACCCCATGAGCCTACATTTTATGTTGCCGTCATCGAAAGCGAAGGACCCTCTCAGATTTTGAGTTATCTGAGTTTGGATGGGACCTCTGTGCAAATTAGCCCCTTTAAATCGATGACCATCAACGACTCTGATCATCGGGTCGCTTTCGATTCTCAGAAAGCCATTCGAGGGATCACCGAGGTTGGGTATTACGTGGTCCGTCCTCAGATCAATATTCAGGTGACGTCTAAATCTGCTGCAGCGGCGGGCTAAGATCGGGTAGATTTTTGAGCCGATCTTGTTTATCTTTGTTTTGCTTGGAAGCCCCGGTCAACACGCTCCGAGGTTGCGTTCCGATTAGGACCGCTAATAGATGGATTTAGCGTACCACGCAGGCCTAATTCGGGCTGGGTCATTAGACTCCAGCCCGATGTGTTTTATCAGCTGGGCCGCGATGTATCTAGGTTTGACGTTTGCCTACACGCCCTGCGTCTTGTTGCGGTTATTTTAACAATGCGACCGACGACGCGTGACATTGGTCTTAGTGTGGTTCGGATTTCATTAATGCGCGGAAGGAGCGCAGGAATGTTGCTATAGTTAATAGATATTTGAATCAAAGAAAGGCTGCCCGTCATGATCAGCAACCCCAAATACGTCGTTTTTAGAGATTCTGTAGACAAATATAGGTTCAGGCTGCAAGCTCGAAATGGTGAGCCTATTCTCGCGAGCCAGGGATACGTTGACAAAAAAGGCTGTTTAAACGGCATTGAATCGGTCCGAACCAATTCTGTCGATGAGGACAATTACGAACGGAAAACAGCCAAAAATGGTCAAGCCTTCTTTAATTTGCTTGCCAAAAACAAGCAACCAGAGATAATGGAATAAGTGCGGTCATGCGTGTAGCAAATACCGCCCCAGTTGACGAGGAATAAGCAGCTGATTCCTTATTTATGATTTCTCGCCCCAAACGCGCCTCGCAGTTTCTTTATCTCTGCTTTGAATCCCTTGAAGCCATAACGCGCTTGCATTGGTATTGGCGTTTCGAGAAGTGCTGGCTTGGACGGTCGCTGGCGAACTAAAGAACGCCTTCCACCCACCTTCTCGGCCATCATCGTCTTGACGTCTCTCCTATCAACATCTCGTAACCGTGGCTTACCTACCTAGGGTGCGGTTTGTAATGATTTATACTCTGCCCTATGGACAAGACTTATCGAGAAGCCATCAATGATCATGTTCTCCAAGAGATCAAAATTCGGCTAGAACGAAGTCAATATGTTGAGCCTGGACATAGCGACATCAAAGTGATGTTTGAGATCGTGAGCGACCTCAAAAAATTAATTGGTATCCAAGATGAAATCATCGAAGCCCTTAAGGCCGAGTATCAATTGGATCAAGCGAGACTTGATTACATTCGCGAACAGCTTGAGCAGCCAAATTGAATTTCCGACACTTGAACCTGCAGATCTGGCCATGCCCATTAGGTGGGACGACAGACTAAATGGGCTCTCGAGGGTATTCATGATCGACATTCATGATATAAATTCACGCGCCAAACGCTGCTCGAAACCATCTTCAAGGACACCCGTGTTCTCGGTACATTGGATGACGACATAACGCCTTTTGCCACGTCGCTTCAATCTTCGCTTGGCTTCTTTTTCCGCTTCAATCCGGGTCTCAAATTGAAGTTTAATTCGTCGATGACGGCCACCTATTCGACCCCAACAGATAATCAAACAGGCGCTGAATAGGTCGACGTCAAACTCCATCGTGTACTCACGAAAACGATTCTCTTCAGGACAAATAGATTGCAGCATGATCATGCAATCAGTATAGGTTTGTCAATGGACAGCGTTTGTCATGGGCGTTTCAAACGAATTCTGTCGGAGCTGGTTTGAATTGGGGTTTAATGAACCACCATCGAACGAAGGGATTCGCTCGTGCCTCACCGGAAAAAAGCTTTCGTCTCACTCGGCCCAGGAGGAACCTGTGCCCGTTTGGTTTCACCAAACACGACCCTCGTGCCGGGTCTTAATCCCAGTCGAGATTTGGGACTCACTCGCTTCGCTCACCGCTCCTTTCCTCTCAGCTCGCGTTCGTCGGTTAACCCCTCATTTAACGCCGCAACGATTTCAACATGCGTTTTCTTGAGATTGGAGCCAAGCGATTGCTTGTTGTTTGTCGTGAAACAACGAGAGCGGAACGCCGTGATTGCGCGCAACCGATTCGGTGAACTGGGATCGAGAGGGATCGCGGTGCGGGGCTAAATCCATATAAGCTATTTTACGCAGGGGTGGATCAAATGCGCGAGCCGCTTCCATCAAAACATCAAAAATTTCACCAACCGTTAACGCACCGCCGAGATCTTCGATCATTAACAGATTTCTGCACCTTAGCGACTGACAGATTGTATGTAATGACTTGAGATAATCGACCACGTTTTCAACTGTTGCATTCCCCCGAATGATGATCTCTAGGTAGTCGTCATGCCGATGGACGACCATGGAGAATTGAGAGTTTTTCACAGTCATAGATATGAAGCAATCCTAATTGTCTGCCTAACTGTAATCTATGGCCGTTAATCACCAAACACAAGTCAGTTGCCATGTAGGTTTCTAGGTGTGCTGGAGCCGATCACCCCTCCGAGCCGCTTTCTCTGCTTCGTGAGCCTGCGTCCCTTGCGTGTTCAGGAAAGGACAAACAATCGAGTAGGCGCCCCGGTTGCCCTAGGGCGCCTCTCACAGAACCGTACTTGTGCTGTTTACATACGGCTCTTCAGGATGATCGGTTATGAACCCGATCACCGGCCGGTTCACGACGTCGACTATCCCAATGGAAGATCCATTTGAGTTGGGACAACCCTATTTTCACTTTGTTTTGGTAACCAGTTCTCACGGAGTGAGTTTAAGCCCAAGTCGGTGAAGTGTCGGTTTGGCAGTCCTGCATGGGCTGCTGATGACCAGCTGAGGGCCCATACGGATCTCCTACCCCCATACACTGCCTTCTTGGCTGTTCTGCTTCTCACTCCGAGTCGTTCCAGTTTTTTCAGCATGGTGTCTGGGCGTTTCCAGTGTTTGAAGTAGATTGCACGGACCCTGCTCCTTGGCAGGAACCCAGCAGATCTCATCGGTGTTGGGTTCACTTCGTCAGGGCCCCCAGGTATGGACTTTCACCTCCTATCAGTTGTACATGCCAATCACACCGGTGCCTCCCACGGATCGTGGGTACCTCCCATTTTCAGCTTGCGTTCGGCTCTCAGGGGCTCCCTTTCAAGATCGGTGACAAAGGGGCTAGACACCAAAGCCTTTTCCAGGAATCAGAGATTTACGTTCCAATACACGGAGCATACGGTCACCCGCAACGGCTGCAACTATATTAACCGACATTTGGTCCGATGGGCTTACCATCCAAGAACACAACATCAGGCCGAAGAAAGGCCTTATATCCAACGACTTTCGAACCAACAGCCATCCCCATTCGACAACTGGTTCATTCCCGAAACCAAACCGGAAAAGTTGACGCCTTATCAACGCCGCTACGACGGTTTGGGTGTGTAACATTGTTTCTGTAAATTCCACTTTATGTGGTTCAGAGTGAACTGCTGCAGGAGGGCGTAGCCCGACGGAAGCAGTTCATGCTTGAAGTGGCGGGTCAAAACTGCTCTTTTTGAGTTTGCTAACGACTTAAAAAGGAGAAATAATGACCCACCAAAACGATCATACAACGGTCCAGGATTTGATGACATTACTGAGTGAGTATGGCTTTGATGCTTTTCCTGAAGCGATGAAGCTTCTTGTGGACGAGGCCATGAAAGCTGAACGTACCCGAGCGCTTGGCGCACAACCTTACGAGCGCAGTGCGCAACGGCAAGGTTATGCCAACGGCTT
>JAJDCL010000018.1 GCA_029260875.1 Candidatus Saccharimonadota bacterium
ACCTAGACTTTAAGATCCCAAACACACAAATACAGACTAAACTTAACAACTACCTGAAGTTCTACAACACTAAGCGTGTACACTTGAGCTTGCAGTACAGGACACCAAGCCAAATGTTGCAAAGCTCCTGAGTTTTATACGTAGTGCCGTACGGGTGGTGTAAGCTACTTGTGTCAAGTGACCCACATTAATCCGCACATGCTAGTACTCATCTGTGGTTTAATGTTCTTTTTGCGCGATAGAAGTTGTTAAGGCTTCAAAGGCTTTTAATGGATTTTGGATCCACCAGACGCTTGCTTGCGCGGCGATTTGGACCCGCCATATCTCTTTGTTTTCACTTAGCTGGGTTGTGCTGACTTGCCCGTCAGAAGCCACTATAATTTGGTCCAGGTGTTTGACGATAATATTAGCTGTGTAAACGGAAGTAAACTCATGTAGCGTTTCCACCAGCTTTACAAGTGACATTTCAAAAGTCACAGGCTTCTCAAAGCCAGAATTTTGTATCAGCTTCTGAAGTTGAGCCAAACTGATTATAAGCGTTGTATGTTGTCTTCTGAGTAGTTGCTTTGGCGTATCTTTAAAGTAATCAGCTGCGTCTTTAGTAAGCAATAGTTGCCCGTTGTACTTGCCGATGAATGATTCCATTACGATAGCTGTTTCGGAGTTACGCCCTAGGTCGCCTGCCAACAAAACCGCATCAGCCCATTCGGCGTGCTCCAAAAATTCTGCTAGTGCCACTTGCCTAAAACTGCCACTTGGTGTGCTGGGTGCAAAAAAAGCTGTTGCAAAAAAACCGCCTACAATTTTTTGTATGGCATCTGGTAGCACAACTCGTGCCGTCCCGACGCCCGCCAATTCAGCTGCTTGATATGCCTCAGCCGGCGCCGAAAAGCCGTGTGCGTTACCGCCAATTATTACCAGCTTACCAGCATAACGTTTGTTCTCTGGTCGGCTCCACAACAGCTCTGGGAATAACGGTTTATCTGGCGATTGTTTATGCCAGTATGTACGTTCCATCTTTTGGCTCCAATTCGTAAATGACGTTTTTGCGTTCTATTACAATTTTCCAGCCCATATCCCTGGCATGGTCAAACAAGCTTTTGTTGGGGTTAAAAGCAATTGGGCTCTCAACGTATTGCAGCATTTCAATATCGCCGTGCGTGTCGCCGACTGCAACACTGCCCCGCAAAGTGCAGCCATGCTTATCAACTAATTTTTTGACATGTGCCGTCTTGTTTTCATATGTCGCCCCTGTTTTGCCCGTGAAATACAATCCGTCATGCTCGTACTCGTTGCCAATCCAATCATCAAAGCCGTATTGTTTGCAAAAGCGTTCAACAATGCTATGCTCCGATCCCGAAACTGCAAAAATCATATATTGCTTTTCTTTTAAAGCTTTAATGAGATTAATGTTGTAACGGTAGATTTTATGTGCAAATTTATCCATAACCTCGTCTATTACTGCCTGATAGGCGCTGAACTTAATCGTTGGTAGCGCTCGGCCAAAAATCTTTATACATAGCGTCGCGTACTCTTCAAAACTTTGGTCGCTACTCCTGCCTAGCCAGGCTTGGAGTGCTTCGTCAATCGCTTTTGAGTCGGAATCAGGCAGCATGCCCCGACGCTTCATAGCGTGCACTGTTGCTAAATAAAGGCTTGTGCGCGCCACCGTGCCATCAATGTCAAACACCGCAAACGGTTTTTGATTCATTTTTTGTTTTCCCTGTATGCTTTTTTGATTTTTTTATAGTCTTCATAGCCGACCCTATCCTTATTGAACAGTTCCACAGGATACTTTTTATTTTGTTTTTTTATCTTTTTTGCCACGACTTCACTAATATCAATATCTTTAACCATCGCAAAAGTTAAGCAGTACATTATTATATCGGCAAGCTCTTCTGCTACGGCTTCGCTATCTTGGCCCTGATCGTCATCCCATTGATAGTGTTCTAGTAGTTCTGCGGCCTCTATGCAGATAGAAGCTGCTATGTTTTTTTGACGGGGTCGGTGCCAGCCCCTCTCCTTTAAGTGCTTAAAAAGCATAGCCTTTGACTCGGCAATAGAGGTAGAATTATCGGCCATTATTTTTTATCCTCCATAGATCTATTGCAATTTTACACCCTAGGGCTCATTTGCCTATATCTCAATACTTATCGGGCAGTGGTCGGAACCCATGATGTCGGCGTGGATGTCAGCAGATTTGATTTTGCTTTTCAGTGAGTCTGAGACCAGGAAATAGTCAATGCGCCAGCCGACGTTGCGGGCTCGAGCGTTAGCCCAGTGCGTCCACCAGGTGTAGTGACCGTTGCCTTTAGTGAACATTCGGAACGTATCAATAAAACCACTGTCAATAAAGTTTTGGAATCCTGCGCGCTCCTCGCTAGTAAAACCTTTTTTGCCTACGTTTTCTTTAGGCCGCGCTAGGTCATCCTCACTATGCGCAACATTCAAATCACCGCAGAAAACCACCGGCTTTTCCCCCTCTAGCTTTTTTACGTATGCCAGAAAGGCTGGGTCCCATTGCTTGTGTCGCAAGCCGACGCGCGACAAATCATCCTTAGCATTCGGTGTATATACCGTAACAACATAAAAATCTTCATATTCCGCAGCTATTACCCTCCCCTCTTTATTTGGGTCACCGTAGTTGTCGGCGTTGAGTTTGTATTTTTTAATAATGTCATCTGGCATGCCATTGATGACGGCAATCGGCTTAACTCTAGTAAATATTGCCGTACCGGAATAGCCCTTTTTATCAGCCGAGTTCCAATATTCTTCATAGCCTGGCATATCAATTACAGCCTGGCCCTGCTCGGCCTTAGTCTCCTGCAAGCACAATATATCTGGCTGCTGTTTTTTGACGAACTCCTGAAAAGTACCCTTTTTGACAACTGCCCGTATGCCATTCACGTTCCACGAATAAATCTTCATCTACTTTAGTAATCGAGCTTAATACCTGATTTTTGTGCCAGGGTCTGAACCCACTGTTCTAGACGATCAACTTTTCGGCCAAGCATGAGAAACTCTTGGTTTAAATCCAAAACCTGTTTGGCATATGCGTCAACAGATCCTTGTAAGCGGTCAAAACGCGTGTTTAATCCGCCAAAATGCGTTTCCATATCTGAAAAACGCTTTTCCATATGCTTAAATAGTTTAGAAAACTGATCGCCACTCATAAGTCCAGTGTAGCATGAGACGATAGCGATCTGATAGACTTGGAACGATGTATAAGCGTGTGCTTTTAAAAATATCGGGCGAACAGCTAGCTGGTAACTACGATGCTGGCATTGACCCGCAAGTTGCCACATATCTTGCAGAAGAAGTTAAAAAAGCCTGTGAAAGCGGGTGTCAGATTGTAATGGTCGTAGGTGGGGGTAACTTAGTGCGAGGTGCCGAGATAGCAAAGCACGGGATCAAGCGTGCTACTGGCGACCACATGGGCATGCTTAGTGGCCTGATAAACTCTATGGCACTGACCGACATATTTGAGGCGCAACGAATTTCTACACGCTGCCTTAGCAATGTCTTTGCTCAGCAAGTTGCAGAATCTTACTCTTTCCGGCTAGCGGAAAAACACCTAGAAAAAGGACGGGTTGTCATAGTTGCTGGCGGGATTGGAAGGCCCTACTTTACTCACGACACTGCAGCTGTAAACATAGCTCTGGAGCTGGGTTGTGACGTAGTCCTGAAGGCAACAAAAGTTGATGGCGTATACGATAAAGACCCGGCCAAAAACGACGATGCCAAAAGGTTTGATAAGCTAGACTACCAACACGCTATAGAGAATGCGGCAATAAAGGTTATGGACAAAGCTGCTTTAGGACTAGCCATGGAGCAAAATATTCCTGTAGTAGTATTTGACGCAATGAAGACCGGTAATTTGCAGGGGGTTGTTGAGGGTAAGCCTGTGGGGACAAAAGTCAGCTAAAAATAAAAATCTGGCGGAGAGGGGGGGATTCGAACCCCCGATGGAATTGCTTCCATACCCGCTTTCCAAGCGAGCGCACTAGGCCAACTATGCGACCTCTCCATGTTTGGTCTTCTTGCCAGAATCAAGCTGCTCATCAAGCATAGCAAATGCTGCACGCAACTCTCCAGTGACCTGCTCGGCATACGGGTTGGTGCGCATGATTGAATAAAACAAATCCCACGAGTCACTGCCTTGGATAGCCCGCATTTCCATTAAGCTCTCGTATGCTGGGGTCGTCAGCTCAGTGTCGTGCGCATGTACAGCTTGCAACGCTCGTCCGACGTACTGAGTCAGGCTTAGTACATACGCCATAGCTTTGTCGTGTTCTTCGGGCGACTTTTCAATCACTACTAGCTTTTTATATTTTAATAGCGACCGAAACATCATAAGGGACTCGGGGCGACAACGCACCGGACACAGCACAATCCTATGGCCCTCAATGCCCTTCGCTGCACTTCCCGGCCCGAATATCGGGTGCGTGCCAATAATTTCGCAGCTACTAGGCAAATAACGTTTCATGTCGGCAATAGGCTGCAATTTGACGGACGCAACGTCTACTACTAGCGCATCAGGGTTTACAAGGGTCCTGTTTGTTTTTAAAAACTCGCCAATGTACTGCGCCGGTATGCTTAGCACGATCAAATTTTGGCTAAGTGCTGCTTCTAAAGATACGAATTTGAACTTGAGGCCATTCTTATTTTTTGTTGCGCCCCTTGAATAAACCACAATATTAACGCAGTCTTGTAGGTGTTGGATCATTAATTTGCTGAATGCGCCGTAACCGATAATACTGATTGTTCTCACGAGAATCTTAGTATACGGCAAAATTACTACACTTACACCTTGAAGTATTTCATAAGACAGAGGTACACTAAGGTACTATGTCACTTATTGATCTTTCAGAAGTCAGCAAATTATATGGGTTTGGTGATGCTACGACGATCGCCTTAGATGAGGTTAGTCTAACGATTAACAAAGGCGAGTTTGTCGCAGTGATGGGGCCTAGTGGTTCCGGAAAATCCACACTCATGCACATGATTGGCCTTCTAGACCGACCTACTCACGGGACCTATACGTTTAACGGCAGGCTTATTAGTCACATGAGCGTGGCCCGCCGTGCTCGGTTGCGTCGCGATACGCTAGGTTTTGTTTTTCAGTCGTCAAATCTTATCCCCCGTCTTAACGTTCTGGAAAACGTTGCACTCCCCCTTGCATATAAAGGCATGACTCAAACTCGGCGGCTAAAACAGGCCAGCGCTGTTCTTGAACAAATTGGGCTGGCTGACAGAGAATACTTCATGCCAAAGCAGCTTAGTGGCGGGCAAACACAGCGAGTCGCGATTGCCAGGGCTCTTGTTAATAACCCAGACGTTATAATTGCTGACGAACCAACAGGCAATCTTGATAGCGCCTCTAGCTTGCTGGTAATGGAGCTTCTAAGCGATCTACACAAAATGGGCCATACAATCTTGCTGGTGACCCATAACCCCGAGTTGACGCGCTATAGCAGCCGTGTAGTGTTTATGCGTGACGGGCTTATAATCGCAGACGAGCAGACACAGGTTGGTCGCATACCCGCTCTAGCTCGCAAATTATATTTTATGCAGCGTAAAACTGTAGACGATGATTTGGCCGGGGTGTCAGCCCTCATGAAAGCGCTGTCTAGCGACGCAGCTCAAAATAAATCAAAAAAGGTTAAAAAAATAAAAACTAAATCATTCAAGCGTCCGCGCAAGAAACGAGTGGCCAAATAATGTTCTCTGGTACGTACTTAAAACTAGCCCGTGCAGCTATCCGAAGCAATAAGTGGCGAAGCCTGTTGACTATGTTTGGCGTCGTGATCGGCGTCGCCTCAGTGGTAACCATCGTGAGTATAGGCGAAGGCGTGAAGCACCAAGTATCTGAGCAAATCAAGCAGCGTGGCGATGATCTTATAACTATTTTGCCTGGCGGGCGTATTAAGCGTGACCACAACGGTCAGATAACCAACTTTAACCCACTGGACGTTCAAGGTGGTGTCAGTTTTTCAGAAGCAGACTACAAAGCAGTTCTGCAAATACCGAGTGTTAAGCCTGTTGTGCCTTTTGGGCGAGTCGTGGGACTGGCGAAAACCGCAAGTAACGAGTACGAGGGAGCAGAAATCATTGCAGCTACTGAGGGCGTTCCGTTAGTGCTTAACCAGAAGCTGGCTTACGGGAGCTTTTTCGCCGACAACGAACTCAAGGCGAATAGCGCGGTGATTGGTCAGCGGGTAGCAGAGCGTTTATTTGGTGAGAACGTGCCTCTCGGAAAATCTTTAATAATTCGGGACCGTGAATTTATAGTGCGAGGCATCTTTGACAAGTTCAGTAACGGCAGCGCTTTCGTGGCAAGCGCAGATTACGACAATGCGATTTTTATACCATATAAGGCCGGCCAGGAAACAATGGGCGGGACAATTCAGATTTATCAGATACTAACGCGTCCCACAGACGCACAACACATGGATGATACGGTCGCAGCCCTAGCCCAAGCTCTTAAAACTGCACGAGCGGGTCAAGAGGACTTCACGGTACTTAAACAAGATGAAAACCTAGCACTCGCCAATAATTTTCTGAACGTTCTTACAAGCATGATATCTGCTGTGGCCGCTATATCCCTTGTGGTAGGTGGCATAGGGATTATGAACATAATGCTAGTGTCGGTTACTGAGCGTACTAAGGAGATCGGCATAAGAAAGGCGGTTGGGGCCACCAATCGCCAAATTTTGTATCAGTTCCTCACGGAAGCTACTGTTATTAGTTTGCTGGGGGGTATCCTGGGCGTTATCATTGCTTTGCTCGCTAACTTCTTGCTACGGATTTTTACAGACCTTCGGCCAGTTGTTACTTGGCCTATAGTCATAGTTGCCTGTGGTATAGCACTGATAGTTGGGCTGTTCTTTGGAGTTGCCCCAGCATTGAAAGCGGCACGCAAAGACCCGATTGACGCTCTCCGCTATGAACAGTAAGCATGCCTCATATTTATATGACGACGAAACGGTGGCTCGGGTTCGTCCAAAAAATTCGTAAATTCATCAGGCAGTTCGTCATTAGCGTCTGTTTCACCATCCAAGCTATATGCTCTAGGGTAAATGTTTTGACCCCAGCTGGCGTGTTGCCTGTGTTTGTCTGGCTTAGGCTTGTCGGTACCATTCCAAATTGTTGTCAACTTCATAATCCCCCCAATAATCCCCCTCCCCTTATTAAAGCTCGGATTTTCGTCCACGAAAGAGCTGTACAAAAAAGATTAATATGACCGCGCCTAGTGTTGCCACCAAGATACTAGTAAGGTTAAACCCGGTAACTTCCGGCCCTCCGAGCATACTGGAAAGCCCGCCACCAATGAACGCACCAACAACACCTACAATTATATTCATCACTGCACCCTGTTCGGCGTCAGTCTTCATTATGAGTGATGCGATCCAGCCCACTAATGCTCCAAAAATCACCCAAAGTAAAACACCCATAACATTACCATCCTTTCCATTAATGCCGATTGGCACTTTGTATACTACGTGCAGCAAGATTTGGCTGCTATAAGATTTTTAACAGTCCGTCTTGATGTGTTGTCTGCCACCGAAGCTGTGGTTATTTTGTGATACACTTTATTCATGAATAAAAGCATAAAAATTACTGTCGACCTAAAAGCTATCACGATCGTGCTTACTGTAGTGATTATCGCCATGCTTGGGGCATGGCAGCCTTGGCGCGTATCTGGCGAAACACGTAAAATCACAGTCGCCGGGCATGCTCGTATCAAGGCCCAGCCTGACTACTACCAATTTACGCCAATGTATCAAAAGGATAATGCAAATAGAGACAAAGCAATCGCAGAATTAAATGCACACATAGCACAAATCGTGGAGGAGCTAAAACGGCTCGGCATAGAAGAGAGATACATCGAGCTACAAACCAGCGCCTATGACCAGCCATATGTTGAGCCGCTTAAAAGAGGCGAGAATGCCGTTACAAGCCACTTAACGGTCAAAGCAATTAACAAGGAGCTCGCAGAGAAGGTTCAGGATTATTTGCTAACAACCAGCCCGCAGGGCAGCATTACGCCGTATCCAACATTCTCAAATGAAAAACGCGAGCAACTCGAGAATGAGGCCCGAGATAAAGCCATTGCAGATGCAAAGGAGCGAGCAGAAAGAACTGCTAGGCAATTGAGTGGTAGGCTCGGGAAGGTGCTGGAGGTTAAAGATACGGTTAGTGGTGACATAGTGCCTTTTAGCCGAGAGGCAGTGTCGTTAGACGGTGCAACTTCTTCTACCCCACCCATACTGTCTGGTGAGCAAGAAATCAGCTTTAGTGTAGAGGCGGTTTTTGAGGTCAAATAAGTAAATATGTTTATCATATTTACTTAAGACTATAAGACGCAAAGCCTGGTCTTGCCATGCAAAAACTAGTTGCGTAAGTAGCAAATCTTACGCGCTGCCTGATTTTACAAAGTTACCGGTTTGCCCGATCTCTCAACATGCTCCCACGAGGCTTGCCCCGCATCATTTTTGTTTAATTTTTTTGAGTCTTTTATGGACTGGAAGAGTGCAATGAACTCTACTAGCGAAAGTATGTACATTAGAAAGTAAGCAAAAGGTAACAAGGCTGCCAGTATAATTTTCGTATACAACTTTTCTGTTTGTTCACCCAGCAAGAGCAAAAAGATAAAACTTGTGACTATTATGTATACGCTCAGTAACGAGCTCATATCAGAAAACCTTAAGGTTACGTATAGAATATATCCAATCAACAGAGGTTCAATTAATAAAATAAATTCACCGAACAATGCATACGGGAGCTGATACCAGGTTAATCGCTTATCGTACTTCTCTGATCTGCTAAATAGCATTTTGTAGTTTTTTAGCAGGGTTTGAAAGCGTCCGTACTTCCACCGGAACCTTTGTCTTATAAGCGAGCGTAGGTTTAAAACGTGTTCTGTATATGCCACACAATCAGCAGCATAATGTATACGATAATACTTATTGCCGTGCTTTTTTATCAGTTTAACAGTCAGGTCAATATCTTCTGTCATTGTATCTGTATCGTAGCCACCCACCCTTAGTAATGCAGATTTTCTAAAGGTAGAACCAACTCCTCCGACTATATATTCCATATTAAGCATACTGAGTGCGCGCTTCATTCTGTACGATATAAGGTATTCAAATCGTTGGGCTATGCCAAGGACTTTCCGCGTGGGGATGATTTTGACATTAGACGCAGCTGCAATAATTCTTTTATCCCGAAAATGATTAACCATCTTAGCTATGCTGCCCGGACTAAGTATAGAGTCAGCGTCTAGAACCATTATCAGGCTGCCCTTGGCCCACCTATTAATAGCTCGATTTAGAGCAGCAGCCTTTCCGGCGTTTGTCTGATTTATGACTGAAAAAGTGCCCGGGTTTTTCCGTTGAAATGCGCGTAAAAAAGCTAATGTACGGTCCGTTGAGCCATCGTTTACGACTATAACTTGCATGTTTGGATAGGCATTATCCAAAACCGACCTTACTGTACGCAGTACTCCGGTCTCTTCATTATAAGCAGGTATAATCACCGAAATCATAGGTTTGTATGCTCTCTTTTTGTGCCTTTGCTTAAGAATCATCTTAAAATCGTAAACATCAGAAGCTATCAGCATGACAAAAATGCGTGTCAAATTAAGCAGGCTGAGGCCAGCAATTAGTACATAAAATACATGCGCCCAAACCATCAGCTTGTCCTCACGTGATTCGCGGGTGTCTCTAGCTCTCCCACAAATAGAAAGTGTAGTATCCTTCTGTTTTCATATCTTTTGCCGGAGCAAGTCATGATCAAAAAAGTATTGGGTAAAAATCTCTGGGTCGCGGCGTATGCTGAAGGTTCGACTGTTTCGTCGCTAACGTATTTGAACAGATATGTTTTGCCTCCGCCCGTCTCCACAATAAGTATTTCATCCTCAGCCACGCCACCCAACGGCTTAAAAACAGACTCAATATTGTGACCGTACACCAAGGGTGTTTTGGAGCTATTCATCCAGAATGCATTTTGTTTATCTAGTGTCCACCTCCCACTATTTTTGTCATAAAAGCCCTGCTTAATTTCCTTCTCAAGTTCTAGCCGAGGCAGACTAAGACGCACAGGATTTTCTAGCCGTAGGTCGTTATTCTGTTTTGTATCCTGCTCGACTTCGGCTAATCTTTGCGAGTTGATACTTTCGCCCACAGAGCGTTTATGTGCCGCAGCTAGATCAGGAACTAAAAAATATGCAGACCCCACAACAAGTAAAAACAGAGCAAATATAGTTAGGGTATTTGCTCTGTTCTGCCATACATTGATACGTAATTTTTTCATGCGTATAGCTAGCTTAGTCTGAATAGTAGTAAAAACTATCGTGTGACGCGGCGTGCAATCCGAACCGCCAACTGGCTTGTTAAAGCTAGGATGCCGATTGTTATAGCTGAGTAAGCTAGAATAGTGCCTAAAGTGTTCCCTGCTGTGTTAGGTAGTAATACTATGCCACTACCAGAAGTCGTTGTTGCTGCTAAAACCTGCCCTACGTCATTTGAATACATACTTAACTCCTTTTAATTAAAAAGGCCCCGCGTGTTAGTACGCGGAACCCTCTTAACATTGATTTACTACTGTACTTTATCAGTAAAGCGCGGATAGGTCAACAATATTTTAGAATAATCAAAGTTAAAATGATGTTGCAGTTAGTGGCATGGTTTTTTGGCCTGTTTGGGCTGGTTGAAGCTCAGTTCACACCGATCAACATAATAAAATCAGCATACTCATAAAGAAGTCTATTTTGACAGCACTACTAAATTATTAGTTGGAAATTTCGGCAAGACGGAAGAGAACGATTTCTTTAAGCAATTGCTCTGGGATGGAGGCGTTTTCTGTAAACCGTAAAGTTCCCTTGCCCGTACGGAAGCCGGCCAATTCTTTGCCGACCACCTTGATCATTTTATCCGACGCAGGATGTATACTCATATGATCTTTGTAGGCGGCGTAGTATATCAATGCCCGCTTGTTGTGTTTGAATGTAGGGATGCCGTAGCTTATAACTTCTTCGGCATCGGGGACCAACCGCTTCACAGCTTGTCTAATCTTCTCAAGTTCCACTCTTTGCGCTGAGCTCGCTCTATTAAGGTAGTCACTAACGTCTGTCATATAGATAGTTTATTACAAATCGGCGATTACGATTTTCTTCATCTCCATCATCCGTGCAAAAGCGCCGGGCTTTTTGATGAGGTCGTCCATATTCTTGGGTGCTACCTGCCAGCTTAAGCCGTACTTGTCCTTGAGCCAACCACATTGTTCTGATTCTGGGGCCGCTGAAAGTCTCCCCCAGTAATAATCAATCTCTTCCTGATCCTCGCAAGCTATCAGAAACGACACAGCCTCGGTAAACTTAAACTCTGGTCCGGCGTTGACGGCCGTAAAACGCTGACCAAACAGCTCAAAGTCAATTGTTAGCACCTTGCCAGCAAATTCTTGCTGAAAGTCGGCCAAGCCTTCCCTGGTGCTTTTCGGATAATAAGTAGTGTTTATAATCTTACCGTCTGGAAAAACCGAAACATAAAAGTCCACGGCCTCCTGAGCGTTTGCATTAAACCACAAATTTGCTGTAATTTTTTGCATAATTCCTCCTTAACTTTCTAATACTGCTAGAACGTTGCCTGCGGGGTCTTTGAACCAGGCGATATCCGGGCCTTGACCGCTTGTCTTGCCGCGGGCGATGTTCTGCTTGTCGGTACTGATCATCTCCTCGTCGTAACTTTCAAATTCCACATCTTTGTCTTTTAGTTCTTTGACAGCCTGCTCTATGTTATCAACCACAAAGTTAAGAACCGTAAAGCTAGCTGGCGCATGGTCCGGTTTTTCGTAAATAAAGAGTTGCCCCCCGCCCGGCAGATCAAAGCCTAGGCCCATTCGCTCGTCGGTTAATTTCAATCCTAGTTTTTTAGTATAAAACTCTTTGGCTTTCGCTAAGTTATCTACCGAAAACCCACTAAATGCCGCTTTGTAATTCATGACCTACCCCCCCAAAGATTTAATAATTCCCTACTTAATAATACAGGGTTTGGCAACCAGCTAGAATAAACTGTTTGTGGTTGAGCCCTAACTATTATTAGCTAACTTCTGCCTGGTTAGCATAAATCATAAACTTGGGTAAAATAAGTTTATGACTAAAAAAGAAATTGCCAGGGGCGTAGTGCATGAAGTCCCAGCGGATTTACGAAAAGCCTTAATGGCTAACGAACCCGCTCTGAAGCTGTGGCAGGGTCTTACGCCACTGGCGCGGAATGAGTGGATTTGCTGGACAATAACTGTGAAGCAGCCGGAGACAAGGAAAAACCACATTGAGCGCACCATTACAGAGTTAAGGGAAGGTAAACGTCGTCCCTGCTGCTGGATCGGCTGTATCCACCGTACAGATAAGCCAATTAGTCCGTCAGTGCAATGGGCGCTCAACAAAAGTAAGCGCGCTGGCTAAGTCAATTTGCAACAGAAGACAAGCACAGGCCATATAGGTTATACAGAACTTTTATCAGCCGACCAGGGTAGCAGCAAATATTTGCCAAGCTAGCAACGACTTGGCCACAAAGCTAAGAATTATATAGGCTTTCTCACCCCTTAAGTAATTAGCCCACTTACCCTTTGCCCTATATTGCTTGTATTGGACTAACGCAAAACAGTTAAATAATACGAAGAGCGAAATCACAATTCCATACACAAAGCCAGGAGCAGAAGCGCCTTCGGGCCCACCTGGAGAAAGCAGTTGAGTTACTATAATTATCCAAGGAATAGCCCCGGCAATAGAGCCGAATATAAATGGTAGCCATTGGCCATTGCCAGGCTGAGCGTATTTTTCTTGCAGCCAGCCAAACAAAATCATCAATACATTCACGCCGGAAATAGCCATAAGTGCCGCATAGTCGCTGATGCCGTTTATCTGGGCGATCAAAAAAATCATCAGCGAGGAACTAAGCGAATACTCTACCCAGCGGAATATATTACGACTTTGTTTTAACCCTTCCGCATATCTAGGGAAGAATTTTTTTGACGACACAAGAAAGTGAAAAAACGCCGATAGTCCCAAAAAGAGAGCCACGGTATAGCTGACGTTGCTGCTGAACAACAGGATCGGTTCGGTAAAGGTTGTTCCGGGAGGCCCCGTCATGTACGTCGCGGTTATGGGCAAGGAAAAATTGTTAGAAAGACTTAAGACCGCAATCAGCGATGCTAGGTGCAATAGCCCTGCTGAGATGTTCCACATTTTCAAAGGCTGAATGTGTGAACCGGTCGGTTTGCTCATTACTGAATAATAACACACAGGGGGCGCAACTGGGGCTAAGCCGGCTATTGGCTGTAACTGAGCGCAACATTTTCCGCAATAAATACTCTTGGAGGAATGCCAAGCCCGAAAACACCGTAGCACGTTAATTCGCTTTTCTGGCCTACAAAATAACTTGAGACACCCAAAGCACAGGGCTAGTATAATACGTAAAGTATGATATAACATATGAGTATGAGACTTTTTGATCCTACCATACACACGCCGGAAGGGTTGGCGGCGCAGCTTGAAACAATGTCTGTGCAACAAGAGACACTTATTGGTTCGCTTGGGAGAGCGGTACTCTACCATTGGTACGGATCGGACCCAGAGCGTGAGTTTCGTATTAGAGGCGAACCGGTAGAACGATCAGGCGCCAAGGCCCGCGACATAGACCTTTTAGGCATGCCAGAAGTAGCCGGGCGATATACAGAAGCGCCATTCGAGGTGGATTTTTGTACGCATGATGAATTTGTCCAAGTAGTAATGGATCGTGGCGACTGGATATTAACCTCGCCAAGAAAAACATTTTGTGAACCTGTTAGGCCAGAGGTTATGGAACCAATCAGAGGGGAGACAGTCCTTGGTGTCTCAGCTCAAACACTGCCACCCCAAACCCAGCTTGCCTTATATGGCCTAAAAGGTTTGTTGCGACCAAAGGATAGGCTTACCATGGTACCGTTACAGGAACTTGTGTCTCACCTCAACCCACAGGATCGCCTCCCAGGGGTTATGTTTCAGCCATTCCAGGCGTTGCGCAGGCTAAATCAGCAGGATCCATATATTCGGTTACTGAGGGCATATACTGCAATTGTCCCAGACTGCGTTAGGGTACAAGTTCGGCCGCTTGAAAAAGTTCTAAAGAGGCTATTGTTATCTGCGCAGATTAGCAAAAACTAATTTGCCAAATGACGAGACCAGTTGAATAAGACCAAAATAAAACAGGGCAACTCAGATTTCTGCTGCCCTGCTCTGTTTTTATGTGTTGCGTGAAGGCTTGTTAAGCTTTGTCACCCTTTGACATCATAGATACAATTGAGTAAACACCGTATACCGCTGCTAGTCCCACTACGACATAAATAATTCTAGATAGCGCAGATTCTACCCCAAAAATGCTGTCCACAAGGTTGTAATCAAATGCACCTACTAACCCCCAATTCAGCCCCCCGACTACTAATAGTAAATATGTAACTTTTTCTGTTGCACTCATCTCTAACTCTCCTCGTTAATTACACTTATATTGTACGCCTACATGGCAAGCACCTCCTGGCCCTACTGCTGAGCACTATGCTGTATACCCTGTTAAGAGTAGGCGCGCGCAGCGATGTTTAGCCTTTTTAGCTAAATAAAAAGCCTGAGCAAATGATATCGTCTGGCTGCACTTGCTATTAAGCGCCCAAAACACACATATGACACTTCATAAACCAGCCAATGAAATGTCACTCAAGATTTGTTGCTTAGATATTTGCCGGCAATACTCAGTGCAAAACTAGGCAGAATAACAAATACCGAACTCAAGAACAGTTTAAACACCAGTGTTTCTTCATCAGGGTGTACAAAGATGTTGAAAATACCAAGCACCCCAAAAAGGATTGACGCGCAAATAAAAATTTTTGTAGCTACTTTTTGCATATCTTGATTATAACAAAACAGGCCACTGTTGCCACGCCACAAATCCCACCACCTCTGGCTAATTTACACACTCCGCAATACTGATTCTACAAACAAGCTAAGCCTTTGCCGGTAAATACGTTATCTAATTATCCCAAGATTCTAGAAGCCACTTTCTATTAGTGCGCCTTCTGTTGCGTCTACAAAGCGTTGAATAATCTCTTTATATTCATCAGCTCTTATGTGGAATATTGAATTAGTCGCGTACTAACTCAACACCTTTGCAACATAAATGGCAGGCATCCTAAACTGTAGTTACTACTAAATAATTACAAGGAAAGGAGCCTACCATGGCTTATTCTAACAACCCTAATCTACCTAAAGCGAGAGCAATTGCTATGCAGTTGCTCATTTAAGAGAAGATATCATCTCAAGTGGTAGCTAACCGCTGCGGGTCTAGAGGACTACCCCCCCACAGAGGATAAAATACGAACTAGCTGATCGCCAAAACGCAACAATTCCCTATCTGTTAGAGGACGGACCTCTAGAACCAACTGGCGTAACAGTCACCCCGATTAAAGCTCATTTTGAGAAGTAGATTCTTCTCTATAGCCGACAAGTAAGTATTTATGCTAGATGCTACTGAGTCAATTTCTAGAGCTCTCCAGAGCCATCAGCACCACCAGAACGCTGCCTATCAGCAAGATGTTCTCCCTGTCGAAGAATATAGTCAACCCAATACAGCTTTCCGTCACTTGCTTGGTTAGGAGTTACACGGTCATTAGGGTCAATAGGTAACGCCAAGTCTAGGTAAGTACAAAACCCAATATCAAAGCCCATATTGCTAAGAACTAATAATTCGCCCAAACTCCCTGGGGCTAGGTTCTGCGTTATCCACACCAATATCGCCACCAAGTAGTCGTCTAAATAATTCACATGTTCGTTCTCGGCCCTCTGTATTCGCCCTTCCAAACTCCACACTTGAACCATCCACAACAACAGATTGTGGCTTGCCACTTTTATCGAGCACGATAGTTGTGCTGCCGTAATCAGCTGGCTCAACACTAATCCCCTTGTCAAGGCCCCGACTGCGTAGAATGTGTAAAGCTTGTGCTTCTAATCTGTTGTGACGCAAACTAGCCATACAAAGACCGTAATGGGAAACACCAGACAACCCTATGGTTGTGCCCATCATAAGAATGTCATCAAGTTGAGCTTGCGCACCTTCTACTGCATGCAGCAGAGCAAAACGTCCAAACTTACCACAAAGCCTATCTTCGGGCTTCCAGCATTCAACGTCAAGAACGCCTGCATTTGCCTGCTTGAAACCATCAGGTAAATAAATTTTACTTAATCCGTTTACGTAAAACTTAATCGCATCAGCAGACACTTCTCGAACGAAGTCCGATGGTTCATGCAGTATAGCAGAAACCGGGCTATCCATTAAATTTTCTCCTAAATATCCTTTAGTTATAGATTATGATTGCTAATATGTCAAATATGCAATTGTACAGGAAAGTCTTACTGGAGATCAGCTCTGGCGGATAGTGAGGTTGCAGCTCTATGAAGTGAATTTGCGCCAGTTATTATTATGGGCGTATTTTACGGCCGTAGTGTTATGAGCAGACACTGCTTTCAAAACGCTTCGTGCAAGAAGGGTTCAAAGGACTGCCCTCTAGAACAGGGTGCAGATTGTCTTTGGTCCAAACGTACTCTAGTTGCATGTCTGCTCCATGATACTTTTTAATTTCTCTAAAACATCTTGCGAGAAAGTGTTGTCTAGTTCGTCCTCATCAACCCATTCGTAATACTCAAACTCACAACCGCCATCGTCCGTTGGCGTAAACGTGTAACGGACGTGATAGTTGCTGTTTATGCGACTTAGCTCAAACATTTTGTCTTGTTCAAAAGCGGTCATCTTGTATTCGTTCCGGTTACCGCCTTTGCCTTTATTGCGGTAGATTGTGCCTATCTTTGGCGGTGTTTCGTTTGTTTCTTCTGTCACTATGCCGTCAATCCACTTGGGCGTATTATCAGGATTAACGGTAAAATCAAACACTTCGCTAACTGGCTTGTTTATGACAATTTTTAGTCTTTTATCTTTCATTTTTTAAGCTCGCTGGTGTTGGCTATACTGCTAGCGTTTTCAGCCTGAAACTGTCCGGCAGTCACTAAACCAGTTTCAACGCCAAGAAAGCTAAATCCAGCTCCTTTGGCAGCTCGCATATCGTGTAACCCGTCGCCAACGTAAACTACTTCGTCGGGGCGTATTTGTTGCTCGGCTAGCCATTCTAGAGCAGGTTCAAAAACCCTAGGGTCGGGTTTGTGATATGGTGTGTCGTCAGCTGTTTGCGTATAGTCAAGCAGCTCCCTTGGTATTTGGTGCAATGTTAGGTCATGCTCAAAACTAAAACGGCTTGTTGCGGTAATGATGCCTATGAGTTTTCCAGTAGCACTTATATGACGAAGCGTCGGTATCGTTGCCGTAAATAGTTCCTTCGGAAAATCCTCGTGTGTTGCTGTATTGTGAGCCATAGCTTGTTCTACGTCGTCCGTGCCATACAGTAGACATACAAGCTCTCTCAAAGGCTTACCCCAATGTTCTTTTATTTCATCGTCAGTAAGCTCTTTGCCATAGAAAGTTCGTGCTACGTGTTTGTGTTGCTCCCATTTCGTACCGATAGTGCCAACGAGCGTATCGTCGTGGTCAAAAAAGACAACCTTAATGTTATCTGCAATATGCTCGCTCACTTTTTATGCTCCGTAAATTTCATCAAGTCTTCCTTCCTGTAGCGTCTCAATTTTCGCTCACCAATCCGAATTGCTTTAAGGGGGCCTTTCTTGTCCCAGGCACGAAGCGTGTTGGGGTGAACTTTTAGTAGCTCACTTGCTTGCTTTAGGGTTAGTAATTCTTGCAATTGCTCTTGTGGTATTTTCCTCACTCCTCATAGCTGTATTATACAACCATAAATTAGTAGGATTACTTAGCCAGGAATCCAGAGGACTGTCCTCTAGGGCCATTCAAAACGCAACAATTCCCTATCTGTTAGAGGACGGACCTCTAGGGGCCTATAGGGACTCTGGGGAATGGGCTTTTCTGTCACTGATTTTAGTGTTTCAGATCTGTAAATAATCAGACAACAATCTCGGTCGCTTTCGGAATGTCATTGTATTGCACAGGGGCCATACTTGCACAGTACGCGCCAGCTCCGCGGATAGCAACATAATCGCCAATTTTCGCTTTTTTCAACATTCTTGGCTTTACTTCTTCTGGGTTGCCGCTTGCTGGTGTTAGTATGTCTCCGCTTTCACAACATGGTCCGACTACAACGTAATCTTGATATATAGTTTCATCATTTAGAACCTCAATTGGGTGCTGTGCGCCATAAATTGATGGCCGGAGAATTGCGTTCATCCCCGCGTTTAGCCGAAGGAAGTTGTATTTTGGAGTTGAGACTATATCTTCAATTCTGGCAAGCAATGTGCCGGCGTTGCCAACGAGCCACGTACCCGGCTCGATCTCAAGCCTCAGCCCCCGCCCTGTTTTATCAGCAAATTTTCTTAGTTCATGGGCAAAGATCTCCAGCACCTTCATCATGTCTGTCGGCTTATCTTCTGGCATGCGGGCAATTTTGAACCCACCACCAACATCAAGAGTCGTTGCTGTTGGTACAGCTTTAACTACGGTTAGACTTCTTTGAATCGTATCTTGCCAAACGCTTGGGTCGACGCCGCTGCCAATGTGGGTATGAACCCTATTAATGGACATGCCTTTTTGCTTGACAGATTCAAGCACTTCGGGCAACTGTTCGTGCCATATGCCAAAACTGCTGACTGGGCCACCGACGGTTGTACGATTATTGTGGCCTGAACCCTTTCCGGGGTTGATACGAACAGCTATGGAAGTTTTGTTGAGCTGGTGCAATGTATCAATCTGTTTGAGTGACGTTGCAACAGGCAAAACTTTATGATCTAAAACAGCCTGTGTGGTTGGAGAAGATTGTAGAATCTGTGGGCAAAGACTAATTTTTTCTCCCTCAATGCCGTAGCCGAGTAATCGCTCTGATTCCTGGGGTGAACTCGCATCAAAATGTAGCCCGAGACCGTTAAAGTGCTGAATAATTTCAGGATGAGGGTTGGCTTTGACAGCATAGCGGACAGTCATTCCGTAAGGCATTTTAGCTGAGAGTAATATTTCTGCAGCAGCAGTCATCGTCTCTCGTTCATAAACAAAAAGGCCGCCCTGGCCCATATGTTGATCAGCGATTACGCGCAGCCGTTCGGTACTTATCATAATAAAAATAGCTCCTTTTTATCGCGATTGCCGTTAATCATTATTACCATATACCATAAGAATAGTTTATCAAGGACCAATTTAACACCCCATATGACAGGCCTCAATTTTTGCTATGAGGTCCGTCCTCTAACAGATTAGAAAAAGTTGAATTGTACTATAGTCGCATTATGCCTTCTCGGAATGTGCTTAAAATTGATGTCGCAAAAAGCTACTATCATGTCTATGCGCGTGGAGCTAGTAATAGCGAGATATTCTTGGAAGTTGCAAATTATGATCTAGAAGATCTACAGGACGGACCTCTGGAACCTAGAACATAGCTGTAATCAAGCAATATTTAGGAATGAGCCCAAATGGACTTACTTGACAACTTGATTAACGCAAAAGTCTTATGTTTGTGGCTGGAATGCAAATGTTCGCCAAAGTTCGCCTCTTACATATTGTGGAACATGCCTAAAATTACAAGTATCTCTGACTTTAGCCCATGCCTCAGCTGCTTCTGATGGTAAGTCCTGACCACGTTCATGAAAGTACTTTGTTAATTTTTCTAATATGTTGGGGCTAATTTGATTAAGTGGAGTAAATTCAAAGAACTGTTCTAGATTAGTATTCTCGTAAATAGTCCCATTTTTATCTGCAACAAATACACCAGTTAAGCTCTCGAAAGTCATGGAAGGTCCTGTTAATTCCGGAACGCTTGCATTGTAGCTTCTCCACAGCACTAATCCGCCGGCAGATAAAGTTAAGTTTGTCAGTACTTTCTCTTTGCCCTTGTCTCCTAGGTCAAACATAGCAACAATGTCTACTTCATCCTCCACCTTATACGTCGTGGCGTTAGCTTGAATGATTGCTTTATTGCCAGCGTAACGTGCAATATCAACATAGGTTATTCTGCCTAAGCCTTCAAAGCTTAAATCATCACCGCAACCAGGATAATAGATATGTGGGTTTTCCACCCCAATCATGTCGATTGCCATTTTCATAGCTTCAACTCGTGGATCTAAGCCTGTCATTATTATAACTAGAACATATAAGATTTAATAGTCAATTCTTGGCTTTTGGGCTTGCCTGTAGGCGGGGCCGGACAGCGTTTCCCTCGCTTTGCTCGTCGCTTCTCCACTCAAACATGCTCAGTGCAAGCACTTGCGCGTGTTTTCGCTACGACGACCTCCGGTTCGAGATTCTGATTCTCAGAATCCCAAAGTAAAAGCCCCAACCAAAATGGCTAGGGCTTTTACTTTGGCTCCCATTGATGGACGTTCTTCGCAACTCTTTTAAACAACTAACAGAGGTAGATCCTTCTATCACTCACTCCCTCTCTGCATTAGTGAGCCTATCCCCCCCTGAGCTAATGGCAACAGATTAGGGCGTTGTACAATGTCGAATATTGTACGATGACCCTGTTGCACTATGTATGTTGTAAAAGAACTTTTACGACTTATCGCCGCGTGATAGCCGGTAGAACGTACCCCACCTTCTCTTTTTATTCCCTACTCTCTGTACTAAGTATGCGCGCAAAATTTTTTAGTACTTTATATTCATTAGCTACGATTATAACAAATGTTAAGATTATTATATGAATAACTATAGTTTCAGTATGCTATCGCCTGATGAATTTGAAGAGTTAGCCAAAGACATTTTATCTGCTGAGCATGGAGTAATCTATGAATCTTTTGCAAGTGGACGTGATGGTGGAATTGATTTACGTTATTCTCGCCCTAAAGGTCAAACAACTACAATCGTTCAGTGTAAACGCTATACCGATGCCTCAAAATTAGTAAACAATCTTATCCATCATGAGCGCCCAAAAATCGACCACTTAAAAGAGAAACCAACCAGGTATATTATTGTATGCTCTGTAGATTTAAGCCCATCCAAGGTAGATCTGATATTTGATGCGTTCTCTCCATATATGGTGAGTAAAAGTGATATTATTACCCCAAGACAGATCAATTCATTACTTGCGAAGCATTCAAGTGTCGAGAAGCGACATTATAAGCTCTGGCTTCTGAGTACGAACGTACTCGAACGAATCGTACATTCAAACATTGGGAACTACGGACATCTAACTGAATTAGAAATTAAAGAAACGCTTAGGCAGTACGCTCCGTTGCCAGTGATGGATGAAGCACTCGATAAGCTTCGTCAGTATGGCTATATAATCATCGCAGGACAACCGGGAGTTGGTAAAACAACATTAGCAAATGTTATGTCGTTTTTACTGCTTGGCGATGAGGAGAATGGCTTTGAGGAGCTTATATCTATACCACGAGACTTCAATGATGCGATCACCTTACTGAGTGCTGATCCCGACAAGAAACAGTTGTTTTTGTTCGATGACTTTCTTGGTGAAAATTTTTTGCAGTCTGGACTCGATCGGCATGAGAGTACCGTATTTGCAAATTTCTTGCGACACATCGAACGCTCGAAGAAAAACAAAGCCCTAATTATGACCACACGCGAGTATATCTTACGTCAAGCCGCTGAGACCTCTCGTATATTACGAGAAAGAACAACGCGAGAGCGAGAGTACATTGTTGATCTCACAAAGTATCCCCTCGAGACAAAAGCACGCATATTATACGAGCATGTATCTCGATGGGACATTCCAGAGGAGCATTTGCAATATTTTCTAAGTAATCATATCTACAGAAAAATAGTAAAGCACCGAAACTATTCTCCGCGTCTGATAGAAGGTATTAAACGATACAACCTATGGCAAGATACTACGCCAGAAGAGTTTTGCGATAAGCTTATCGAGGTATTCGATTACCCTGAGAGCTTATATAAAGGCATTGTTGATAACGAGCTAAGCCAAACAGAACGAGCCTTGCTTCTGGTTATGATGTCGTTTGGTGGAAGTGTACCTTTAAGTGACCTGCGAAAGGCGGTCTTGGCGTACAGCTCTGATATAGATGAGGTGTCCTTCGAAAAATCAATCGATATACTTGATGGAACATTCTTACTAACCAATCAAATTTCTAGCACCACTATTGTTGGATTTTATAACCCAACTATTTACGACTTTTTGCTTCGCTATTTCGAGAAAAAAATTGAAAGCCAAAAACGACTCATTGAAAATGCAATTTATCTTAATCAGATTGTAAATAGCTTCGCCTTCAATAAGCCTGCTATTGATGCCCGTGAACTTTTCGGAACTAAAGTAAACATGTTTTTGAATCCGTTCACAAAAAAGATCCTCGTAGAAAACAATATCAAGCAGTGCATCTCTGGTGTGATTCTATCAAGGCGTAATCAGTTAAAATTTATTGATAAAGATATGCAAGTCAATGACTATAGTGAAGATCTCTTTGAGCATGCCGAACGTTTAACTAATAACGAGTTAAGCTCACCGGCTATCGAAAAAGTTGTCGTGCAAGACATTGTTAACGCTCTACAAGAAGGCTCACTTATAATTAATTCTGCAACAAATGCCTTATATATCTATGAATATCACCTAGCAGATATATTAAATGCAGGGCAAACAAAGTACTTAGCCGAAGAGGTCGCACAAGTATGCTCAAATTATGATGATTTGTCTAGAGTCCAAGAGCTTACATTGAATCCATCAACAAGAGATTTTGCCGAATTCATTATAGAAGGGATTCACAATACACTCAGCGTTGAAGAAATGCTCGATAACGAGATACAGCAGAGGTTTGAATCAGAAGATGATTACGACGATATCATACCAGAACTTCATGATGTCGCCGAGGCATTCTCCGTTCCAATCTCCAGCTTAGAAAGCTACCTTGACTCATTAATGGAACCCCCGGAAGATGCAGCCGGATTCTTTAGCAGAAACGACGACGCATTTGAGTCATCCCGTGAGATTGAAGGTTCGGAAAACGATATCATGGACAATATTTTCGATTCCTTGAGGTAGATAATCGAGTAACTTACTCTGTTTCTATGCTTAACGCACGTAAATTTTTAGTTTATTCTGTATTTTTTCTGGCGCTTTTTGAATGCCGTATGTCCACCTTCTAATACCTTGAGAGCAATTTTACGGATATCATCATCTTCCAATGAACCGGCAAGGTAGTGTATTTCAGATTCATTTTTCTCAGCAATGATTAACTGATCAGCATCACTATTGATAACAACATTTCCATTGTTAGAGACAATGATTACTTGACGAGTTTTCTTTGCTTCCCTAAGGGCCGGAACTAGCTCGTCCATAATGAATGCGTTGTCGAGGTGGTCATCGTGCGAATCAATAATAATTGGATGCTCACCTTGTGCTAAATAAACCTTGATTAGAACTGTAGCCTTTTGGCCTAGAGAAAGCTTGTCGATGGCCACTGATTTGTACTTTGCTGACGGGTACACGGTTAAGTATTCACCGTACAAAAATCGATAGAAACTAAACAGATTTACATTAGGTGATTTTTTCAGTTTTGTTTTTAGACCAGTCCTGATTGACTCTAATTCAGCGAGTAAGTTAGGAATTTCTTCGGAGTCTCCGGATCGAATCTTGCGGTAAGCCTCAAGTGTTTTGAATAAATCAGAACCTTCCTTATCGTTTGTATTGACCGATCTAAGGTCAAAAATTTCTTCTGCCAATTGAACAAATTTCTCAGCATCAAATTTGATTGTTGCCGAGAATTCAACATCCTCAAGGATCTTCCCTTTATTCTCACCAAAAGTATTAGTTATCTGGATGTACTTGTCTTTGAGGCTGATCGACTGCTTGATGAGTTTTTCGAAGGCCTCATTGCGCCTACCTTCAAGTTCTTCTAGTTCAAGTTTGTTGGCGTTAAGCTTGTCTCGCTTAAGTTTATTCTGCTCTAAAGCATGTTCAAGATCTTTAATTTCCTGGCTTAGGGTCGCATGGCTTTTTGTAGTTGATTCCAATTTTTCTACTACCACTTGGCTCGTTTTCAAGTCGGTGATTGTCTTAGTTAGTTTCTGGTGAATTTGTTTAGACACATTCTCAAAGATAGGTTGGTATGTCGTAGAATTAATTTCAATTTCCGGGATAGTTTTATCAATCTTAAAGGCAATTAATGAGGTATTAATCTGCTTTATAGATGCATTGACAGTAGATAATTCGTACTCAACTTTGTCCCCTAATTCGCGTAAATGTAACAATGTCGATTCATATTTTGACTTTTCTAACTTCAAATTCTGTACGTCTTGCTGCTTGGACTTTGCGAGATCGATAGTCTCTTTGCTCAAGCTCTTTTCAAGTTCAAGAAGCTTTTGTTTCTTGTCCTTTAATTGTTCATTGGTTTTCTTGTCAAACGTTGCTAAGTTCGTTATTTTCTCGGTGCTGGTCTCGGACTCAAGGGAGATAATTAACTCGTTAAGCTTCTTAATTCGTTCTTTAAAAAACGACTTCTCTTCCCTGATGCTCTTAAACTCAAATTCTAATTGAGAGTCTTTTATTTCCTTGCTTCCGAATACTACCTCATGGATCTGGCTATTAAGCCCACCACTCTTGAAGATGGCTTCTTCTAATTCCGCTTGCGCAATATAAGTTATATCCGCAAAGTCAACAAACTTATCCTCTAGGGCGTTTTTTGAAAAAGAGTTATTGTTGACGTACTCTAGAGAGACTTTAAGGCTTATACCTGTATTCGATGAGATTCTCTTTACAAAAGAGTTTGGATCATCGCTTTGTTTCCTATCAAAGTAGCAGTTCGCGAGTAGGTCTACAAAAGCAGTCTTACCCGAACCCTTTGCTCCTGTGACTGCAATCAAGTCAGCATTCAAAGGGATGTGGACTCCTTGAATCTTTAGGTGTTTATCGATGATTGTCTCTTCAATATCTATTGATTCCAAGGACAGGCCACTTTTTAAGAACGTGGGATCTGTTGGCTGAATCGAAACTCTCTCCTCAGGCTCATACAAGAGTTGTCTTAAACCTTCAAAAGAAGGATTCGCCCTAACCCAACAGAACCGCATCTCGCAGTCGGTGTCGTTGCATACGTGCCCTTTCTTACCACGTAGTGCGCAGGGCCTAAGAAGCTCGTTTAGCTCGTGCCCATCACTACCATGTATGCATGGTTTAAGAGTTTTGAACTCTTTTCGGAATGCTCCTTCGCCTTCTTTGTAGGGGTCTTTGCCCAAGCACCATTGCGAGGTCTTTGCGTTAGAACTGAAGACCATATCACTTGCTTGTAAAAGTGTTTTCCTTGTCTGGTGATCTTGCCCTTCCCATGCTATGTCTGACCAGATCTGCTCCGCGACAACTAGAATGTACTTATCTTTAAAACGCTTATCTTCTGTCAGCACTTTGATTACATTCTCAAGACTGACTACCGCATTGCCCGCACCGACTTCAATCTCAGTGCCATTGAGGCTATTGTCTTCTTCGCGTAATTTTTTTCCAAGTTCTCTGAGGTTGGTTTCATCTATTCGCATCTTATACTGAGTATCTTGCGGCCGGTTTTCATAAACGAAATTTAAGTTGCCTAAAAACTGTTGTTCAATCAGGGACGCAGGGAGCGTTTCTGAGAAAATTACATGGTAGTTTATGCGTTTGTCATCAACGAAGTTATCAAGCCTTAGCTCTATATTTGGAAGCAACTGGTGAACATTCTTCAGCCTCCCATTGTCTTTAAACTCTTGTAACTTCTTGTATCCCTCAATAGAAAAGTAGTCTGTAATTCCAAGTACGCCAATCTCGCCTCTTGATTCAATCTCTTTAAGATATGTTTCCCAATCTGGTTGCCCATCACCAAGCCTTGGAAATTTATTGTTAAGATAGGAAGTTGGACTATGTATATGCAAGTCCCATTTTCTCCATATTGATCCGCGTTTGTAGTCCATATGTAACAATTCTACACCCTATTAACGAGGTAATTAAGTACTTAAGGTTGCTTATGTGTTTTAAATACAGGAGTTTATTCTGTTTTTAAGACATGGTGTTTTTTTATAGCTTCTTGTAGAGCGTATTTTGCTATTACGTCTAAATCATAGACGAGCTGTTCAATTTCGATATCTGTCATATTTTTGGCTGAGCTACCAAGAAGTTCTCGAGCCTCTTCAGTGCTTAATACTGGATCCATTGTTATTCCCCTGTCATGAGTAGGAATGAGAAGAACAATCCAGAAAGATAGATCATGAACAAAGTAACAGACACTATTCCGGCGATTCTGCTTCCGCCCTTGAAACGAATGCCGTAGATACGACTTATCCTAGACTCTTCGCCCCACCTATTCTCGCCTTTAGTACTGGGAAGTATCCAGAGGTATATCAGAAAGAATAGTGTTGCTGGTGGCAGCAAGAAGAGTGCCCGCCAGCCGCTTTTATTGCCATCGTGCAGACGCCTGACTGACCATAAGATTATGAATACGACCAGTACTATGCTGGTAGCGCGTGCAAAGGTCGCTACATTCATATTCGAATCAACAGTACCTTCCACTGATCTTGCTAAAGAAAGTGCCGCCGAAAACGCTGGAAACGCAAAAAGCATAGTCCAGAAATAAGATATTTGATTTAGTCTAGCTTTATTTGAATGCTCCGACATATGGCTCCCTTGTTAATGGGGCTGAAATAAAAAAGGACAACCCCTCTAGATTGTCTAGACCAACACAGGTTGTACCCTGCGCTTTCGAGAGGTTGCCCTTTTTGGGTACAACCAATCAAAAATTGGCTTTCTTACAAGCTGTGTTGATCTAGACCTCCATATCATAGCAAAAGATCTATACTATCTGTATGGGTGATAACGACCATTCTGATAAAAGTCTTGAGCAAAGGTATCTCAAAGCACTCTTTCTTATTGAAGAAAGATTAGAATACATGTCCCAAGCAATTGACAGAAATACAGCAGCAATCAATATAATCAGGGAATCTTTGCCACCGGTTCCCGTAACTCCTATTCTTGTTTCTGAATTGAAGTATGATTATAAAACTAAGACTCTATGGGCTGACGAACGTTATTACATTAAATTTGAAGGTAAACAAGCCCAGTTGCTCGCACGACTATTTACCAAAACAGGCATACCACGAAGCACACCCTTGCTTATTGACACATTAGTAGAGGAATCTTTTGATTATGCAACGAATAAGTCGCAGAAACCAAGAACTTCTACTTAAGAGCTAATGAAGTAAAGAAAAAACTTGATGAGGGTTTTAGGACAAATAACTTACTAACCGTTACGTTGAAAAAGATCTATTTCAATCACGATTAACAGGGGCGCATAGTTTTAGAACGTTTTATCGTCAATGAGTTGCTTTAATGCTAATCATGCAGGACAAGATAGGCGATTTAGATCCTCAAGAGCTTAACCAATTAGTTGAGTTCTTTAAGCTTCTTGCTGAGATTGAGAGTGGTGATGCAGAGAAAACCAAGTGAAGATATGCCGAGGGGCTTAAAGCCGTTGCAGATAAAGTTTTTTGCCCTTCTGGGACAAGAAGGGCCTAAGCCTATCCCACCAAAACTTGTCTTGATTTTTGGCTATCCGTTATCAGTTATGATCGTGCAGCTTCTTTTTTGGAAAGGCATGCAAATGCGGAAAGATGGGTTCATTTTTAAAACAGAGAAAGACTTCATTGATGAAGTCGGGTTAACATCAGCTCAGCAGAAGCTTGCGATCAAAAAAGGTAAAGCATTTGGATTCCTGACTGTTGAGCGTAAAGGTATTCCTGCTAAGCGCCACTATCTACTTGATTTTGATAGATTGGTTGATGCAACGATCAATGAGGCAGCCCGAAAAGGCATTGTGCTAACAAAAAGCTATTTCAAGTTAGCTTCTAAGCACCGACAGCACTCAGGTGCTAAGAGCCAATCTAATACAGATAACACTACAGAAACCACAGCAAGATATCACAGTACCCAATCAATCGGTTCTGTATTGCCCAATAAATACAAACGGTAGTAAAATGAAAGGGCTTTTCCAGTTTAATACTATATCGCAGCGCCTTTTTATTTCTGCTCTTAATGGGCGGTTGTGTTCAGAAAGACGCTGCAAAGTTGTTGGACTGGAAAAGCCACAACCGTCCATTTTTTGTATTTAAGGAGCAGCCAATGAAAGCGTTTCTATTAGCCAGAGTATCTACTGATGATCAGAAAGATGCGTTACCTGCCCAGACTTTTCGGTTAACGGAATACGCTAAGCGAAGAGGATATGACTTCAAGCTATTTGAGCTGAAAGAATCAGCATACAAAGGTAATCGTGATTATTTCGGTCAGGTTGTGCGTGAAATTGAACTCAATAATGATCCAGCAATTGTAGTTTTTGGTAAGATTGACAGATATACCCGTGATTCTAGTTCAAATGAAGTTCGTATACTGCAGTCGTTGTACCGATCTGGTAAGATTGAACTTCACTTCCCCTCTGATAACCTCTTCATTCATAAAGACTCACCAGCTACCGATCTCCTCAGATTAGGTATGGGAATTGTCGTTGCGCAATATTACTCTGATGCAATCAGCGATAATGTTAAAAGACGGTTTGAGCAGAAATGGCGAGATGGAGAATGGACTGGTGTAGCACCTATAGGTTATAAGAACACAGTTAAAGAATCAGGTAAGAAATGGATTGAGATTGATACCTTCAAGGCTGAAGCCGTAAGAGAAGCTTTCAGGTCATATGCAACAGGACTTACATCACTTCGAGAAATAAGTAAGAAGTGGCAATCAGACTTTGGAATCAAAGTTAATCAAAGCAGTATCGACATCATGCTCAAGAATCCGTTTTACTACGGCGTAATGCGCGTTAAGGGTCAATTGTACCCTCATAAATATGAAGCTCTCATTTCTAAACAACTATATGATGATGCTGAACGGATCAGAAATGGGTACAAAGTTAAACCTCATAGGTGGGGCGGACTTCCCTATGCATATAGGGGGCTGATAAGTTGTGCGGAATGTGGCTGTAGAATTACTTTTGAAAAGAAGAAAGGTAAATATATTTACGGGCATTGTACGCAATATAGAGGCAAACATAACGCTACATATATTTCAGAGGATATACTTACCGTTCAGCTTGCTGAACTATTCAAATCTATCCAGATACCACGCAATGCGTATAAGCAAGTGAGCGAGGCTCTACGAGCTTCACACCAAGACAAAATTCGCATGAGAGATTCATCATTGGCAACCTTGGATACCGAGATAGAAAAGTATCAGAGTCGTATTGAGAAAGTATATGAAGACTACTTAGATGAGAAGATTCCTGAGGACCTATATCAGCGTAAATTTGATGAGTATAAAGCCACCCAGAAGAATCTTCAAAACAAGCGATTAAACATCGAACAAATCGAAGAAGAATACTACGGAACAATGGCTCATCTGTTAAAGCTCTCGAAACATGCTCCTATGCTTTTCGGAAAGGGCGATGTGGAGCAAAAACGCGCGATCATTAATTTAACGCTTTCGAACTTATTGCTGGATGGAGATAAACTTCGGTGGGAACTAAAAAAGCCATTCGATACAATGGCTTTTTGTAATGATAATGGTAATTGGCTCCTGGGGCCGGACTCGAACCGGCAACCATTCGATTAACAGTCGAATGCTCTACCATTGAGCTACCCAGGACCGTAATGAGACAAACCTACGGTTTTTCTCATCGTCACTTGCGAAGTAAATTCGCATCCCGCACAGCGGGACCGCTCCTGCTCTTTTCCCTCGAATAAGGAATAGACTGCCAAATTATACCTAAGCGTGGGGTTCGGTGCAATTGTATCTGATGACCAGAGTGCTACAATGCCAATTATGGAAAAGCGATTCCTAGGCAGGATCTTGTCGCAAATACAGGGTGGAACGCTAAAAGTGACGTATTGGGACGGCGAAACACGCGAATATGGCGCCGGTGAGCTCTCGGTCCATGTAATTATCCATAAGCGCAGTGCTTTAAGAAAAATGCTAAAAAGCCCTAGCCTGGCAATCGGTGAAGCGTACATGAACGGCGATGTAGAGTTTGCCGGACAAATAGAAAATTTATTAGAGCTGGCGCACCGTAACCACTGGCTGTTAGGCTCTAAGTTTAGTCGCAAGTTTAACGGCTTGCACAAAAATAAAAAGTCGCACCAGGCCAAATATGTCTCGCACCACTACGATATAGGCAATGATTTTTATAAGCTCTGGCTGGACGCGAGCATGACTTATTCCTGCGCCTACTTTCATAAAAAATCAGATAGTCTAGAACAAGCCCAGCGCCAAAAGATAGACCACATTCTAAAGAAGCTGCAGCTTAATCCCGGCATGGAGCTGCTGGACATAGGCTCTGGCTGGGGGCATTTGCTGGTTGATGCCGCCAAGAAATACAAAGTCAGATGCACGGGCGTAAGCCTAAGCCGCGAGCAAATAAAGTTTGCCCGGCAATTGGCTAAGCGCGAGGGTGTAGACAAGCTGGTTACCTTTAAGCTGCAAAACTATCTGGATCTGCCCGCCAAGCAGGCCTTTGACCGAGTGGTGAGCGTGGGCTTTTTTGAACACGTTGGTTATGGCAACCACAGGGATTATTTTGCACAAATTCAGAAGCTATTGAAACCGGATGGCATATCGGTACTGCATTCGATAACTCACCAGAAAGAATCCCCAACCGAACCGTGGATTGACAAGTACATCTTCCCTGGCGGCTACATTCCAAGCGTACGCGAAACGACTGCCTTATTGCCGAAATACAATCTTTACCTGTTCGACTACGAGAATCTTGGCCAACATTATGCTATGACGCTTGAAAGGTGGTGGCACTCCTTTGAACAGCATAAAGATGAAGTTATCAATATGTATGACGAGCGCTTCTACCGTATGTGGCGGCTGTATTTGGCCGGTTCTATGAGCACCTTTAAGACCGGCAGTGCTCAGCTGTCACAATGGACGTTCAAAAAAGGCTCGGATCCCTCCTGGCCCCTAACCCGTGGTTATTTATACAAACCTTAAGCCTAGCGATATTTTAGTGCGGTGCTTATATTGCGTTGTTCGTCGCGGGTTTTGAGTGTTTGGCGTTTGTCGTACTGCTTTTTGCCGCGTCCTGTGGCTATGCGCAGCTTGATGTAGTGGCCACGCGTCAGAAGTGCTAGCGGGATGAGCGTAAGTCCTTGCTGCTTTTTGGCCATCAGAGCCTCAATCTCCTTGCGCTTAGCAAGCAGGCGGCGATCGCGCGTTTGGTCGGCCTCTGAAATTGGTATGCCTTTGTCTCCGTTGATGCTGGCATTAACTAGCCAAAGCTGATTGTCTCTAATGGTTACGTAAGCTCCGCGCAACTGGCCGTGCCCGCGCCGTAGCGACTTGGTCTCTGCCCCAGTGAGTTCTATGCCCACCACTAATTCATCGCCCAGGGCATAATCATGCCGGGCGCGACGGTTACTAATAGAACCAGGTGGGACTTTACGCTTTTTCACGATAAACAATATTCTATCCTAAAATACCCCTTGTGTATATAGACACATATTGACAATTGTGATATAATAAACCAAATGTCTCGAATAGACTACGAAGCTCTATCCACAAGCCGCTTAGAAGGAGCAGGATTTTTTAGCGCCGGACTGTCCGACCTGGAACTAGTGACTCCCACCACGCGTATGAACGGAGCAACCCTTGTGCGTTTTTCTGCTTATGGCAACCCATCTGAGGCTGAAACTATAGTTTTTGAGCCTTTGCCCGGAACGGTAAAGTTAGATGATCTAACTATTCAGTTGCGACTTAAGGCACAGCAAACAGCTCTGGGTGAAGATTATGCGCTTGTAGGTGTTGAGCTGTACAACCCCCGTGACATAAGGTTAAATCGTGATGAACGAAGAACAACATCACAGGGATTCTTTGGGCCATTTGCTCTGCGACTTCTAAAGACTATCGAAACGGTCGGGCCACGCGATGATCAAAAAGTTGGTCTTTACGGATATTCACTTGGCGCGGATGTTAGTGTAGAGGCAGCTTATGAGAACCTAACCAATGAGACATTCGGTCAGACTAAAATTGAACACCTCGGCGTGTACGAAGCGTGCCGTATGCAAAACCGCGGACGAGTTGCTTTGCAGCGAGCTGCTAAAGTCGGCCAGGCTTTTAAAGACTCTGGACCAGATTTATTTAATAATATAGTTAATACTGCTTCCCCGGCCCTTCTAGAGGCGTCTGGCATAGACATAAATGACCCGGATGCAGAGCGAAAACATGCCAAATCTGTTGAAAAAGTCGTAAAGAAATATATAACGAAAGACATACTTGGCAACATCGCTATTTCAAGTGGACTTGGCCATGATATAACTATCGATCAGTTAAAATTTTTGTGCCAACACAAGGATATGCCCTGGACCACGCTGGGGCGTATGCGAAATTCTACGATGAGCCCACCTGGAGTAGCGTTTTTACACCTGCCATTCGTGGAGCGCTTGCGTACGCGGCTTCACGACGGTGATCACTCTAAGGCGGATAACCTTAGATACAGTGCCGCTTTTGTGCTTGAGACAGTAGACTTCGGTAAGTAAAGACGCGCTAGCGGTAGTTTTGTAACGAACGTTGGGCGGTTTTCCAGAGTTCGGGCTCGCCACGCTTTTCTTTCATGTAGTACCACCATTCCACACCCCACAGGTCTATGCGGCGGATGCCGGTAGCCACAGCGTAGTCCAGACGGTCTTCTAAGCGTTCTGGGTTCATGGATTTATAAAGTTCTTCAGTAGGCGCCGTGTCCATGGTAAACCCGTCCGGTAGCCATGATTCGGCCTGCAATTCATGAATTATTGTATCGGTGCCGTGCAGCAGCTCGTTCCAGCCTGCCAAATTTGCATAAAACCAGGCCGGGAACGGGTATTCTACGTAACGTTTGGTGATAGTCCTATCCCAGACTCGTTTATAAACAGATACGGCGCTAATGTCGGGGCGCGGTTCGCCTACGGCCCATCCCAGGGCATTGTTGCTTCGGCTCACTATAAGGGGCCGCGTACGGTCAAGGCTCTTAACCATGTCGTATTCGGCTACTAGGCGTTCGCGGCTGTAATCCGGACAGATACCAAAAGGTCTTAGGAAATATTCATTTTCTAGCTGCCAACTTTCGATAACGGGGTCATTTTTATAGCGTTCAACAGTTGCGCGGATATAATCCATAAGTGGCTGCTCCCATTCGCTTTTTGCTAATTGCCTTGCCCAGGTGGGCATGTGACATTCTGGCCAGCGTGGCTGCCTGAGGCCTATTGCTAGTGATACGCTCACCCCTTCTTTTCTTGCTTTCTCTAACTGCCAATCCAAAAAAGAAAAGTCGTATGTACCGCGTAGTTTTTCGCCCTCAGACCAATAGCTGACAAAACGCAAATGCTTAATACCCAAGTCGTTGATAGTCGCGTCTAGAGTTTCTTCTGCACTTAAGCCAAAGGATTCGGCGTAGCCCGGGATGAAGGTGGCCCCAAAAACAAGTGGCTTGTCTTTGTTGCGAATGATGTACCACTGGGCTACCCCATACATGCCGCTAACGAACAGCAAGATAATCACAGACAGGCATATCCAGGACTTCTGCCAAAGGCCACGTTGCCAGTAGCGTTTCAGTCCCAAAATAACCCCTGCTTGCTTTTTTTGTGATTTTTTCATCTATACTTGTTACTAATGTCCAAAAACAATTTAAGCTTGAGCATAATCATACCAGCTTACAATGAGCAAAACCACCTAAAGGCGTGTCTTGACGCTATTGCAGGGCAATCTATCAAGCCAGACGAAGTGATAGTAGTGGATAATAATTCCTCTGATAATACTGCTGAAATTGCTCGTAGTTATTCCTTTGTGACGCTTTTAAGCGAGAAACGCCAAGGTGTTGTGTTTGCCCGTGACCGCGGGTTTGACGCAGCTAAGAGCGACATAATCGGGCGGATAGACGCCGATACAATACTGCCGCTGGATTGGGTGGCGCGGGTAAAAGACTTCTTCAAAAATCCAAAGCACAAAACACACGCACTTACAGGTGGTTGTTATTTTTATAATATTCGCTTACCGCGATTTCAGGGCTGGTTGCAAGGCCAAGTGGCCTTTCGGTTCAACCGGTTCTTAATGGGCCACTATATACTGTTCGGGTCAAACATGGCGATGTCCCGTGCACTGTGGCAGGCTGTAAAAAGCGATGTCTGCCATGACCTGGATGTACATGAAGATCTTGATTTAGCTATTCATTTGGACCGTTTAGAGCACGACATAACTTACAGAGACACGCTCAAAGTCGGTACAAAAATGCGGCGTGTGCGTTCTGAGCGCAGCGGTCTATGGCACAATTTGCTGTTATGGCCGCGAACACTCCGGCGCCACGGCAAAAAAGCTTGGGTATTCGGTCTAATGGGCGCAGCAGTTATCTACGCTGTGGCTCCGTTTGAAAACCTGTTTGAAAAAATAGCCCGCCTCTTCGCCCGCCCTCCTCTAGACGAATAAATTATTCTGGGTTTGGGGTAAAGCCGCCGTATTGGTTTGGGGTTAGCTCGCAGGATCCCCATAAGCCTTTGTTCTGTTGGCGTGCTGATGTTTCAAGAGCCTTAAATTCTGTAGATTTAGTAAACGGGAAGCTGGTGTAGGCAAAACCGTAGCCTTCGCGAATAATTTCGGCTTGAACCAGTCGGCCATCTGGTAGGTATATGTAGCGCAACAAACGGTCGTAACGGTCACGGTTGCTGCTGAGTGGATCTGATTCCAGCCGGACATCATGGGTGCCAATTAGCTGTTTGGTAAAATCGCTGGCTGCACGGCCAAAACACTGTACCGGCTTACGCGGGTCTTGAGTTTCTGGCGTGTCTACGCCAATAAACCGAACCCTCTCCACGCTCCCGTTCATATTGACCGTAACAGTGTCGCCGTCTTCTATGCTGACAACTTGATACATGCCTGGAGTATGGGTGCCTAGCAGTCGCCCGACTTCTCCTGGTTGCTCCCCTCCAAGATAAGTTATCAACATGCCCAGCAGGCTGACAACTAACCCGATAAGAATTTTTTTATGACGACGCTTAAGCTTCATGCTACAGATTGTACGGATATTACTAAAGGTATACAATCAAGCTCAAGCTTAACTAAGGACAAATTATGGACGACTCGCAAACTAACTTTAACAATCCAGACACATCCCCAGACTCTGAAAACAATATGTTACAACCTAATGACACCCCGCCTCCGCAGGATGCTCAGGAGCCTCAGCCGAAGAAAAAACGACGTGGCCGGCCCCTTTTGCTGCTTATGATTTTGCTTATAGCGGCGATTGGCGGTGCGGTAGGCTATTACAGATTTTATAGAGTTGAGCCTGTAGCTATAGATGACTCGTCAGCTCAAGGCGGTGTTACACCACAACAAAATTTGTACTATCAGGTCGGCAGCAAAATTGTGAAATATAACCAGGACAACAAGACCACATCTACGCTAACAGCCGCTATGCCAAAAGGCGCTGAGGTGCTGGATTTTTTTAGTGATGGAATAAACTGGAGAGCGATTTATCAGACTACGCCACAAACCACTTCAGAGACACGCAAAATTGCTCTAATCGAAAACGGTAAGCCAGCCATAACTCTTGTAGAAAATGCAGAGTACATAGCTGTGGCGTCGGCACAATTCAATTTGGTAGCTTATGCGTTGCCGGCCGACACAACTAAGTCATCGGGCGAGGGCACTCGAACACGCACATTTCTGGCTAAGGCGGGCGATAAAACTGAAGAGATATTTACTAGCAATTCATGGAGCCACGAAGCTTTAGTCACGGATATTAATAATTATTTGTATGTTCCGCGCGAAATATCTAATAACGGTGACAAACTCTTGTTTAACCTTCTATCGTGCTTTCAGTGTGATGGTCCGCCTCTGGCAGCTGCTTTTGAAATGGACATAAAATCAAAAGAGGTAAAACCTATATATTTGAGTGAAGAGCCAGGCTACGTTACGTTTAACTCTTCTACAGACGGGTTTAAGGGCTACAAAGTCATTGAGTCAAACAACCTGAGTCTGGCCTCAGACGGGCCGTACGAGCTTGCAATAAGTCAAGTTGACACGCCCGGGGGTCCAGCCAAGCAAGAATTCAAAGCTACAGAAGATGAATGGGCACACATAGTATTCTCACCCAGCAGGGATTATATGGCTATTGAGAAGAAAATTAAGACATTCGCCGAAACTGGTAAGACGGCCTTTGACGGAATATATGCGTCTGCTGATGCCGGCACACCAGCTGATATGACCAAACTAGCTATTTCTGATTTTCCTTCTGATAACTTTGCAGTGCAATCCCTCGGTGGTTTGTATGGAGACTGCTTTGGCTTAAGTATGTTTGAGCGCGCAACGAACAATCCGACAACCAATATGACGCGACAAGAGGTTGGTGTTATCTGTAAGTCCGGTGCTGGCTACGATTACACAAAAATAGACACAATTGAATATGACAGTAGCGAAATCTACCAGAATACTAAAGTGCTAAACAGGCTATAAGCCCAAACGCAGTTTTACGTAATTTCTAGTAATCTGTGTGCCGTCCAATTCTATAACTTGCTCGTCTGCACCTGGCGATTCGATGTCGTTGGCTATGCGCTCAAACTGGTCCTCTGACATGACCTTAGGATATGTATTTCTTTCTGCGTGTTCTGAATGGGTCGCTCGTTTTTTGGCCAGAGTTTTGCCTACCTTGACCCAGATCAGCTTAACAAATGCTCTGTGTCTGGTGGCTATCTCGCGCAAATGTTCCCTATCTTTATAGAAATTAAACCCGGTGTCAAAAACCACACTTTGGCCCGTGGCAAGCAACTCGGCGGCTAATTCATTAAGATGATCGTAGAGTTCAATGTTTTCTTGGTGAGAATGTGTCGGGTTGTGGTAGCGTTCGTTACGAATCTTGTCCGCCCAAAGGTGTACCGCGCCGGTAAGCTCATGAATCAGCTTTGCTGTCGTGGTCTTGCCTGCACCAGGATAACCCAGCATAAGGTATAAGGTCGGTCGGCTCATATGGACTCATGGTAACACGAAGGCTATAAGTGATTGACTCTAGCTTGCATTCTCAAGCTGTACGGCCTGAGGAGCTTCTGATGCTGGCTCCTCTTGCTGGCTATTAAAAGCAGCTAAACGACCCCCGTAAATAGCTATTCTTAGCCGCATTTTTGCGCGCTGGTTTGCTTTCTTCCTTTCAATCGATACCCTGCCCTTTGCCAGGTCTTTGTCTTTGCTGATCAGCCGATGCATCTCAGGGTCTTGGCTTATTGCAGTTTCGGTATCTTCATCAAAGCGTGCAAGAGCAAGAGCGCCAAATGATTTGGCGTGGCGCCAAGCTTCCCACAAAGCCTCTATCTTTTCTCGGTTTTCTGACCTTACTAAAGGTAAGCTGCTTTGTGGCTCAGGATGTATGTCAACTTGCTGTAATGCTGATAGCAATTCTTCTCTAGAAAAATCCGTAAGAGCATTGCCAAGCTCTAATAGAGCTGCTTTCTGCTGAGGGGTCGCATCTTCTGCCACTGTCATTTCTGGGCTTGATTGCTCTACCATAGTTTAGTTATATAGAATATAACCAGTAGCGTATGTGATATTTTTCACTACAGGGCTAAACGAGTTTTTTGGCGCGTAATGCTGAGTCGATACGTTCGCGGTCAAACCCTAAAATGATTTCACCGTCTATATCTGTGACAGGCGTAGCTAACTGCCCTACTGTGTTAGCGACCCAATCCATGGCTTCTGGATCCTGGCTAATGTCTCGCTCCTTAAACGGAAGGCCCTTGCTCTCTAAATATGTTTTTACCATGTGGCAAAAGCCGCAGGATGGACTGGTGTAAACTGTTATCATGTAACTCTAATTATAACATTGTTATACTAATGGCATACAAGCATGCTGCACATACCTAAAAAACTAGTCTTAGTCGCGTTGATCAGCTTTCTGGCTGGTATTTTGTGGTTCGTAATGGTCAGGTTTGTTATGTATAAAAGCAACGATGTACATTACCATGCCAATTTTGCTGTTTATATAGATGGGCAGCGCGAGGCATTTGATAACTTTACTTTTTATGAAGAGGTGGCTAGCTGCGGAGCCGACGAACTAAATAATCCTAAAGCACGTGGCCATATGCACGACAGCATAAATCACGTGGTACATGTGCACGACAACGCTGTTACTTGGGGGCATTTTTTTGCGAACCTGGGCTATACGCTTGGGAACGACATATTAAAGACTGACAAGGGGCGCTTCGTTAGTGGTGAGGATGCCAAAGAACTAAAATTTATTTTAAATGATACCGAGGTAAGCAGTATCGCAAACCAGACTATCCGCAGTGAGGATGTTTTATTGATTGATTATGGGATTAGCACCGGTGAGGAGCTAAAACAGCGCTACGACACAATTACGCGTGACGCAGCTGAATACAATCGCCGTGCAGACCCCTCGGCCTGTACCGGCAGCCAAGCCCCAACTTTTGCCGACCGCTTTGAACATGCTCTAGGTTTGTAACCAGCAAATCTCCACAAAATACCGTATAAAACTCAGGAGCTTTGCAACATTTGGCTTGGTGTCCTGTACTGCAAGCTCAAGTGTACACGCTTAGTGTTGTAGAACTTCAGGTAGTTGTTAAGTTTAGTCTGTATTTGTGTGTTTGGGATCTTAAAGTCTAGG
>JAJDCL010000019.1 GCA_029260875.1 Candidatus Saccharimonadota bacterium
TGAGCCTTTGGCTCACAAACGGCGTGGCTGGTCGGATTAGCACTCGCTTACGCTCGCGCACAGGCTTCCATTTACAATTTGCTCTCAGTTTTCAGCTTTTTGCTATAAAATGAGTTTGAGCGGAGTTGTAGAACTCCACCATTCGCAACTTTGAGCCAGAAAAGGGCTCTTTTTTATCTGTTATTTTCGGGTTTTAACATCTCTAATTCCTAGCAACAAGAGACGAGACGAAATAGTTAGAAAGTTTGTCACACAACAGAGGAGTTGATTTAAGGACGGTTAGGTTTTAACCTCTGTTATGATAAGTGTATGTCAAATAGCTTAGTACTTAAATTAAACGAAGTTACTGATGAGCATGTCCAGCAAATTGGTGGTAAAGCAGCAAACTTAGCTAAACTTATTCAAGCCAATTTATCAGTGCCTAACGGCATTGCAGTAGGCTTAGGCTCATTTGACGATAATGGCAAGCTTACTGATGTCGCTAAAGAGCAGATAAAAACTCATATAGACCAGAGCAAGCTATATGCCGTTCGTTCGTCTGCATTAGCCGAAGACGCCGAGGGTGCTTCTTGGGCGGGACAATTTGAAACATTTTTAGACACTAAACCAGATGATGTCATTGCCAAAGTTGAAGAATGCCACAACTCAACTAAGAACCGTGCAAAGGCTTACGGCGAAGATAAGGCTACTAGCGAAAACTTTGACATAGGTGTTGTGGTGCAAGAAATGCTTAAGCCAGAATATGCGGGTGTCCTGTTTACTAAAGACCCGCTTACTGGACAAGACCAACTTATTACTGAATATGTTGAAGGACTTGGCGAGGAACTAGTAAGTGGTCGTGCTGACCCGAAGCGTGTAGTTATTGACGTACACCAGGGGCTTGAACTTGAGTTTGACTACACGCAGTTAGTAGAGCTTGCGCAGAAAACAGAAGAGCTTTTTGGTGTTCCGCAAGACATTGAATGGGTATGGGCTGATAATAAAATGTGGCTTGTACAAGCACGTCCTATTACTGCTACTCAAGAAAAACGTGAAGGCTATTACTTGGGTGAGCCTAGTGAATTATTCTACTGGGGTCCGTCACGCACTAAGCCCATGTATATGAGCGACTTTATGGCTGCTGCCGAACGTTTATTCATAGAAATGGCGAATGACACTAATCTTCCGAACCCACCTAAGACCGTAGTGCTTTTTGATGAAGGAAAAATGGTTTGGTTGTCTAATGCTCAAGATTTTGCAGACTTTACTGAACGAGCATTCGTAGCCTACGAAGAACGCAATCAACTAGACCAAGATATAGCGAATTGGGAGCAGGCTTCCAGTGGGCTTGAAAACTTTAGCGAAAAAGAGCTTAACGACAGGATAGTTGAAGCTTGGTACTATACCGAGTTTGCCGAGTTCTCACTTTATGGCGCAGAAACATCTTTGATTAAACGCTTGGAACGATTTGAGCCAGAAATACGCCAAGACATTTGGAGTGCGTTTACCACACCAGATACACAGACTTTTCTAGCACGTATAGATAGTGAGCTTGCTGCTTCACAAGACCCTTCTGCATTTGCAAACAAGTATCCCTGGATACAGGACGGCTATGACGGTTTATCCAGTAATGCAAAGCAGTATTTTGAGGATAGGTTAAAGATTGTAGGCACCGAACCAGCCAAAGCACCAGATTATCAGCAAAGGCGTAAAGAGTTGATTGAAAAGCTGCAACTTAGTAATGATGAAGTCAGCGCATTAACACTAGCACGTAGGCTCGCAGAGTTTATGGACAGTCGCAAAGCATGGATGATGAAAACACGACGGTTACTTACTTCGTCAGTTGGCAACATAGAACATGGGTGGTTCTTTAAAAATGGCGAGGTATCGCTTATTGACCAAGAAACTACACACGAACTTTGGCAACGCTACGTTGATTTCAAGGCTTCTAGTAGTGCAGTTGTTGGCGTAGTAGCCAGTAATGGTGGTAAGCACTTCGTAAATGGCGAGGTAGTGGTCGTCACTAGTCCAACCGATAGTGTTAAGGACGGTAAAATAATTGTTGTGCCGTCCACTAGTCCAAGCTATGTGCCTTTAATGCGTAAAGCTAAGGCTCTTGTAACCGACCACGGCGGAATGATGTCCCATGCTGCAATCGTGGCTAGAGAGTTTAATTTGCCTTGTATTGTTGGCACTAAGCAAGCAACTAAGGTTTTGAATACTGGCGACAAAGTCGTCTTAGATTTAGTAAAAGGTGAAGTAAATAAATAGTGAGCTGGCTAGCATTAACTTTTATATCTGTTATTTTCCGCTCTATTTACGGAGTAATGACAAAAGTTTTGTCCAATCTGGGCCACAAGAGCCACAAGAGGACTGTCCTCTAACAGGGGAAGCCTATGTGATTACTGATCTGCAAGCTCATATTTGAGCTCACTCAGCATAGCCTTGTGGTCTTCATAATCTTCAAGAAACTTCGTGTAGTCTACCCGGTCTTTGAATAAATGCAGAATCGGCTCTGGATCTAGCCATTCTGGCGAATGCCCAAGATAATATTTGTAGCTTGAAAATGGATAATGTTTCCAATAACGCGGATTCAAATGTATATAGCGTGAAATATGCTGTAAATAATTATCCGCATCAATTCTAGAGGCCTTGTATCTGCTCTCAAACAAGGATCCGGTCTTCTTATATTTGAGATTTACGTACCGACTGTAGCTAGTCATAACGCACCGCATCAGCCCCGTCATTGCACCTTGAGTGTGCTGATAAAGCAATACATGGAAATGATTTGGCAAACAACTAAACGCCAATAGTTTTACTTTTCCCCTGAAGTTTGGGTACGCCGTACCTGCATTGCTCAGGACGGTTTTAGCTGAGAGATATCGGGCGAATAGGCCCAGAAAGTGCTCATAATCTTGCTGTTCTATAAATAGGTCTGTTCGGCTGGCACCTCTTGCGTACACATGATAGTAGGTATTCGCAACATCAACTTTAAGCACATTTCTGGACGGCATAAAACTATAATATCACAAAAATTCTATCTGTTAGAGGACTGTCCTCTAGATCTCCTATTGAAGGTAATTGCCGATTTGTGGGGCAAGACTTGAATCGTTCTTTTCCGGGCAATGCTAAGAGTAAGGTGTATGAGCCGAAGCGAGCGGCTCAACTCTTAAAACTCACCAAGAAGTATGATGTCGTACTGGACTTTCACAATACATATTGTCCAAACAATGATTGTGGCTTTGTCGGCGAAACAGCAAACAAGAAGCTCTATGAAGTAGCGTGGTTACTTGGTATGGATAAAATAATTGTTGCTGATTATGACTGCGTAAATAAATTCGCAGATAATTGTCTATCCATAGAAATTAGCCTGGATAGCCCCCTAAATAAACCAGATATTTGGTACGAACGCATTAAGCAGCTGAGTATTCTTGAACGATTTAGCACCAAACCTGAAATTGAACTTTATTGTTTTGTGTATCGTATGACACTTGAAGATAAGGACAAATTGGGCTTAGATAAACAGAAGCTTGAAGCATTTAAACCTATGGACGGTGAGTTGGCTAAAGCTATGGGAGTTAAAGCCCCTGCTTACCCAATTTTTATTGGAGACAAATATACGCCCTACAACTATGGCGGTGTACTTAATAAAATCTAGCTGAAACAATACAGGAACGCAGGTGTGTTTTTAGTTTTGACTTAACTTTTGTAGCTAGAGGCGCACCATTGATTTCTAGCTTTATCGACCTTGTTAAGCACCAGGAAAGTCGGTGTTTTTTGATTACGCTCAAAAGAGACTCTAATAAAGAGTCCCTTTTGTCATCTCTGGCTAACTCACTTCTTTTTATTTGAAGCAGCGATAGCAATTTTCTTTGGTTTTGGTAAAGGCCTAAGTGGAACACTTACTTTTAGTATGCCATCGTCTAGTTTGGCTTCAATTTTGTCGGTATCCGCTCGCTCTGGCAAGGCAATGCGTCGATAGAAGCTACTGGAGCTTTCGCGGACAACATATTGTTTGTCCTTGTCTTCTTCTTTTTCGTGACGTTCAGCACTTATAACAAGTGCGTTGTTCTCTACCTGAATACTTACATCATCTTGCTCAAAGTTAGGCAAATGTGCCTCAACTTTAAGCTGATTGTTTTTTGTGTAAACATCTGTAGTGGGTATGTTTACACCCTTAAATGGTGTCATCCAATCATCACCAAAAAATTGTTTTTGCAAAGCACTTAGCTCTGCGAACGGGTCCCATCGGGTAAGACTACTCATTATATTTCTCCTTTCGTCATTATTAGTAACTTACTTAGAGAAGCATAACTAGCTTCTAACCTGATTTTAGAAAATTAGCACTCTCGTGTCAAGAGTGCTAATTGAGCCATAAGGTTGCCTGACGAGCTAAGCTCACTTACGAGATGTTTAAGTCTATATTTATTTGTATTGCTGCAACGCAGAATTAGAAATACGTCTGTTATCTGGCGTTAAATTGGAATCTGTAAGCACTTCGATGCTCGTTTTCTTTGTGGCTAATCTGTAAAGTTCGCTCATTGCTGTAGAAACATCTAATTTTTATTTAACCTAAATCCTGTTGGAAATATAGTTTGTTTACATCTCGATCTACCCCTTGGGAGGGTGATAGGCGACAAATAATAATTGACATGAAAATAAAAACGTATTATAATATAGCCCTATATTTAGGAGATGTGATGTTTGAGGTTCTAAAAAATTCGCTTAACAGCTGGAACGTACAGAAAAACGAACGACAAAAGCTGCAGCATGCTTACCTAGCGGTGACCGTGCTAGTGGTGCTGCTTGCCGGGGTTATAAGTCTATTTAATGGCGATTTGGGGCACAATATTGTACTGGTAGCACTGGTTGCAATTGTAGCTTATTTTGTTAACGCCATTTTATGGAACCTCTTACAAGCCTCTTTGCTGGATAAGTTATCTACAAAACCCAAAAGAAAATAAATAGCACATTAGCGCTGACAGCTGCGCCTGTCTGATACCTGTTTATGATTAACTACCGATCTGAGGTGTCTGACTGAAGATGCCTTATTTGTATGGCTCTAACTGTGTTGTATCATAGAAGGTACCGTGAAGACTCCCAGTCCCGAACACATACGCGTTAGTCCTCAGAGTTCAGAGGGGTTTGTATATAAAAATCTCACGAATTTTGGTGAACCAGAATCTGCATACTATACTTTTGAATATTCACGTCCGTTTATGAGACCGCACTCAATCAGTCTGGGCGCAGGCGGGATTGTCACTATCCGTGACATATGTGATCCAGATGGAGCACTTAGTACGGCGGTTCATATCGTCAAAGGCTACGATGCCCTTAGGGCTAATAACGAAAACAATTTCGTTTCTCGCCGATATTCAGAAGCGGAATTATTAGCACACGAAGTGCCACCAGGACGTACGGCAAAAGAGTGTCCTGAACTGCCTGTTTATCTGGCCCCAGGTCACGATACTCTTGCAGCGGTAGCACAACTAGCAGTCGCAGACGCACTGGTGGAATATAGTCAGCGAGAGCACTGGATGATTGACCTAGCGCGGACTGTTATGGCGATGCGTAGATCAACTCAAATACCTCCTGTGCCCGGCTGATGCGCAGGCAGATGAGTGGGAAATTCTAGGGTTTGATAAGATAGGCTTATGAGAAAAATTGTTGTGCTTAGTTTTGTTTCGCTGGACGGGGTAATGCAGGCTCCAGGCGGGCCTAATGAAGACACTGCCGGCGGGTTTAAGTATGGCGGCTGGACTGTTCCATATTTTGATGATGAGATAGGTAAAATAATGGACAGACAGTTGAGCATGCCTTTTGATTTACTGTTAGGCAGAAAGACATATGACATCTTTGCTCCGTATTGGCCGATGCAAAAGGACAGCTCAATCGCGCACGTCTTTAATAAAGCCACCAAATATGTGGTGTCTCACGGGTCAGCCGACTTAACCTGGAAAAATTCAGAGCTAATAACAGGGGATGTCGCCGCCAAAATTAAAAAGCTTAAGTACGGTGAGGGCCCGATGCTGCAGGTGCACGGTAGCGGTAACCTGATACAGACTTTGCTTCAAAACAGTTTGGTTGATGAACTTTGGCTAAAAATTTTTCCTGTAATACTAGGCAGCGGTAAGCGCCTGTTCGTGGATGGCATCCTCCCCGCTGCTTTTAAGCTGACAAGCTCAACGGTCACGCCCAGCGGTGTAATAGTGGCCAACTACGAAAGAACCGGTCATGTAAAAACCGGCACATTCGCCTGAGGCGACACGTGGCTGTTAATGCATCTGAGAAACGGAGCGTTCATTTGTTCTGTAAATGCTAGATATGAGGCTAATCTGTTAAAATACGTACATATGGCGCGTTGGCCGAGTAGTTAGGCAAGGGTCTGCAAAACCCTGTACAGCGGTGCGATTCCGCTACGCGCCTCCAGTGCTCTTAACGTAAAATCTATAGACAATTATACTGGCATAAGCACACGTACGTTATAATCACGCGTATGCCAAGAGCTAGATCCTGGACCGATGAAGAGTTGACGTTGTCAGTAAAAAAGAGAAAAAGCTATCGCGCAGTACTGATTGACTTAAAACTTATTCCCGCAGGCGGTAATTACCGGCAAATTATGCGTCGAATAACTGAGCTTAATCTTCCGACGGACCATTTTACCGGTAAGGGCTGGAATAGAGGGTGGAAATTTGATCCTCGGATTCCAGCAATAACACTTGAGAAGATATTGGTAAAAGATAGTCATGCGCAAAGTTATGGCGTTAAGAGGCGGTTGTTCAAAGAAAGCCTTAAGCAGCCAATGTGTGAGCTTTGTGGGTGGGCTGAAAAAACCATTGATGGTAGAATTCCTGTAGAGCTTGGCCATATCAACGGGGACCATCGCGATAATCGCTTAGAGAATTTGCGTATTTTGTGCCCAAATTGTCATAGCTTACAGGCCACCCATCGTGGCAGAAATAAAAAAGTCCGTTTAGGCGCGGGTGTTGTAACTGGTAGCCAAGTTTGACTTAAAATCAAATGCCGTAAAAGGCGTGAGGGTTCGAGTCCCTCCCCGCGCACCAAAAAGGATTCTATCTAAACAGATAGGGCTTTTTTCTTGGCCATAAGCAAAGCATGCTTTGCAGCATAATTGTATGAATATTTTAAGCGTACCGGTGCTATAATTAAGCTACTAGCATAAAGGGGGAAACTGCAGTGTTAACTATTATTTTGATAATTATTGCGGTAGCCGTAATGGGCTTAATCGTAATGTACAACGGCTTGGTCCGTTCTAATGTGCGCGTAAGTGAAGCGTGGAGCGATATTACCGTTCAGCTAAAGCGTCGTGCTGACCTGGTGCCGAATCTTATAGAAACAGTAAAAGGTTATGCCAAACACGAGAAGCAAGTCTTTGATGATGTAACAAAGGCCCGCAGCAGTATGCTTAACGCTGGCTCTCCGCACGAAGCAGCCGAGGCAGAAAACCAATTTCAGTCGGCGCTTAAAAGTATTTTTGCAGTGGCAGAAGCCTACCCAGACTTAAAGGCGAACGAGAACTTCAAACATCTACAAGAAGAGCTGGTGGATACAGAGGATAAGATTCAGGCCGCGCGACGCTTTTATAATGGTTCGGCACGTGACCTGAACATAAAGGTACAAACGTTCCCGACAAATATTTTTGCCGGCATGATGGGCTTCAAGGAGCGCGAATTCTTTGAGGTAGATGAAACAGAAACGGCAAGCATAGCCAACCCAACCGAAGTTAAATTCTAACCATATCCGTTAGGAGCTATAAATATGTACAGTCAGATTGCTGCAAATAAGCGCAAGACCGTCTTAATGATGACCCTGTTCGTGGCTATGGTAGCTGGCTTGGGGTGGCTATTTGGCGAGTATGCGGGCGAGCCGGCAATTACACCTTTTGTGCTGGTGGGTGCAGCAGTGTATACGATCATCAGCTATCTGGCTGGCACCAAGATGGCGCTTGGTTTAAATGGCGCTCACGAAATACAAAAAAGCGACAACCCAAGGCTTTGGCGTATAGTTGAGAACTTAGCGATCACAGAAGGCCTACCAATGCCTAAAGTTTACATAATTAATGACGAAGCACTTAATGCGTTTGCAACTGGAAGAGATCCAAATCATGCAATAGTGGGCGTCACTACTGGGCTGCTTGACGCTACAACCGACCAAGAACTTGAAGGTGTTATGGCTCATGAACTTGGGCATGTAAAAAACTATGACATACGAGTTTCGCTCGCGGCATTTGCGCTGGTGGCAGTTATTTCTATATTGGCCGATATAATGCTTAGAATGACTTGGTTCAGGGATAGGGATAGTGACGACAATAATGGTCAGCTTTTTTTTGTACTGGGTATAGTTGGTGCGATATTGGCGCCGTTGGTTGCAACACTGATACAGTTGGCGATTTCTAGGCGCCGCGAATATTTGGCAGATGCCAGCGGGGCCCTGATGACGCGTTACCCGGAAGGATTAGCTAGCGCATTAGAAAAAATAAGCTCGCAGGGCAGCAAACTCAAGCGCCAAAACGCATCTACTGCTCATTTGTTTTTTGCAAATCCACTAAAGGGCAAAGCTCTGGCAGGGCTGTTTAGTACTCACCCGCCAATTAAAGAACGCGCAAGGATACTACGGGAGATGGGGAACAAAGCATAAGATGCCCAAAACTAACAAGAAAACAGCTAAAACTTCAAATACCAAGCCGGCCATTACGCCTTCGCGCAAACTCAAGCGCCCAACATATAGTTCGTTTAAACTGAGTAAAAAGATAAAGCACCCAGCCCCAAAGCTGCCTAGCTCGTTTAAATTATTCCAAACAGCAGTCAGGCAACTTTTAGGCAATAAAAAGCTTTTTTTGGGGATCATGAGCGTATATCTTGTGCTAACCGTGATGCTTGTAAAGGGCTTGGGAGGGAGTGATAACCTCCCAGCAATTAAAACAGCTCTGGAGGAAGCATTTGCTGACGGTGGGGGCAAGCTTATCACTAGCTTTGCCATATTTGGTTTTCTTGTGAGCTCATCTGGGAGTGTTGAGAGTGAGACCGCATCAATATACCAATCTGCATTGCTTATTATAGTGAGCCTAGCCCTGATCTGGTCGCTTCGGCAGACCCAAGCTAAAAGCAAGGTAGTCATGCGCGACGCATTTTATCAGGGCATGTATCCGCTTGTTCCATTTTTGTTTGTTTTATTAACCATAGGCTTACAGTTGATACCGCTTCTTGTTGGTGCGTCAGTATACACACTGGTTTTGAATAACGGTTTGGCTATTAACCTGGGCGAGAAAGCCATATGGCAATTGCTATTCGGTATGACGGGGCTTTTGTCGTTATATATGGTCAGCTCGTCAGTCTTTGCCCTATATATAGCCACACTACCTAATATGCGCCCGTTGCAGGCGCTACGTTCTGCACGAGAATTAGTACGCTACAGACGATGGTCGGTTATGAGAAAAGTGCTATTTTTGCCCGTAATTCTTGGAGTTTTGGCTGCAATAATAATGGTCCCAATTATTTTGTTCGTAACGCCTGTTGCGGAATGGGTATTTTTTGTCTTAACCATGCTTAGCCTAGCGGTAGTGCATAGCTATATGTATGGTTTTTACAGGGAGCTCCTGCCGCATGAAGGGTGATAAGTCCAAGGCAAACGATCGTATCAAAAAATTACGCGAGCTGATTGCCGATTACAGGTATTACTACCACGTGCTCGACGAGTCAATTATGAGCGAAGCGGCCGCGGACAGCCTAAAACACGAGCTTACTCAGCTTGAAGAACAGTACCCCGATCTGATAACTCCGGATTCGCCAACACAGCGCGTAGCTGGTGCTCCCATCCCTGGTCTGCACCCAATCGAACACAGTGTGCCCATGCTCAGCCTGAATGACGTGTTTAACGAAGTCGAGCTAGCTGCCTGGGTTAAGCGAATCAAAAAGTTTTTACCGCCCAGCGCTAGGCTGGAATACTTTATGGATTTAAAGATGGACGGGTTCGCGGCGGCGCTAGTATACGAAGACGGCATACTAGTCAAAGCCATTACAAGGGGTAATGGACGAGTTGGCGAAGATGTGACGGCCAATGTCCGCACAATTGAATCGGTGCCTCTCAGACTGCGCGGAGCCGCGGGGTACGAACACTTTCTAAAAGGTCGGACTGAAGTACGTGGTGAGATAGTCATGTATAAAGCAGACTTTGCCAAACTAAACGAAGCTCGCGCCCTAAAAAATCTGCCATTATTTGCGAATCCGCGCAATACGGCTGCTGGCACTATAAGACAGCTTAACCCTAAGCTTGTAGCCGAACGGCCGCTCCACTTTCACTCTTATGACATATTACGCAGTGACGCGAGCGAAGTAGCGACTAATGATTTCGCTTATAAGGCGATGCGTAAGTTGGGTCTGCGGGCGAATGCCGCAACACAGCTAGCAAAAGACACCAAAGGTATATTAGACTTCGCTAACCAATGGGAAAAAGCGCGATCTAAATTGCCATTTAATACTGACGGACTGGTTATTAAGGTAAATGACCGTTCTCTATTTACCAGACTTGGTGTGGTAGGCAAGGCTCCTCGGGGTGCTGTAGCTTACAAGTATCCCGCCGAACAAGCAACGACAAAAGTCAAAGACATATTTATATCAATAGGTCGTACCGGATCGGCTACGCCGGTTGCGATCTTAGAGCCGGTTTTAGTAGCCGGGAGTACTGTTCAAATGGCTACCCTGCATAACGAGAGCGAAGTAAAGCGCAAAGACATTCGCGCAGGTGACACAGTGATCATTCATAAAGCTGGTGACATTATCCCGGAGGTCATTGAGCCGCTAATAAAGCTACGTACTGGGGCAGAAAAAGAATTTAAAATGCCTTTAGATTGTCCGGAGTGTGGCACACGACTCACAAAATTAAAGGCTGATGATGCTGTTTGGCGTTGCCCAAACAACAACTGTCCTTCGCGTGTCTGGAAAAGAGTGCAGCACTATGCCAGCAAGGCAGCTTTAGACATAGAAGGCTTGGGCGAGAAAAACATTATTGCACTTGTTGAAGCTGGTTTGATAAAGGACGCACCGGACATATACGAACTTAGAAAAGAGCACATTCTTGGCCTGGACCGCTTCGCAGAAATATCGGCAACAAAACTAGTTAATGCTATACAATCCACAAGGAATCCGCCGCTTGCTAGGTTCTTATACGGGCTAGGTATAAGGCATGTGGGCGTGCAAACAGCAGTAGACCTGGCCAACAGGTTCAAGCGCCTAGATACTTTAGGAAATGCCACATTTAACGACCTGAGAATGGTAGAAGGTGTCGGTGACATTGTGGCTGAATCTATATTGTTTTGGTTTGAGGATGACGATAATCGGCGTATTTTAGCAAAATTCCGCAGCTTAGGTGTCTGGCCCCAAGATGTCAAGACTGTAGGCGGCAAACTTTTAGGCAAGAAAATTGTGATCACTGGTTCGCTGGAGTCTATGAGCCGCGAGGAAGCAGCCGAGAAGGTCCGGATGCTCGGTGGTACTTTCCAATCGTCCGTTGGCAAGGACACTGACTATTTGGTGGTGGGGGCTAATGTTGGCGCTAGCAAACTTAAAAAAGCCAAAACCCTTAGCGTTACTCAAATCACCGAAAAAGATTTAGTAAAATTGCTGCAATTATGACGGAGTTTACGTTCGTTTCCGGAAATGAACATAAGATTCGGTATCTGGAAATGTGGCTGGGGCGAAAGGTCAATCATCAAAAATTTGATCTGGCAGAAATCCAATCCCTTGATCTGCGTGAAGTAGTCGAGCACAAAGTAAAAGAGGCCTATGCGCAGTTCAGAAAACCTGTTCTAGTGGAAGATATTGCTCTTGAGTTTAGTGTGTTTGGGCGCTTGCCGGGTACTTATATAAAGTGGTTTCTTGAAGAGTGTGGAACAGCGGGTCTAGCCAGAATGCTTGATGGATATTCCGACCGGAGCGCTACTGTAAAAATTATGTATGGCTTGTACGGTGGTAGGGAGGTTCATTACTTTGCGCACGCAACACGCGGAACCATTGCTGATAAACCACGATCAGAGCACAGCACCAATGCTCACGGTTGGAACACTATATTTATACCTGATGGTACTACGCAAGTGTTGGCTGAGATACCAGGCGATAGAATCAAGCCGTACAGCTATCGTTATAAGGCAATCCAAAAGCTCAAACGCTATCTTAATGAAGAACAGGGTAGCCATTAGCATATTCTGCCTGATTTAAGTATGATTAGCTTAAAGTGTTTAAAATCAAACCAAAACAGACAACTTTATATTGCTTTTCACCGCCAGTTATGATGGCCACTTTTTTGTTTGAAATTGGTTTGGCTAGTTACGTACTTTTTAAGTATAAAATGAGCCAGGTTACTAAGCTGGTGACTTTTCTATTGGTTAGCCTGGCGGTATTCCAGCTAGCGGAATACTTTGTGTGCGGCGGGTTGGGTGTTGATGCTCAGGCATGGTCTCGCGTCGGGTATGTAGCTATTAGTATCTTGCCACCTCTAGGGCTTCACCTAACCCATTCTATCGCTCACAAGCCCATGGGTCGCATGACAGCTCTGGCGTATACAACAAGCGCGCTTTGGATAGGACTCTTCACACTTAGCCAGCAGGCCTTTACTGGGTACACCTGCGGTGGTAATTATGTAATATTTCAACTTCAATCACCGATCGGGGGGTTATTCTTTGTCCACTATTATATCTGGCTGTTTGTGACAATGTACTTTGCGACTAGCTTTGCTCGTAAAGCAAAGCCACGAGTCCGTAAGGCTTTGACAGCGCAGATTTTAAGTTATGCCGCATTTATACTGCCAACAAGTACTATTAATCTTATGTGGCCCCACACGGCAAGTGCGCTGCCTAGTATTATGTGTGGATTTGCAGTGATATTTGCAATTGCTTTGACACTTTGGGTGATGCCGCTAGAACAGGAACGCACAATACCGGAACACAAAAGAAAAATTGCATAGCCGATAAGTGCATAATATTGACAACTGACGCCAACAATCTTATGGTTAAGATGTCTCGTGCGTCCATAGCGGTCGCGTGAAATAAAAACATAATTTAAGACGCACGCCGCTGGGTGGGCGCGCACGAAAGCAAAAACTACCGGCCAAAGGTGGTTTTTGTTATAATCAGGTGAGTTTTATAGAAATATAGCTCAAACCTCAACTACTTGAGCATCCCGCAATTTTTGGAGGGGCATTGGCGCAGCTGGCTAGCGCGCCTCCATGGCATGGAGGAGGTCAAGGGTTCGAATCCCTTATGCTCCACCAAAAGTTGCGGGAGAGTCCGGAGCTGGTGCCCTTAGTCTGCAGTTCAACGGTAAAAACAATAATTTTTAATTACGAGTGTTATAGTACTGATATGGCAAAAGAGTCGAAGCAAACAATAGCAAGCTCAAAATTAATTCGTACTCTGTTCTTGGTGAGTTTAATCATATTTGTAGGCTCAGGCACACTATGGTGGAAAAACATAGTTAATAGCCCCAAGAACGTGTTCTACGGAATGCTGGATATCAGCATGAGGGTTCGTAGTATTGGCAGGCTAGTTGTGCAAGATAATGGTACCCAAAAGCTTGAACAGCGGTCACAGCTTTTGACTGGCCAGGATGCGCGGGTTAGTTCACTCACAACCTTATCTCAAGGCGAGGGGACTTATGTTAGGACTCAAAGTGTCGGGACGCCAACAGAAGACTTTGTTCGCTATATATCTATTGAGACCGATCAAGTGGGGTTAGGTGGGCAACCCCTGGACTTTCGCAATGTGATCGGATTTTGGGGGAAATCTGGGGTCACAGAGCAAGACGATGAGACTCGTGGGGAGCTGTTTGGCGAAAACGTCCTGGGGGTTATCCCTGTAGGGTATGTCCCGTACGAGAAACGGACAGAGATCATACATATGATAAGAAGTTTGGATGTTTACGGTGTTGACTTCTCCAAAACAAAACGCGAAGTAGTGAACGGGCGCCGACAATACACCTATGATGTTGAAGTACAGTCCGATAAGTACATAACAATGTTAAAAGATTTTGCACTCTCTGTAGGGTTAACCCAGCTGGAGCAACTTGATCCTGAGTCTTTTGCTGATGCAGAGCCTTTTAAGTTCAGTATGACTGTGGATGTGCTGTCCAGGCAGCTTGTGTCCATCGCGTTTGACGATTCTGCGCGACAGGAAACATACAGTAGCCACGGACACGAAGCCACGATCACATTACCCGAAACAACAATACCGATTGAAGATCTGCAGGCCAGACTCCAAAACATACAGTAATAATCACAAGCGGGTCTTAAATAGTAAACTTATCAATCAATTTGTACTAAGGAGCCAAGATGGATGAAGATAAATCACAACCTGTCGTAACGACAAGCAATATACCAGATGCGCCAAGCGTCATGCCGGTAGCTGCCCCGCAAGCAAACACCGCAGAACCTACGTTAAATAGTCCTATTAAGAAGAAAAAATTAAGCATAAGCGTGATCACTGCTATGGTTATCGTGCTACTGGCTGGCACATCAATAGCTGCTTACTTTGGTGTTGTGGTGCCCAATCGTCCTGAGAATGTCCTTAGGACAGCGTTCGAGAATACTGCCGAGCAGAAACAAAGTACGTTTAGCGGTAAATTTAGTTTTGAGGACCTTAGCGAAGACTCTGGCCTGAAAGCTGTAAATGTAGACTTTAACGGCCAAGTCGATATTGAAAATAATGCCTTTCAATCAGAAGTTGAAGTTACGGCCAGCGGATTTAAGGTTCCATTTGAGGTACGCGGCATAGACAAAAGCGTGTTTTTCAAGATGGGTGACCTGAGTGGCATAAAGAGCTTGGTACAGCTGTCTAGCCCCGAATATGTTCCTGCCGTAGACTTCTTTAATCAAAAGTTGGCAAACCAATGGATGGAAATAGACGAGACATTGCTCAAACAAGCAGGATCACAATGCGTGCTTGATCTATCTTCGTTTGTTCTAACTGAAGAAGATATGGAGCTGCTTAATAAGCGTTACGATGAAGTTCCTTTCGCCACCATAAAAAGCACCTCTGACGACACGGTAAACGACCGTTCAGCTACCAAATTTGAACTAGAGCTTGACGACAAGAAAGCTGAAGAGTTTGGGCAAGGTTTAAGCGAACTATCAATAGCTAAAAAGATAAAAGACTGCAGCGGAGATACTGATGCCTTTAAAGGAGAAGAATCTAGTGAAGGTGACAAAAGCGTGTTTACTATATGGGTAGATAAAGGCAGTAAAACTATCAGCAAGATCGCTACCCAGTCAACAGAACAGACTGAAGAACGGGATAAAGCAAAAGGCTCACTTGAGATTACGATAGAGTATGGAGGAGCTGATGTCAGTAAGCCTGAAGGCGCCCGCCCAATCACAGAAGTTATAAGCGAACTCTACGGCGCACTGCTTCAAGGTGCGGGCTCAAACAGTACATTGCTACAAAATTCTATTCCAACTGGCGAACTCGAACTCTAAGTAATTAGTATTTCATCAGTCAGTCACATATACTTTTACTAATGAAAAAGGCTTTTAAGGCCATAGTTACCAATATACTTGGATGGCAAGTACACCGCTTAGTACGCAACCATCCTGTTAGTATTGTTGCGGTTACGGGAAGTATCGGCAAAACAAGTACAAAACGAGCCATTGCCAAGCTTTTGGCTACTGATGTAAGAGTTTGTTATCAAGAAGGGAACTATAACGACATTGTTAGTGTGCCGTTGGTGTTTTTTAATAAATCCATTCCTAGTCTGTTCAACCCACTAGCATGGTTAGGAACTATTCTCTCAAATGAAAAACAAATCTACGGTGAATACCCTTATGATGCAGTAGTCTTAGAGCTAGGAACAGATGCACCCGGTCAAATCCAAAAATTTGCTAAATACTTATCAGTAGATCTGCTAGTGATTACGGCCATTACACCTGAGCATATGGAATTTTTTGTAGACTTAGACGCGGTTGCGCGCGAAGAGCTAGTTGCTCAGACTTTCTCTAAAGCAGTTTTGATCAACAAAGACCTGTGTGCACAAAAATACATCAGTGAAGTTAGTAAAAAATGTTTCACATATGCGATCAACGAGCCAGCCGACTACCGGACGACTATCAACAGTTTTAAAGATAACCAATACGATATCAGTATCACTATTGCTAACGGGCAAAATCTTAGTGCTAGGTATGAGGGCGTTGCTGATGTTGAGCTTTACTCTGTGTGCGCGGCTACGGCTGTAGCTCATCAGCTTGGTACACCTGTGGCCAAAATTGTAGAAGGCATAGGTCAACTACAGGCATTTAACGGCCGCATGAAACGCCTTAGAGGCATTAACCAATCTTTGATTATTGACGATACTTATAATGCGAGCCCAGTCGCGGTAAAAGCAGCTTTGGACGCGCTTTATAAATCTGATAGGACTCAGCGGATAGCGCTGCTTGGTAATATGAACGAACTGGGTGATTATTCAGAACAGGCTCACATTGAAGTCGGGGAATATTGTGATCCTAATAAATTGGATGTGGTTATTACGCTTGGTCCTGATGCTAACCTTTACCTTGCGGAAGCGGCAGAAAAGCGTGGGTGCAAAGTAAAGCGCTTTAACAGCCCATATGAAGCCGGTGAATTTATAAAAAAAACTATAAAACCTGGATCGGTTATCTTGGCCAAAGGATCGCAGAACGGTGTATATGCCGAAGAAGCTATTAAATATTTTCTGGCAGATCCGAAGGACGAAAAACAGCTTGTACGTCAAACACCAGATTGGCTGAGTAAAAAATCAAAGCAATTTCATCGAGACGGTGATAAATAATGAAAGTATTAGTTCTTGGCGGCGGGAATTCACCGGAGCGAGATGTGTCAATACGTTCGGCAACAGCAGTTAGTCAAGCACTAGAAGAAGCAGGATTTGAAAATGCCTTTGCTGACCCTGGTGATGGCTTGTCGGTTTTGGATGTGCTAATAGTCCAAGAAGACATAGTCTTTCCGATTTTACATGGTGCGGGCGGTGAAGACGGTAGTATACAAACTGAATTAGAGCAGCGGGGACTTCCATATCTAGGTACAGACAGTACAAACTCCACAATATGTTTTGATAAGTGGCTAACCAGGAAAGCGCTACAAGAAGCCGGACTGCCGGTTGCAAAGGGCGAATTAATTACCGAGGAAGCCTATGAAAGTAGTGACCTACGTAAGCTGCCACATGTAGTAAAGGCGGTAGGAGGTGGGTCAAGCATCGGTACGCTTATTGTCCGTGACCCTAAAGACGCTAGCCCGGAAAAATTGGCTGAAGTATTTCGTGTTAGTCAGAGCGCTGTAATAGAAGAGTTAATTGAGGGCACAGAAATTACGGTGCCTATATTAGATCAATCAGCGCTACCTGTCATTGAGATTAGACCGCCTGAAGCGGGAGAATTTGATTATGAAAATAAATATAACGGCAAGACTAAAGAGCTTTGTCCGCCTGTCTCTATTGACGAGGCTCTACAAACAAAAGCCAAAATTTTGGCGGAACAAGTACATAAAGTCACTGGCGCCCGACACTTATCGCGTGTAGACATGATCGTACGTCCTAGTGGAGATTTGATTATATTAGAAATTAACACAATACCAGGGATGACCAACCAAAGCCTCTACCCCAAAGCCGCAGTGGTGGCAGGTATGAATTTCCCGGAACTTATGGAAAAATTTGTAGAGTTAGTGAAGCGAGACTATAAGCTTTAAGAAGGTATAATGGGAAGGAAGTATGTTTGATTATAAAAAAAGTGAAGCGTTTTTTCGTAATAATTTCGTACCATTTGAACAGGCAAACGTTAGCATTGCCAGCTCGCCCGTGCTTTACGGGTTAAGCGTTTACACGGTTTTTAGCGTCAACTGGAACGCAAAGACAAACAAGCTGTACGCATTTAGATTGAAAGATCACTACGAACGTCTTTTACAATCAGCTCGGATAATGGACTTTGATAGTTTTGAAAAAGAGTGGAGCTGGGAAAAGTTTGAGAAAACCATGGTTGAACTAGTTAAACGTAACAAAGTTCAAGAGGATGCTCTGGTGCGCGTAACTGTTTTTATTGATGAGCAGATTGCCGGGACAAGAATCCGCGGCTTAAAGAATTCACTAAGTGCTTACATTTATCCCAAAGGTCAAATACTTTCTACGAGTGGTGTACATATGTGTATATCTAGTTGGGTGCGTAATATGGACAATTCAATTCCTGCCAAAGCCAAAATAAATGGTAGCTATGTTAATGCATCACTTATGAAAAATGAAGCGATTCTTAACGGTTATGACGACGCAATTGCCCTGGACCACAACGGCCATGTCGCTGAAAGTACTGTAGCTAATCTGTTTATTGTTCGCCGCGGCAAACTTGCAACACCCGACACCTCGACTGATATTTTGGAAGGCATTACCCGCGACAGCTTACTGGAAATTGCTCCAAAACTTGGCATAGAAGTTGAAGAGCGTAGCATTGATAGAACTGAATTATACAAATGCGAAGAAGCCTTTCTCTGCGGCAGTAGCGTACGAATTACACCGGTACTTTCGATTGACCGACGGTTAGTTAACGGTGGCAATGTCGGAAAAATCACCGACCAGCTCATGAAAGCATACGAAAATATACGCTTGGGCAAGGATAACCAGTTCTCAAACTGGCTCCAGGCGGTGTAGCCTCTATTAATACAATGCCTATGCTTTCACTTGCCATTATTCAATAGTATTATATACCATATGTCAGCACACGGATTACAGGACCTCCATGAACCAGGCAGCTATTATGTTACTCAACCGCTATTGCGTTCAGGATATACCAGGACTCGCGAAGGGTTGGAAATATACGATGCAGTTTGGGGCAAGTGTAATATTGGGAATCAGCCTGGCGACGAAATATTGCTTGAACTTTTTGACAATCCGCTTGTACGGCGCCTTGCCTCCATTAGTCAATTAACGCTAGATCCGAGCTTCGAAACTATGCCGAACGTTTCTGATATGTCACGCTGGGAACATGCTTGGGGTAGCCTAGCACTTGTTCGTGCAATGAGTAAAAAAGCAGGTATCCCCAAAGAAGACTGGCTTGAGCTAGAGCTAAGAACCTTTTTATCTGATGTTGGCCACACTGCTTTTTCTCATCTTGGCGATTGGATATTTCAGGGAGTAGGTGGGCCAGAAGACCAGCACGATATGGACTTGCCTGATTTACTAGAAGCTGGAGGGGTTAATGATATTTTACGAAAGCATGGAATTTCACCAGGTGATGTCATATCAGAGGACACAAACGACTGGATAGAATGCCCTCAACCAGGTTTGAATGTTGACAGAGTGGATTACGGAACCCGGCAAATCAAGCGTTGTTTTAATATTGGCCTCGCAGTCACCATGGCAACAAGAACAGAGGCGTTTCAGGTTGATGACAGACAAAGACTGGTCATGACAAGTGAAAAGCGTGCGCGTAGTTTTGCGAAGGCCTTCGCTCTTTTGTCCACAGAACATTTTGGCGAACCAGTCCATAGACTACAATTACTTCTTATGCAAGAGCTAACAAAACGAGTTTTTGTCATTGATGAACCTCTTTCTTCAAATGGCATGAGGGGCGCAGGCGAATACCACCCAAGAGACCACATGTACACTGTTGACAGGGACATACTTGCAGCGACGACAACAGTTGACCCTTTTTCGTGGGCAATAACAGAAATAATGCGAGACACTGGTCATTCGCAGCGTCGTATCTTTACCCAGATTCGCAATGATGAGCTTGCCCATTGGTTTGAAACGAACGACCCAAAGTTTCCGGTGCCGGGCAGGGGAAAGACCTGGAGCAGCCGCTATCATCCTGGCTATGCGTCAAATGTTGAGATAATTCCCGTTGACGAATGTGCGGATGTCAGTGACTTTGGTAAAAATCCTCACACGCTTGACTTTGAACTCCAACCACTTAAGCCTCGCGCGGTTGACCCGTTATTTGTGGATAAATCTGGCGATATAGTGCGTTTGAGCGATAGGGATCCAAGTTTTGCCAAAACGCTTGTTCAGCAAGCGACTATCAGTCAAACAAGATATGTTGCACGATTACTGGTTGCCCCGGACTATAAGACGATCCTTCAAGACGGAATAAATCAAAATTCAGTGGAGTGGGAGAGACTGCTGGATCGCCCCCGAATGCCAAAAGAAAAGTTAAATGAGCTGCTAAAAAATGCTGCGGGTAGGCTGACATCCAGACTTGTTGAAATAAAAGATCATAGGCTTGATTTCTGAGCACAGATTGTCTTTTAGTGTTGACCCCTGTAGACTATTGATTGGATTAAAGGGCTTGATGTCAGATGTTCAGTAGCAACTTCCGTGTTACCGCTAAACCGCCAATGACAATAAATAAGGAATTATTATGAAACGCTATAATCCGAAAGAGATTGAACCTAAGTGGCAGAAAACCTGGGAAGAGCAGGGTATTTACCGTGCCAGTGAAGATCTTTCAAAACCAAAACGCTACGTTTTGGAGTATTTCCCCTACCCAAGTGGTGCTGCTATGCATGTTGGGCATGTCCGCAACTACACTATTGGCGATATTGTAGCTCGTTATGCACGTATGCAGGGACAAAACGTACTTCACCCTATGGGTTGGGATGCGTTCGGTCTACCGGCAGAAAACTTTGCTATTAAAAACAACATTAGTCCACGTTTAGCCATAGACCAAAACACCAAGCGATTTAAAGAGCAACTGATGCAAATGGGTTTTAGCTATGACTGGTCGCGCGAAATAGACAGTACTGACCCTAAATACTATCGTTGGACTCAATGGTTCTTCTTGCTACTTTTCAAAAAAGGCTTGGCTTACCAACAGGAGAGTTTGCAATGGTGGTGCCCGGTTGATAAGACAGTCCTGGCCAATGAGCAGGTTGAGGCCGGCAAGTGCTGGCGCTGCGGTAGCGATGTAGAAAAAAAAGCTTTAAAACAATGGTTCTTCAAAATCACAGATTATGCGGACCGTTTACTGGGCGACCTGGATGACCTAAATTGGTCCGACGCTATCAAAACCATGCAACGCAACTGGATCGGCAAAAGCAAAGGTGCTGAAGTAGATTTTAAATTGGCTGACAAGGCGGATGTGATTCGGGTATTTACCACGCGACCTGACACCTTGTTCGGCGCGACCTTCATGGTTTTAGCCCCAGAACATCCACTGGTTGGGCAGATAACGACTACAGGGCAGAAGCAAGCCGTAGAAGACTACATCAAAGAGTCACAAGCCAAAAGTGATATTGAAAGGCAAGAAACCGACAGAGAAAAAACGGGAATTTTTACAGGTGCACATGCTATTAACCCAGTAAACAATGAAAAAATTCCTGTTTGGATTGCTGACTATGTATTATCCGGTTATGGAACAGGAGCAATTATGGCTGTGCCAGCGCACGACGAACGCGACTGGGAATTTGCTAAGAAGTACAAGCTGCCGATTATACGTGTAGTCCAAAATGATGCACCTGATGAAGCCTGCACGCATGACGAAGGCTTGATGATCAACTCGGGCGCCTATGATGACTTGTCTTCGCAAGAGGCGCGTGAAGAAATTGTGTCAGACCTAAAGAAAAACGGTGCTGCGGATGAGCATGTTAACTACAAAATTCGTGATTGGCTTATTAGTCGGCAGCGCTATTGGGGTGCACCGATCCCGATCATCCATTGCCCCAAAGATGGCGTCGTGGCGGTTCCTGAAGACCAGCTACCTGTTGTGCTGCCAGAAATTGAGAGCTACGAACCCAGCGGTGATGGTCGCAGCCCGTTGGCTAGGGTGCCGGAATTCATCAACACAACATGCCCGAAATGTGGAGGCCCAGCCGAGCGCGAGACCGATACTATGGACGGCTTTGCATGCAGCAGCTGGTACTTTTTGCGGTTTGCTGACCCACAAAACGAAAAAGAGCCGTTTAGCAGGGAAAACGCCCAGTTCTGGTTGCCGGTTGATGACTACATAGGTGGTGCCGAGCACGCCGTTATGCACCTGCTTTATGCGCGTTTTTGGACCAAGGTTCTGTACGACGAAGGCTTAGTATCTTTTGAAGAACCCTTTAAGACTCTGCGTAATCAAGGAATGATTCTTGCACCTGACGGGCAAAAAATGAGCAAAAGCAAGGGCAACACCATTGAACCGGATAGTTTGCTGAGCCAGGGCTACGGAGCAGACTCAATTCGTTTAATGGAGTTATTCATCGGCCCCTGGAACCAATCGGCCGCCTGGAGCATAGAGGGCATGGGAGGCACATTCCGCTTCTTGCAGCGTGTTTGGACTTTGGTTCAAGAGCACCTATCGGTTCAGGTGTCAGACCAAACAACGGTTGAGCTGCCCAGGGCTCTAGCCAAGGCCACAAAGGCAGCTAGCCAAGATATGCATGAGCTTGGTTTTAATACAGCAATTGCTGCACTAATGGAGCTAGTCAACGAACTATACAAGCTTAAGTTGACGACCGATATCGGGTCAAAACAGTGGAAGGTGGCGCTCACCACACTCGTACAGCTATTGGCGCCTTTTGCTCCCCATATAACGGAGGAGTTATGGCAGCAGCTAGGGAATGCTGGCTCTGTACATGTCAGTGATTGGCCCTCTTGGGACGAAAAGCTGCTAATAACCGACACTATGGTTATAGTAGTTCAGATCAACGGCAAAGTGAGGGCAAACATAGAAGTTCCGGCTGGTTGCAGCGAGGGCGACATCACTAAGGCTGCTCAGGCACATGAAAAGATATCAGAATATTTGCGCGGTCAAGCAGTCAAGAAAGTTGTCTATGTGCCCAATAAGCTAATTAACTTCGTAATCTGAGCCTCACCTTGAGCTATCTCTAGAATTAAGGTAAAATACAGGCAATATATTTTAGTAATAGAGAGATAAGGAGCGCTATTTAAGTTATGGGAAAACCCAAAAAACGCACATCACCCCGCCGTACCGGTATGCGCCGTAGCCATTTGGTTCTTAAATTGGCTCGTGCAGTAAACGCAAAATCGCCGGTTAAAGCCTTTACGACAAAGCGCGAATCCGCCAAGTTCGGCGAAGGCAAGCCAGTTTCAGCTGCTAATAAATCAGAAAAATAAATAAAACACGCACTTCCAGAGAGTATACTGGAACGATAAGGACTAGCTTAACAATATGAGTGCCAATCGTCATCTCGGCCGTATCATCGCCTTGCAGACACTATACGAGCAGGAGCTTCGCCAAGAATGCCAGGACAAAAGCTTTAACCTGAAGCAAGCTACAAAGCGCAATATACACCGCTACAAAACACTGGTTGACGATGAAAGGTTTATAGTGCGTCTTGTTGATGGCATAACCGTCCGTAAAGACGAGCTTGATTTGCTGCTCCAGCCGGTAGCCCCAGAGTGGCCCTTAAGCCAGATAGCGCGCATGGACAGGCTTGTACTAAGGCTAGGCGCCTATGAGCTCCAGTCTGAGGATAGTGTGCCGCCCAAAGTTGTCATCAACGAAGCCGTTGAGCTGGCCAAAGAATTTGGTGGCGACAATTCATCCAAGTTTGTGAACGGTGTCCTGGGAACTGTGCTGCGACAACAAGAAGAGAAAGCTAAGCTGACCAAGAAGACTAAACCTATAACTAAGAGCAAGTAATTATGAAGAGACCCAAACCAATTTATGGACTCAAGAAGTTTGTAACAAAGCGAAAGCCGACAATCAGCGAAGTAGTGCGCGAGCCTACGGCTGGCGGTGTTATATTCAGGCGTAGCCACAAAACCAACGAAGTTGAAATACTTCTAATCCAAGACGCCAAGAACCGCTGGACCATTCCCAAGGGGCACATTGAGGAGGGTGAATCACCAAAAGAAACCGCCGAACGTGAGGTCGGCGAGGAGACTGGGTTGAAAGCAATGAAGGTGCTTAACTGGTTGGGGAAAATTAACTTTCGTTATCGTCGGGGTAACAGTTTAGTCCTTATGACCACCGAAATATTTCTTATCCAAGGTTTGGGTGATACCGATGATGTGCACCCAGAGGACTGGATGAACGGCATTAAATGGTTTCCCGCAAACGAAGCATTAGATAAAATAGAGTACGATGACATCGGAAAATTAATTCTACTCGGTCTTAAAAAGATCAGAAATTCTAACCTGTAAGTTTATGCAAGACACGACCCATTACCAAACATTTGCTAAGGAAAAATTAGGCGTAGTATTTAATGACATCGGCTTGCTTGTAACAGCGTTTACTCATCGTTCTTATGTAAACGAGCACCGTAAAACTGTTTCTGAACACAATGAGCGTCTAGAGTTTTTGGGTGATGCGGTGCTAGAGCTGATTGCAACAGAATACCTTTACGCCAATTTTTCCGAACCCGAGGGAACGTTGACCAACTGGCGAAGCTCATTAGTACGTACCGAGAGCATCGGCGCGGCAGCACATCGTTTTGACTTTGCACCACTACTTCGCCTAAGCCGCGGCGAGAAGCGCGGTACGGACAGGGCCCGGGCTCAGATACTCGCAAATTGTTACGAGGCTGTTGTTGGTGCACTATATCTAGACCAGGGGTACGGGGCAGCCAAAGAATTTATAACCAAGAGTCTACTCGTAACTTTTGAGGGAATTCTAAAGGCTGGGTCTTGGATGGACCCTAAATCTAACCTGCAGGAGCTCGTTCAAAACCAAGAAGGCTTTACGCCTGTTTATAAGGTATTAGCAGAAGAAGGTCCTGACCACGACAAAATCTTTACCGTCGGCGTATACGTAAACGGCGTCTTAAAAGGCAAAGGCACAGGCCCCAGCAAGCAAATCGGCCAAGTCGGCGCAGCCGAAGCCGCCCTCAAAAAGTATCAGACCAGCTAGCTGCAGGCTTGCCCTTGCTAAGTATTTACAACTGTGATATAATATTAAACTAAGTCAATAATTAGCAGATTTAATTACCGTGCTAATATAGTAATATTGAGCATATAGGGATTTTGAAACATGTCGTCCCCGGGTGAATTACTACGAGACAATAAATTGCCCCCGCATTTTGAGATGCGGGTTTTAATAGGTGCGGCTCGCAGTATGTTTGTACTAGCCGTTAACGAGCGTTATAGCGATGAATTTGCAAAAATTGTTGGATTGAATCTTTTAAGTCAAGACAACAGACAAGTTTGCAGCCAGCTGGCACTTAGGTTACACGGCTCACCATTTGAAGATGCTGAGCTTAGTGGTTCCGGAAGAAGCCTCACGAGCTTTGAAAGACGTGTAGCAGAGCTCCTAGGGCTTAAGGAGCCTGTAGATGTAAGAGAAAGAGTTTCTCGCACCACTGTTGTGCTAGATAAGTTAGGTACATCTGGCAACATCAACAGTGTAGACCAGGTAGACATTAGTGAGGGGATTATGGTGCTTGATGCAATAGCAAACAGCTTGGCGGAAATGTATCCTGCCGAACTGCCTCCTATGGTCAGCTCACATGAATAAACCGGTTGGCAATAATGATATTTGACATAAGAGGTCGTTATCTGTAGAATACACAAGATTGTTTAATAAGCTTTAAATTCGCTTTAGGCGGAGAGAGAACAGAGAACAAGATACATGCTCGCTATTCGTATGCAACGTACAGGTCGTAAGGGTCACGCAGAGTTTCGTGTGATTGTTCAGGATGCCCGCCGTTCACCTGCCAGCGGGAAGGTGGTTGCCCATTTAGGTCACTATAACCCCCACTCTAAACTGACGGTTATCGACAAAGAAAAGGCAACATTTTATCTAGAGCATGGGGCGCAGCCTTCACCGCGCGTGGTGAGTATTCTGAAGTCTGAAAAGGTTAAATTGCCGGAATGGGTCCAGGTTGCTGACAAGAAAAAAGGCGTTATAAGGAATACTGACAAGCTCCGTCGCAATCGCCTTGCCGAAGAAGTTGCTTCCGCCTCAGAATCCCCCGCAGAGGAACCAGTTGAAGAACCTGTTGCTGAAACCACAGAAGCTCCAATAGCGGAAGCCCCCGTTGCAGAACAGGCAGAAGCATCTGCCGAAACAGCCGTGAAGAACGAAGAGAAATCTGCAGAACAACCAACTCCTGATGAGCCAACCGCAACAACAACATCCACGGAGCCAGCTGAAACAACCTAGGCTAAGCATCAGTCATGTCTGCCACAGCTAGTGTAAATAATTGCCTGCCCCATGGGTTTCGTGCGTATAAAACTCAGGAGCTTTGCAACATTTGGCTTGGTGTCCTGTACTGCAAGCTCAAGTGTACACGCTTAGTGTTGTAGAACTTCAGGTAGTTGTTAAGTTTAGTCTGTATTTGTGTGTTTGGGATCTTAAAGTCTAGGT
>JAJDCL010000020.1 GCA_029260875.1 Candidatus Saccharimonadota bacterium
GCTTGTGGAACTTAATGTTCCATTGAAAGATAGCCCTGCATAATTGCTGAGACCAGGGTTACCAATTTTTGTTGAAGCGGTACCGTTACCTGCTATTTCAAGTCTTGCACCAGGCGTCGTTGTCCCGATCCCTACGTTGCCTACAGTGTCAATTGCTAGATGTGTTGTGCTGGCTGTGTTGAAGTATAGCGGGGTGTTGCCTCCACCAGTATTAACGGTTTCAAGTATTCCTGCAGTTCCATCATGCTTAAGGCGAATTGTTTTGTTGTTCGCTCCTGAATAAATAGATAGTTGATCTCCTCCTAGAAGCGCCAGAGTAGCGCTTTGCGGATCTATCCAGGTATAAGAACTTGAGATACTATCTGATAATCTCACAACCCCACCAAGTAATAAATCCTGCCCGCCTATATTTATGTCTCCGCCTTGTACGTCCAGCTTGTAGCCAGGCGTAGTTGTGCCGATGCCTAGGTTTGTCCCGTTGTCGTAGAGCAGTGAGTTGCTGATGGTTGATGAAGTGCTGAATTTGGCCAGATAATTTGCCGTACCCGATCCAGCGATAGCACCCCCCAGCCCTGCGCAATTTCCTGTAGTCAGACAGATCGTACCTGTATCATCGGGGAGAGTAATGGTTTGATTTGCGGTAAGGGTTGTTGTTTGTACAGCCACTGTATACCCCGAGCTGGTAAGATAGAGAAGAGGAGTTTTTATAGAACCAGCAAACTCTGGATTTGAAATAGTGTTAATGGTCACCTCTCCACCCATGCCGAGTATTATCTTCCCGCCACCTGATAAATTGGTCCCCGCAACCACATCGATGGACTTGCTGCCTTCAACCGCAAACCCATCTTCGCCTCCAAATTTTACTGATATGCTGCTATCGTTTACAGCTATTCCGTTTCCAGCGCCTATCCCAAAGCCTACGGTCCCACCCAGATTTATAAGCCCCCCTCCTGTCAACCCAGGCCCTGCGATATAGTTTACAGCCGAATTTTCCAACATAGAATTAGTAATGATCCCGTTCGGCAGAGATATGCTGTTTAATATTCTTATACTTTCAAAAACACCGTTGCCCGTAACGTAGAAATCACCACTTAAGTTACTATCCCCTGTAACAAATAAATTATTAACTCTGGTGTCTTCTGACACAATTAGGTCTTTAAATTGAGCCGTGTCGCTTCTTATTAAGTCTGCATCTATTGTTTCGGATTTAATGTTTTTACTAAGGTCATTTAGCTTGGACTCAATATCTCTTAGCTCGCTTCTTTGATCTGCCGCACGGTCATTGGCACTTGATCTGTAGTACCAAAATAGCCCAGCTAGTATGGTGAACAACAAAATTATAAATATTGGATTCTTCCAGCCGTTGCCCCTGTTTGAGACGCTATGGTCGGGTAATTTGTTGTATGACTTTTGCAGGGACTTGTCCGAATTCTGTTCTGTGTTGTGTGACAGTGGCAAGTTTGGTGAATAGGCCGACACTTCGTCAGCACCAGCAACAGACTGCCTATCACTAGTGGGGCTATGGGCTGTTGGGCCTTTAATAATTGCGTGTTCTATGGGCTGCACAATATAGTCAGGCCCATCATCCGAGATAGACAAGTTAACGTCTGCTGTTGCTGCCTGCCCTCTTAAGACCATATTCCCTCTGTGTTTATGCTCCGATACCCCATAAACGATAGATGGCAACATATCGCCAAATTGCTTACGTTGATTGGGTTTATTATCTACCCCTGTCTAAAGATTGTCAACGCTGCTTAAATGCCCTGAGCGCCACCACCCCCTAGTAAATCTTGTTGTCCTGCGAATGAGTTGTCGTAACCCGTACAGGACCTCTTGTCTCAGCCCAAACTGAGCTATTCGTACCACCGTTCAACGCCCGAATGGCGAGCACTATGCCGCCTGAAGCTCTCCATGTTACGTGATATAAATCCGTCATAGCGCGCAAATAAGCACAGTCAATCGGGCTTGCCTTAGAACACATATTTATTTAATACTACTAAGCAATGTCTCGCGGTCCTAATCATGCTGAACATAACCCGCCTATAGACTCTGGGCCATACGCCAACATGCAAAAGCTAGGGGGGCTATTGGTGTCTCTTAGCTTCCTACTGGGTTCGGGCTGCGCAGAACCCGTAACCCTGCCTGTCAACTCCACCGATTTGGATTGCTACAGTAATCCGGCGGAATGCTTGTCAACCGTTATTGCGAATCTTCCCGATAGTAATAGTCCCGAGCAGTTGAAGCCTATTGACCAAAAGCCCAGCCCCATTGCAACTCAAGCGAGTGTATTACCGATAACCCGGCTATCACCACAACCGCCTCAAACCATTCCACCCCCCGAGCCTACACCCGCGCCATACAAGACTCTACCAACGCCAGCAGCACCCCTGAAAGTCAAAGCGCCCGTTACAGCAATCGAGCGTCAACCTGCCACTGTTAATTATGAACAGTGCCAGGCTTTAGTCGATAAAGTCTCGGCCCGTATTGCTCCCCCACCCTCTTCGTCAATCCGCTGCGTTCCTGGGATACATAGTAGAGCCGGCGAGCGCTTGACTGGCCTAACACTCTCCGATTCAACAGTTGAGATTTATTTTTCCGAGCGAACCAGGGAAGTAGTCATGTTTACTGTAGCCCATGAAATTGCCCATCTTTGGCAACAACACCTTAAGACATACGAGTGGACAACAATAGCTGAGTTAGAGCGTGAAGCAGATCACTTTGCCGCCTTGTTCGGATTTGATTTTCATGTCAGCCGAGGCAACGCAGCAGATGGCGCGATTGTATGTATGTACTTTAGCTCACGAAGTAACGGTGTACTCGTTTGTTAAATAAGGTTGTTGTTTCTTTGACTATGTGACAGATTCGGCCTCAGCCTCTTCTTCAGGGAGGTCTTCGGCTTTGTCTACTAGGGCCATGGAGACAACACGGTCGCCGTCATTCAACCGCATAATACGAACACCCTGGGTGGCCCGGCCAAGAGCCGGGATGTCTTTAAGCCCTAGACGAATTGTTTGACCATTTTGCGATATAATAATCACCTCTTGGCTATCGTCTGTAAGTGAGTACACGCCAACCAAGTTGCCGGTCTTTTTATTGACCACCGCTGATCGGATGCCAACACCACCGCGCTTGTGAGGTGTAAATTGGGCAATTTTTGTTCGTTTCCCATAGCCAAACTCGCTGATTACGAAAATGTTTGATGCTTCTTCCACAACATCCATGCCAATCACCTGGTCACCAGCACGCAGACGAATACCACGAACGCCACGTGACACGCGGCCCATAGGCCGTGAATCACGCTCATGGAAGCGAATAGCCTGTCCCTCTTTAGTGGATATAACTACTTCATTATCTCCGTCTGTCATGCGGATCCATTTGAGTTCATCACCTTGATCTAGATTAATAGCGATCAGACCGGATTGTCTGACATTCTTATATTGCTCAAACGGTGTTTTTTTGACTACACCCCGTACCGTACACATCAGCAAGTTACCTTCATTGGATTGCTTGCTGACATTTACGACGGAGCTGACTGTTTCTTCGGGTTGCAATTGCAGCAGATTGACTATGGCGATACCTTTGGCATTCAGACCAACCGCCGGGACCTCGTAAGTCTTCAGACGGAAGACACGACCCTTGTTGGTAAAGAACAACAGGAAGTCGTGAGTGCTGGCATTCACAACATGCTCAATTACGTCTTCTTCCCTGGTCGTCATGCCTCGCTTGCCCTTGCCGCCGCGATGCTGTTTGCGGTAATCGGCAATCTGGCTGCGCTTGATGTAGTTCGCGCTTGTAAGAGTTACAACAACTTGCTCGTCCGGGACCAAGTCTTCATCGCTCATCTTGCCTAACTCACTTGGAACAACCTTGGTACGACGTTCGTCACCGAATTGCTTCTTCATTTCCAGCAGCTCAGTCTTGATGATTTTCAGGACCTTCTTCTCATCGGCCAGGATACCCTCAAGCTCGGCGATCAACTTCATGAGCTGGGCCAGTTCGTTCTCAATCTCTTGCCGCTGCAGGCCAGTCAAGGTCCTTAGCTGCATAGCCAGGATGGCTTTAGCCTGAATGTCTGATAATTTAAACTGTTTGATAAGGTTCTCTGAGGCCTCCTCGACAGTCTGGCTGGCACGGATCGTCTTGATAACCTCGTCAATGTGGTCCAATGCGATTTTGAGTCCTTCAAGGATGTGGGCGCGGTCTTTGGCCTTCTTGAGCTCAAACTCTGTGCGCCGTCGGACAACGCTTTGGCGGTGCTTGATGAATTCCTGCAATATATCCTGAAGTCCTAATACGCGCGGCTGGATACCGTCAATTAACGCCAGCATGTTGTAATGGAACGTCTGCTGCAAAGATGTAAGTTTGTATAACTGATTCAACAGCTTCTTAGGATAAGCATCCTTTTTCAGATCAATAACTATCCGGACTTCACCACGGGCGGTTTCGTCACGAAGGTCACGGATACCGGCAATTTTCTTTTCCTTATATAAATCTGCAATCTTTTCTAGCAAGCTGGCCTTGTTCACGCCATACGGTACTTCAGAGATAATTATTTGCTGAACACCCTTCTTGTTTTCTTCAATTGAGGCCACCCCACGAACAATCACTCCGCCCTTACCCGTAGCCAAGGCTGTGCGTATAGATTCTTTCCCATAAATAATACCGCCAGTTGGAAAATCCGGGCCTTTGACATGCTCAAGTAATTCATCAAGAGTGGATTCTGGTTTATCAACTAACTGAACGGTTGCATCAATAATCTCCGTAATATTATGCGGCGGAATATTAGTGGCCATACCGACGGCAATACCAATCTGACCGTTAAGCAACAAATTTGGCAGCTTCGCAGGCAGTACTGTTGGCTCTTGACGCGTTCCATCATAGTTATCACGAAAATCTACCGTTTCCTTATCTATATCGGCCAGCATCGCCTCGGCGTGGTTAGCCATTTTTGCCTCGGTATAACGATAAGCAGCCGGAGGATCACCGTCCATAGACCCAAAGTTACCCTGACCATTAACCAACATATAGCGCAAGGACCACGGTTGGGCCATACGAACCATAGAGTCATAAATAGCACTATCACCGTGTGGGTGATATTTACCCATGACTTCACCGACAATCTGGGCGCTCTTAACCGTCTTGCCGGTTGGCCGAATACCCATTTTGTCCATGACATACAAAATACGACGATGGACTGGCTTCAGCCCGTCCCGTACATCAGGCAGAGCTCGGGCAACAATAACACTCATCGAGTAGCGCAAATAGCTGTCTTCCATGACGTTTTCTACTTTGCGTAGCTCAACAACACGAGAGTGATCTAAGTCTAAAACCTCAGTGTCTAGTGAAGGTACATGTTCCAGCGGGCCGTTGGCCGGGGCTACAATCTCTTCATCCATCTCGTCTTCGCTAATGATTTCGTTGTCCATACTAAATATCCAAATCCTTTACGAACTTAGCGTGCGTCTGAATAAAGTTTTTACGCAACTCTACCTCTGTACCCATCAATTTATTAAAGATAGCATCGGCCTTTTCAGCATCATCTACTCTGACCTGGGTCAAGACACGTTGAGCTGGATTCATGGTTGTCTCAAAGAGCTGCTCGGCATCCATTTCACCAAGACCTTTATAACGCTTCTGCTCGATGAAGCCGGCCTGCTTAGCGCGGTCTTCGTTTGCGTCAACCTTCAGGCCTTCCTTGGTGCGCTTCTCAATTGTTTCAGTAATGACCTTGTCTAGCTCATCTTCGTCATAGATAAAGACACTGGATTTACGGCCGGTTTTTACCAGCTCAAACAACGGTGGCTTGGCCAGATATAGGTATCCGCCATCAATTATCGGCTTCATAAAACGGAAGAAAAAGGTCAATAGCAGCGTGCTAATGTGGCTACCGTCAACGTCGGCATCAGTCATTATGATAATTCGGTGATAGCGCAGGCCATCCATACTGAACTGCTCGTCTATACCAACACCTAGCGCTTTAATAAGAGTAACGATTTCGTTGTTGCCAAGCATTCTATCCAGGCGGGCTCTCTCGACATTCAGCACCTTACCCCTAAGTGGCAGGATGGCCTGGGTCTTGGCGTCCCGACCGTTTTTGGCGGAGCCACCGGCTGAGTCGCCCTCTACGATGTAAAGCTCTGAGTTGCTTGGATCTTTACTGGAACAGTCAGCCAACTTACCCGGTAGACCCGAACCTTCAAGCACACCTTTACGAATAATGTTATCTCGGGCAGCGCGGGCAGCTTTACGAGCGCGGGCAGCCAAAAGAGCTTTGCCGACTATTTTCTTAGCGACAGCCGGGTGCTCTTCCAAATAATAAACAAGGTACTCGTTCATTACCTGGGTTACATAGCCCTGAACCTCTGGGTTACCCAGCTTGTTTTTAGTCTGACCTTCAAACTGCGGGTCTGGCAGCTTAACTAGAATGACAGCTGTAAGACCTTCACGAGTATCTTCACCCGTAAGGTTTTCTTCTTTGTCCTTTAGAAGGCCGTTTTTACGAGCATAATCGTTGATTACACGTGTAAGTGCGGTACGGAAACCGGTCAAATGCGTTCCGCCGTCGGGGTTAAATACATTATTAGCAAAGGGCTTGATAGTCTCTGTGTATGTATCGGCATACTGCATAGCAATCTCTACCTGCGAGTCATCAACCTGCTTGTCTACATAAAAAACCTCGTCATCCACTACGTCCTTACCGAGATTCAGATGCTTTACATATGATTGAATACCGCCTTCAAAGTAAAAACCGTAACGGGCACCAGTCCGCTCGTCTGTAACATGTGTCCGTAGCCCCTTGGTCAGATAAGCTTGATGTCTGAGATAGTCAACTACCCAGTTATACTCAAGCTCAATAGATTCTTTAAAGATCTCAGGGTCAGGGTAAAAAGTAATTATCGTGCCCGAAGTATCAGTTTTTTCACCCTTTTTGATATCACTTAAGGGTTTACCACGTTCATAATCTTGTGTGTAAACGTAACCGTCTTTATGTATTTCAGCTTTTAAACGAGATGAAAGAGCGTTAACCACACTAATACCCACACCGTGAAGACCGGACGACACTTTATAACCACCGCCACCAAACTTACCGCCAGCATGAAGTACTGTCAGGACCGTTTCAAGTGCGCTTTTGCCAGTCTTGGTCATTTTATCTACAGGGATGCCGCGACCATTATCTCGGACGGTAACTCCACCGTCAGCAAGCATAGTTACCCAAAGATCGGTTGCATGCCCAGCAATTGCTTCGTCAACTGAGTTGTCAGCAATTTCTTTAATAAGATGGTGTAGACCATCGCGACCAGTACCACCAATATACATACCTGGACGCTTACGAACCGGGTCCAACCCTTCCAGCACCTGGATTTGAGCTGAATCATAGTTTTTTTGTTTCGTGTCTTTAACCACTACCAATAACCCTCTCTAATTCTCAAAGTCTTAGATACTTACCACTCCTACTTATTATAGGTGACGAGCAGATAAATAACAATCAAAAAAGCCTATTGTGTGAACACATAGTTTTATGGTTAAATAAGCACTAGAGTTAAATCAAACAACAAAAATGTTTAAAAAGTTAATAAGTAACCTACCTTTCAACCCTAGCCTTATAAACCAGGTGTCTTTTTATGCTAAGCGTTTGCATAAAGAGGAAAAGCTTAGACGTCTTGGGGTGATCATGATAGTCCTTTCACTCTTCATCCAGATGTTCGCCATCATATCACCTCCCGAGCCTACGCTTGCTGCTTCTGATAATGATATTCTGCGAGGCGGCTTTACCTCGCGCGACCAAGCTGTCGCCAAATGCCGCGCTAACGAACAGGGTTTTGCCACCATTCTTAGTTATTACGGCGTAGACTGTAATTTACTATCCATCGCTGAAACACATAAAATCAAGTCCACCGATAACGGCAATACGCTTGACTCCATGGGGAGAATTAGCCAAGGTCCGATAGTCACCCGCACAGGCAAGGCAACTGATGAATACCCTGTAAGAATTGGCAACCAAACATTTTATATGCGTAATTTATCCGCGTGGGACAGCGGGACATCTTCAACCTACGATATGCTGGCGGTCCCCAACCCGAGCGGTCGCACCGTAATGATTATGTTTAGCTGTGGAAATATTGTCACCAGTGGCGTCTTTCCGCCACCGACATCACCACCTCCACCACCCGTATCACCACCTCCAGTCACACCTGGCAATGCAATTTGCAGTAGTTTTGTTGCCACACCGCTGAGCGAACGGTCCTTCCGTTTTAATGCTGCGACCTCAGGCAATGATTACACTGTAAAAAGTTATGAGTTTGATTTTGGCAACGGCAAGAATAAGACAATTACCACCAGCTCTAAGTCAACCTCCACTAGCCACACTTATGATGCAGCAAGCACATATGTAGCGAGCGTTAAAATAAATGTTGATGTCAAAGGCGCTAGTGGCCCAGTATCACGAACGCTACTCTGTCAGGTTTCCGTGACAACGACCACCCGGGATGAATGCCCTTTGGTGGCTGGTGTCCAAGCAAACAAGTCAGAATGTGATGTCTGCCCTGCAATTCCTGGCGAACAAAGCACCACAGCCGAGTGCAAGCCCTGCGATAATTCCCAGAACGATCAAGACGTAACAGCCTGTTTAGTACTTACAAAAACAGCTAAGAATGACACTCAGAAGATTGAAAATGCGGACGGCACGACGGCTAGTGCTGACGACAGCATAACCTACACATTAAGAACCAAGAATATTGGGAAGGCACTCGTGAAAGGCTATGTGGTAGAAGAAAATATCAGCGACCTGCTGGACTACGCAACAGTCACCAGTTATGGCGGAGGAAAGTTAGAGGCCAACAACGTCATCCGCTGGCCAGCAACGGACATAAGCCCTGGCGCAACAATAACAAAGCAGTTAGCCGTAAAGATCAAAAACCCTATACCCCAGACACCAATTTCAGCCTCAGACCCTGCTAAGTTTGACCTGGTTATGAACAACGTTTACGGGAATGCAGTCAACATAAAACTACCATCAAACATTGTGAAGACAACCGAAACCATAACCGGCAGCCTCCCAAAGACCGGGCCGGGCACAACATTAGTGATCAGCATGGTCGCCACAATGATAGTGTCCTATTTCTTCGCTCGAACACGTCTACTAGCTAAAGAAATGGATATGGTGCAAACTGAGTACGTAACGAGTGGAAGCTACTAAAATGAGTGAGAGAATTGAGCACGCAAAAAATATTGAACACAAGCCAGAAGCGGTTGACGCACTTACAGAAGCACAGCACAACCTGGACCGTATTCACGCGGAAGCTGGCAAGGAACAGCGTGATGGCACCGATACAGAACAGCTAAAAACTAAGGCCGAAAAACATGCTTTAAGTCGTGAGAAGATTAACATCGGAGAGAAAGAGGCTCCCCCCTCACAAATGGGCCTACAACGCGAGTTAAAAAGCACAGCCTACAAACAGACTCTTAGACGAATCCAAACCAAACTGAGGGGCTCTGAAAAGGTCTTGAGCCGTATTATGCATCAGCCGGCAGTGGAGAAATTGAGTAACGCAGGCGCTAATACCGTAGCAAGGCCATCGGGGATTCTTGGTGGCGGGTTCGTAACCCTTCTTGGCAGCAGTATTTTGTTATATCTAACCAAATATTACGGATTTGAATACAACTTAACGGTGTTTTTTATTCTTTTCTCGGCTGGTTTCATGGCTGGGATTATTCTTGAGGGACTAATAAAACTCGTGCGACGCAAGCGTAGCATCGGATAACAAAAGCACCAGTCCGTTTGATCAAGAATCTTTAAGCCCACGCATGATTATAATGTGCACTATTTTGTTTGGAGGTTGCCATCTTTGTCGATGTGGATGGTGTCTTCCGTCAGATCTGAACTGTCTACTTCAGAGGGCTGGTTCCTACTTATTTTGATCTCGCCATGTAAGGCCGACTGCTTAGGCTGTAGACCACCTGTCTTATCTGCTGGCAATTTTAGGTCACTGGCGCCATCAGCAGCAATTGGTGTTTGCTGCACGGTCTTGGGTGCTTCGGCAGCTTGTAAAGATGGTGCAGCTATAGGGCCAGGTTGTGCTGTGGGGTGATTAGAAGGTGCAGCGAATGGGCTCTGTGCCAGTCCGGTGCTAGTGGGCACAGGTCTAGTAGTAGGTGCTGTGCCTGGCGAGGCAGTCCCTTTCCGTTTTGCCAGCCACTCGTCAAGAAACGAAGGAGCACCGGGCTTCGGAGGAGCTTTGAAAGGAGTACCCGCGGGCCCCACACCAGCTGCTGCCGGATATCCACCCGCCACTGGACCACCAAATGTTGGTTTTGGGTCTTCTTTGGTAGCCAGGCGTGTAAAAATTTCTGATTCAACTATATTCTTTGGCCGCCCGAATTTAGCAGCAGACAGCTGCTTAAGCGCCTGGGATAACTGTGGGTTGGGTGTCCCGAGTGGCGGTAAGGCGGACATACTAAACGCATGTGTTGGCACCCCTCCTACAAGTGTACGCACAATCGCATTGTAGTTTGGCACTCGCAAAAGGTCTTCCACTTCAAAAGATGGCTGAAAGTACTTTACAAGGGCGTCCACGTCTTTGTCGCCAACACGGAAAGCCACAATGGTACCCATGTTGCCAAAAACCGCATCGCGGATTTCCTCAGATAGCTGGGTTGTGAACTGGTTAGCCACAATCAGGTTAAGATGATATTTACGAGCCTCTGACATGATGGTTGCGAACGAGTCAGTTGAAAAGTTCTGGAACTCATCTACATACAGGCAGAAGTCTTTGCGTTCGTTTTCTGGCACATTAGCGCGGCTCATAGCAGCTGCCTGAAACTTCATCACGAATACCATACCAAGCAGTTTGGAGTTGAGCTCCCCAGTGCGACCCTTGCTTAGATTAACTATAAGGATTTTCTTGTTGTCCATTATTTCCCTGAGGTTAAACGCGCTTTTAGTCTGGCCGATAATGTTACGCATCATTTCATTGCTCAGAAATGCACCGAACTTACTTACAAACCATCCGAGCACCTCACTCTTGTGATAATCGCTCGTAGATGCCATTTCTTTATTCCAAAAGTCCAAAACCGCCTGGTCTTTTACGTGCTGAAGTTTCTGTTTGGCGTATTTGTTGTCCGTGAATACTTTAGGGATATCGATAAACGTAGCGCCTTCGGGATCTGCCATAATGGTCAAAGCGGCGTTGCGAAACCAGTGTTCGTAGCGAGGCCCGATAATACCTTGATGCTGAGGGTCATACAATTTGTAAAGCATGTTAATAGCTTCTTGGATTAAGAAGTCTTTTTGCTCGGGCTGGTGGAACTCAAACAAGTTAAGCCCCATCGGATAGTCCATGTCCGCCGGGCAAAAATATATAACATCCTCTGTGCGCTCCCTTGGCACCATCGAAAGCAACCTTTCGGCTGTATCACCGTGTGGGTCAATAAATGCAAAACCTTCTCCATTCAACATATCCTGGAAAGCTAGATTCTCTAAGAAAGTAGATTTACCGGTACCGGTTTGCCCCACAACATACATATGTCTCTGGCGATCTGGTAATGCTAGTTTTATCTCCTTTTTGACTCCGCGGAAGATGTTATAGCCTAGCATTATCCCCTCTTCGGCAATATTTCTAGGGCCATCTACTTGCTTGGAGGCTTGGCGTTCCAGCTGGGAGGTAGGAATGTTCTTTTGATCGGGAAAGTGAAAAAGAGTCGCAAGCTCAATCGAGTTTAAGATGCTCTTGTTATTTTCTTGGGGGAAAAAACGTAATATATAAGCGGTTGCGAAGCGTTCCATATCTTTAGCGGGTGTATATTTAAAGCCGTTCCTTCCGGGCGCATCAAACAGCGAAAACGTGGCCACAACATTACTAAGTATAGATTGAGCCCTTTGAGAGATATTTGAGGAGGCAACAACACGTATAAGCACCTCATACCCTGGATGACGTGTCTTTTCGTCAATGGCGTCCAAAATTGTTTGGTCCAACCCGGACAGCTCAGGCTTATCGCTACCTCCGCCGCCTTTTTGTTCGGGAGGCTTTACAAATGCTGTCATGAGCTCGCGGGCTAGCACCGCTGACTTTTCCAGCCCCTTTTTGCTATCTTTGCCTTTACGCTTCTTGCTAGCGACCTCAGATGCAGCTTTACGCCACTCAGGATTCGCTGGCCTCATTAAGAACTGAATACCAAGCCCGTCATCTTTGTCTAATGTTGAAAGAGCGTTAAGCAGCGACTGCATAGCATCTCGCTTCAGATCTTGATAAGTAGCTATGGGATAGGCAAAGTTCTCTTTTAAGGTAAGCTCACCCCCGACAGTCCCGCTAATTTTGCCAACCGGGCTAAAGATATTATGCTCTGCCACCTCTTCTAGCCTTACCGCTGGATAAGCACTAACTAGAGCCTGCTTGACTACATCAACTAAAGCTACCGGTATGGCAGCGTAGAAGCGAACAAAGCCTTTACTGCCAATAATCTCAAATGTGAAGTGGCGCTGTCCATAGAACCTACTCTTTAAGCCCTTCTGTAGAGTACTAGCTATTATGTTATACAGGATTTGGGCTTTTGATATATTTTCATCAACAACGTCACGGGTATCTCTGCCACCTATATCAGTATCATCACTCTGTGGGGGCAGATGGATGAGTAGTGGCACCATTTTAAGGCCACGCTCAAAGTTTTTTTGCTCGCGGAATATTTTTCTAACTTGTATAAAAGCTATTGGTGATCCAACAGCTGCGATAATCAAGAGAACGACTAGAGCAAAAAGGAAGGCTGTCATTTATTTTTCTTCTAGTTTTAAATCCTTGTTATATCGCTTTTTAAGATAATCGGCCTTAACCTTGTTAATCTCTTTGTTCTGAGTATGTGGGTCCCCCTTAGTCTGCTCGACAATCTCTTTAGCCTTGTGTACCCATTCGCGCTCGATGAGATCAATATCATCAGCCATAGCCGGCATACCCTGCACGCCAGTGGTTATGGAACCGATTTGTTGAGCCAGAGCTTGAGTATCGTCTGTTAACAACTGTTGCTGTTGTACTGATATGGGGGGTGGCGTCGTACTAGCTACGCCCATTTCTATTGCTGCGTCTTGAGATAGCTCCCCATAGTGACCCGCAGCGTTAGACTCATTGCGAGCAGAACCCTGCTCCGTGTAAGGTGCTGGCAAATCCAACGAAGGGTCGGTGTTGTGATGCTGTTCGTTCATCTAATCTGTAATTATATCAAAATCACCCTGTTATAAAAAATCAGTCTTGCGGAAATAAAATAACAAGCCAGCTATAAGGCCAACCGTAATCACAAAGTCTCTGGGCGTAAGCTGGCCTATAGACTGAAGAAGCAGCAACAGTACGGGCAGCGCAGCAATAGCCAGGCTAAGGCCCCTACCTGTCTTAGGCCTTAAGTTGCGAGCTATGTTTGCTAACACCAATTGCATGCTTAGGTAGAGTCCTGCAAACAGCAATACGAAGGGGGCCGTAAGAAATGGTAGGGGCAAACTTTCTGGGGTAGTCATAAAAAACATCAGGTTCAGAAGGATAACAATAGTACCCATAAGCAGTATTTGTTTATTTTTAGTGCTCATACTGCATAAATTCTAATTGATTCACAAGAAATAAAACAGCACTGCCCAGTGCAGTGCTTTAGGGCCTGGACGGTAAATCCGCTCATTATAATTAGATTAAATAGCAGTTACCGTCCCTGGCTTGACTGACCGCTCTCACCCGCTTTAGGCAGGATTGAGCGCTACTTTATTTGTCCCCTGTAAGTATTTTTGTTTTCAACTTACTTTTCAAAGTTACTCTTTTTATATCAAAATGTCAATAGTTTTTTGTTGTTTTTTGTACAATCTATATCTATAACCGTGGGATAGGCTTGCATATATGCCAGCATTATTTGTTGTATTTATAACTTGAATAATTTAATTATTTTGGTTTGCTTTATTAAGTTTATTGGCTGTATGTACTAAGCAAGCCCTGTGCCGGGAGCGCGTCTGAAAGTTTATACGCTTTATAAAATTCTTGTAACTTAGGACCCGAGGTGTGGCCCATGTACGTTTTGCATTTAAAGGCTAATTAAGAACGACCATCACTATATCGGTTTAGGCCGGGCGTTGTTTTATGGGTAATCCTTAAACCCGAATGTGGCCCTGAGCCGCAAATATCAATATAAATGCACGACCATCTTGACCCTTACCCTGTGAGGTTCAAGATAGTTAGGGCGCGATTGTGAATACATTTTAGGATTATCGCCGTTTCTTTGCGTTTGTATGGCTGTTTCTTTGCGTGTAGCTCGCGCATTCAGGTCAGTAGGGGCTATCGGCTTAGGGTATTAACTATTAGATCGTCGCAATACATATGAGATATAGACCCAGCTCACTTTACTAAACTTACAAGATATTCAATCAGCTTTGCTGGATGGCGTAATATTTTCAGTCAGAAGCTTACTAAAGTGTGGCTTTCTAACACAGTGCGTAAAAGTATTATTGTTTTTGCTTTTATGATTGAGTTATTGGCGACACGTTGCTGTTTATACAGTTATCTGATCGGCAATTAAATATGTACTGCTTAGATGAGAAAATGTACCAAACAAGTTCTATTATGGGATATATTAGCTGCAAAAGCAGCATAATAATATAAGTTATGCACAGGCACTTCATGATTTAAACATAAGATGTATTGACAGGTTAAATAAGCCCGGATAAGATAGAGATGGCACTGAGTAAAAAAAGTGCTCAAAACAAAAACGACAAACAACAACGGCTTCTCGCAAGCCGTTGTTCCATAGAAACAACAAAACCAAAGCAAATTTTACAAACATTATCAAAAATCAAAGTTCGCCCTGCAGTCCCGAAAAAATCGGGACTGTTTTTATATAGTTATGTTTATATAGTATGCTTGGAATAATGCGGGGGGTTGAATGAGTTCTAAGATTCATAGTGTTGCAAGTAGCGGCGACAGTGCATTAATAGTAGATGTAGAGTGCAATCTTTCTAATGGTTTACCCAACATAATAATAGTCGGGTTTGCTAACAAGGCTGTTGATGAAGCCAAAGAACGAGTTAGAAGCGCTTTTAGTAACAGCAATCTGGATTTACCCCGTAAACGAATCACTATAAACCTAGCACCTGCTGATATACCCAAGGAAAGCCCTATATTTGACATGGCAATTGCCACCGCAATCTTGCAGGCCAGCCAGCAAACAAAAGCTACAAACCTTAAAAAGACTCTGTTTATCGGTGAGTTGGGGTTAGACGGGGAGGTCAGAGCTGTAAGGGGAATTATCGGTGCGTTACTCCATGCCAAGAAAGCAGGTTTTGAACAGTTTTATATACCAGCACAGAACCTTCAGCAAGCAGCACTTATCCCAGACATCACCTTGATCCCAGTTAATCAGCTTAGGGGTATATATTTGGACCTCACAGGGGCATCACCCCTGAAGCGTGTCGCTACCGGTATTGGCATGCTAGTTAAGCCCCAGAACGTCAGTAATAGTCACGACTTTTGCCATGTTATCGGGCAAGCACGGGCTAAACGTGCGCTAGAGATAGCTGCTGCTGGATCACACAATGTGTTACTTAATGGTCCACCCGGGACTGGTAAAAGCATGCTTGCAAAGGCCCTGCCAACCATACTTGCACCACTTGAACTTAACGAAGCCCTAGAAGTCACGCATCTTCACAGTCTTGCCACGCGCCAATTTGACCGTATCGTTACAGAAAGGCCTTTTCGGGCGCCACATCATAGTGCCAGCCAGATATCTATAATAGGTGGCGGTCAGCGACCCCGTCCCGGAGAAATCAGTCTAAGCCATCGTGGGGTACTGTTCTTTGACGAGCTCCCAGAATTTCACCGATCAACCATTGAAGCCCTTAGACAGCCACTGGAGGACAAAGTTATAACCGTGGCCCGGGCTAAAGATACCATTACCTTCCCGGCGGATTTTATCCTTGTAGCAACTTCAAATCCCTGTCCGTGTGGTTATTACGGCACAAGTAAACCCTGCGCATGTATGCCCTATAGCGTTATTAAATATCAACAGAAGCTCTCTGGGCCCATATTGGACCGTATAGACTTATATACCGATGTTGACAGCGTAAGACATAAGGATTTACTGAGCGATGGCAAGGAAGAGTCCAGCTCTGATATCGCTAAACGCGTGGCAAAAGCTCGGCAGAATCAACTTCTTCGTTATAAGGACAGTGGCAAAACCAACGCAGGACTGACTAATCAAGATGTTAAACTCTACGCCAGGCTAACATCGGAAGCCCAGACCCTTCTGAACAAAGCTTCTGAGCGTTTGAACATATCACCAAGGAGCTATATGAAGCTTATTAAGATAGCGCGCACCATAGCTGACCTAGAAAGTGAATCAGTAATCAATAGTGCGCATATTAGTGAGGCGCTACAGTATCGTCGCCCAGTATCTGCTTCATAAGTCATACAATTTCACCGAAATATATTATTGACCTCTGTTTACCTATCTGTTACAATAGATCTAACCAGCAATGAATATATCTAAGGAGCCACTTCTATCGACAAGTCTACTCGTCTGAATGGGTTTATTCGGGCGGCAAACTTACGCGTCATAGATGAGGACGGTGAGCAGCTCGGCGTACTCACAAAGGCAGAAGCCTTACGTGCAGCCGAAGAGCGAGGGTTGGATTTGGTAGAGATTTCGCCAGGCGCTAACCCGCCAGTAGCCAAGATAGTTGACTGGGGCAAATACAATTATCAGCGCGAGAAGCAACTGCAGAAGAACAAGCGCAACACCAAGGTGCTTGAGGTAAAACAGATGCGCATCGGCTTGAAGATTGGCGAGCACGATCTAGAAGTTAAGCTCAATAAAGTTAATAACTTCTTAGACACTGGCCATAAAGTTAAAATTACAGTAATATATCGCGGACGAGAGCTTGCACACAAGGAGCTTGGCTTCAAACTTGCAGAGAAAGTAATTTCTCAGCTCGGAGACCGGATAGCCGTTGATCAACAACCACAACTGGCTGGCAAACAGCTAAATTTTGTTATAAGGAGTACTCAAAATGCCAAAACTAAAGACGCATAGCGGAACCAAAGACCGTATTCGTGTAACCAAGAACGGAAAGGTTCTACATGGGCACGCTGGGATGAGCCATTTATTAGCCAAGAAAGGTGCTGCCCGCAAGCGCCGCTTGGTTAGCTCTGCAATTATGACCGGTAAAAGTGCTAAGAATATTAAGCTAAAGTTAGGGTCCAAATAATGCGCGTTAAAAGAGGCGTTACGAGCCACGCAAAACACCAGAAAATCCGCCATGCCACCAAGGGTATGACCCGAGGTAACCGTTCGTCTATCAAGCGCGGTAAGCAAGCTATTACTAAGTCGCTACAGTTCGCTACCCGCGACCGCAAGAACCGCAAGCGAACATTTCGCGAATTATGGAACACCCGTATTAATGCCGCGGCTAGACTTAACGGGACTACCTACTCACGGCTTATCGCCGGCCTTAAGAAAGCAAATGTCACTCTTGACCGTAAGATCTTAGCCGAACTAGCCGTTAACGAACCCAAAGCCTTTGAGGCCGTTGTTAAGACTGTCAAAAAATAATATCTACATCAAACTAAAAATACCTGAGACAAAAATCTCAGGTATTTTTTGTGCCAGATTATCCGTAAGCCGGGTTCTGTTTTAGCCAATCATCTATCTAGTTTTGCCGTTGCCGACATAATCGAGCGGATTTTGCGATGAACTCTGGCGGGACACCAGCCGGGTTAAGCCGGCTAAAGTCCATCTCCTTGCAGCAGACAGGGTTTACCTCTTCCCGACGTCACCGCCGGGGACTGTGGGCTTTTACCCCACTCGTTTCACCCTTACCCCTCAAAGGGGCGGTATCGTTTCTGTGGCACTTTCCCTAGGGTTACCCCTGGTTGCCGTTAGCAACTGTCTTTCCCTAAGCTGCCCGGACTTTCCTCCTTGAGTAACCCCAAGGCGATCGGCCGATAATCTGGCAGTACCTACTATAACATAACTTATGTTTTTAATTCGGCGTCCAGGATTTCATTAACTTCTGCGTCAGCCAATTTGTTCAGCTCGCGCGGGACGTGGGTAAAACTAACCTTTTTAAAACTCTTAATGAGCTCCTTTATTGCTTCGTGTATGGGCCATAGATCTCTATTTTTAACTTTAAAGATCCCCTTCATCTGATTTACCACCAGCAAACTATCCATATAAACTGTAATTTCCAAAGCGCCGAGCTTCTTGGCCTCTTCCAGCCCTATTTTGACCGCCTGGTACTCTGCCTGGTTGTTAGTAGTAATGCCCTGGTAGATTCCGCTCTTTTTTATAACCACGTCGCTCATATCCATTATTACGTACGCTGACGCGGAAGGTCCTGGGTTCCCTCTGGACCCGCCATCGGTAAATAACTTGATTTGCTTGACCACAACGGGTGCCTTTTGCTTTTTTGGCGCCACTGCCCCAATTGCGTCTACCATTTCTGCAAATGCACGGTCTTTATCTGTTATTTTGTTGCTTGCATCATGAGTGGTAAGCCAAAGCTCAACTGTGTTGTAACTGTTTCTAATTTCTGGGTGGTGGTTTAACTCTTCGGCAATTTGGGCCACTTGGTTCATAAAAGCCATTGCTTCTTTGAAGCCGCCAAAGGTGAATTGTTTATAAAGTTGGTTGTTTGTTTCTTGCCACATAGATATATCTTATCAGAATTGTGCCTTATCTGTTATTTATTACTAATTTCAGTTAGAATACTGGAGCAAATTAGGTGTTTACAGTTTTTCAAACCAAGGAGGTTTCTTAGCCGACTGTATGAAAAACTGAGAGGAAGAAACGACTAGAAGTCGGAGCATGGGCCGCTTAGGCACTTGCAGAGGCTGACCGTCGGTTCTGACGACGGGGTGTAGCGCAGTTGGTAGCGCGTACGGCTGGGGTGAGCACTGCCAGTGGCAGTGTGCAAGGAAATCTTCTCTTGAAAACTTGTTTTCAAAGATGAAGTTTCGGGGTCGCCAGAGGTGACCGTGAGGACCTCACGGCCCCGACATCTTTACGCTATACTATTCAAATACAACGGGGTGTAGCGCAGTTGGTAGCGCGTACGGCTGGGGTGAGCACTGCCAGTGGCAGTGTGCAAGGAAATCTTCTCTTGAAAACTTGTTTTCAAAGATGAAGTTTCGGGGTCGCCAGAGGTGACCGTGAGGACCTCACG
>JAJDCL010000003.1 GCA_029260875.1 Candidatus Saccharimonadota bacterium
CCAGTTCTTCAGCTTTACGAAACCACCCTAAACGGATCCTGGCTCCGTATACCAATAGTTGTTTCTCGCTCATCTTCCTGTATCTCACTTTCACTCCTTTCTAGTTTAGTGAAAGTGTCCAAGATGTGTGGTGGGTGGATAATTAATTAATAGGGCTAGACAAGGCCGAGGTGGTGTTTGATTTTGTCTACAACATCTGCAATCACTACCTGTGATTTTATCAAGTAGTCATCCACCCCTAGTGCGTCTGCGCGCTCACGGTCAGCTTCTTGACTAAGCGCAGTAAGCATAATGATTTTGATGTTAGCCGTTTCGGGGGTGCTACGTATAATATCAAGCACATCAAATCCACTCACTTTAGGCATCATTGCGTCTAGAAGTATCAGATCCGGTCTAAAAGCTAAGGCGGCAGCTAAGGCCTCCTCACCGTTAGGTACGCGGTGAACTATGAAATTTTCGGCTTGTAAACGAGTCGTATAAACACTAGCTAAACCGTTATCATCTTCAACTAGGAGAATTTTTTCTGCTGAGTCGGTGGGTTTTTTGAGGGCTTTACCTGGTTGTCATCATCCATATTGTTCATGCTAATGGTTTCCTGAGTCTTTTGCAACAAGAGCACCTATAAACCCGCTAAACATTGGGTGCGGACGATTCGGCCTAGATTTAAACTCCGGATGGAATTGGCTGGCCAGAAAAAAAGGGTGATCAATCGCTTCAATGATTTCTACCAGCGCCCCGTCGGGGCTTGTCCCCGAGGCCCTTATTCCCCATGCCTCATAATTTTCACGATAATCGTTACTACATTCGTACCTATGGCGGTGGCGCTCAACCGTTGCCCTAGACCCGTATACTTTCTCTGCTAGAGTTCCCTTTTGCAGATCGCACGGGTAATTACCAAGTCGCATTGTACCGCCCGTGTTTTCCTTGCCTTTTTGGCCGTTCATAGTGTTAATAACAGGATGCGGGCTTGATTCGTCTAGTTCAGCAGAGGTCGCCTGCCTAAGCCCTGCGTTGCGAGCCGCCGCAATTACAGCCATTTGAAGCCCCAAACACAATCCTAAATACGGCAAGCCAGTCTTGAGTGCATACTGAGCAGCTTTGATCTTGCCTTCAAGCGCCCTCGTACCAAAACCACCAGGCACCACAATCCCATCCACACTACCAAGAACGTCTTCTACTAAAATATCTCCGTTTTCTATGGCTTCTGCATCAATCCATTTTATTTCAAGCGAAACATTGTTCCACATTGCCGCTGAGCGCAGCGCTTCAAATACGGACATATAAGTATCTTGGTTGTCCATGTACTTAGCCACTACACCCACGCAGGCTTTGGTGGAATATTGAGTTTTTGCCCGCTTTACTATTGTGCGCCAATCCTTAAGCTCTGGCCTAGATATTTTTAATTTTAGGCGTTCGGCTATAACGCCTGCGATTCCGCTATCTTCAAGCGTCAGCGGAACCTCGTAAATGCTTTGGGCGTTAGGCAGTAGAACAATTGCCTCAGCTGGTATGCCACTAAAAAGGCTCAGCTTATTAACAATAGATTTAGGAGCCCTCTGCTCGCTTCTGGCCGCAAGCACATCGGGCACGATACCTAGCGCCCTTAGCTCTCGCACTGCATTTTGAGCAGGTTTAGTCTTGAACTCTGCGCTAGCACCTAAATAAGGCACATAAACGACGTGTGCAAACAAACAATTCTCGCGGCCGATAACAAAGGGCAGTTCACGGATTGCCTCTAAGAAGCTTAGGCTTTCATAGTCACCAACAGTGCCACCAATTTCTACAATGTGAACGTCATAACCTTCTGCAGCCGCAATGATTTCCTTTTGGATAGCCTGGATGACATGAGGAATAATTTGCACGGTCTTGCCGAGATACTTGCCAGCGCGTTCGTCTTCTATAACTTTTCGCAGAACCCTGCCACTCATAAGCGAGCTAGCTTGGGTTAGCTCCTGGTCCATAAAGCGTTCATAGTGGCCAAGGTCTAGGTCCGTTTCTGCCCCATCCATCGTGACAAAGCACTCGCCGTGTTCTGCTGGGTTAAGAAGCCCGGCGTCAGTATTAAGATAAGGGTCACACTTTTGGATGTTGACGCTTAGGCCGCGAGCCTTAAGAGTGTGCCCGATTGAGGCGGCTGTGATGCCCTTTCCGAGCCCGGAAAGCACACCGCCTGTCACAAACACATACTTAGTCGGCCCCTTTGCCACTACAAACACCTCTCTTATGGATCATACTCTAACATAGGCCAAGCGGAACCTGAAGAACATTTAGAACTATTCTCTCTGTCAAGAAGCTTAAAGGGGCTAGGCACCAATTGTTAGCGTCGTAGAAGCTCTAGAGCTTTGTCTTTTTGAGGGTCGCGTTTGGCTGCATAGTCTTCGTTTGTACGCCCAACCTTTTCATCCGGCTCTATGCCTTCTTCGTCAATATTTTTACCGCCGGGGGTGTACCAACGAGCAATTGTCACCTTCAAAACTGTATCGTCTTTGAATTCTACAAGCTGCTGCACGCTACCCTTGCCAAATGTCGTTTCACCCAGCAAGCGTGCTAAACCATGGTCCTTTAGAGCCCCCGCTGTAATCTCGCTTGCGCTGGCGCTACCTTCATTAATAAGCACGATTGTCGGTGTGTCATTTAAAACCGCACCTGCACCTGCTCGGTAAGTCTTGACTGTTTTACCGCCTCGTTTTTCCTCCAGTACAGTTTCGCCCTTTTTGACCCATAGCGCAGACACATCCACCGAGGCCTCCAACAGTCCGCCTGGATTATTGCGAACATCCAGGATAACACCCTTGACTGCTTTTTGTTTAAACTCGTTAGCAGCATCACGAGCGAGCCGCTCAGTATCTTCACCGAACCTGCTGATTTTCATATAACCAATATTTCCGTCTAAAATCTCTGTGGTGACGCTCGGTATATTTATTTGTGCGCGGGTAATCTCAAATTCTAGCTCAGAAGCCTCGCCTTCACGAATGACTTTCAGAGTGACCTTCGTGCCTTCTGGCCCGCGGATCTTTTTAACCGCCTCCGAAACCGAAAGATCTAGCGCACTCTTGCCGTCAATTTCACTGATGATGTCCTTTGGTCGCAGGCCAACCTTTTCTGCAGGGAAACCGGCAATCGGAGCAATGATTACTATAACTTCTTTCTCCTTACTTAGCTCGGCACCAATCCCCGTGAAACTACCATTTAATTGATCGTCAAAGTCCGCAGATTCTTCTGCGTTAAGATACTCCGTATATGGGTCTCCTGTTGCTTGCGCCAAGCCTTCCTTGAGGCCGTCTAAGAGGTCGTCGGCACTTAGTTGTCCGTCGTAATTAGCGCGTAGTGAGTCATAAACTTGTTCAACAGACGAGTAGTCTAGGTTATCCGGCAGATTATTTTGTGCGCTCTTGTAACCACTTTTTAAGCTCCCGGGCAACCAACTTCCGCTACCTGATGTGTACCCAGCGGCAAATATCAAACTAGCCAAAACAAATGTAGCAGCTAATTTAGAAAACGAACGAAACTTCGACACGGCGGGCCCTCTCTATTTTGAATAACCCGTCTATTATCTCACACAGCAGGCCAATATCTAAAGTCGGGGATCATAAAACTTTTTACGTGTAATTTTATGAAAGTTTAGTAGGTTGAGTAGTTACAGTGAGAATAACCAGAGCTAGGCGGAATCATATGCGCGTAAACACTGAAGGTGCCATCATTGTGCTGGATAACCACTGCATACCCGTAGGCGTTAGACCGGTTAAAAAACGATGAATCAGCTGAACAGCCTCGTGAAATTATCTGACCGTCTGCAACGGCCTTGACGGGCAGCCCTGCACCGCCAAAATCTATTCCTGGGTGACGATCTGATATATAGACAGGGTTATAAACCCCGTATTGCTGCGTAATCCTGACCGGTGTTACCGGGTATGTCCAACCACCACCGTTAAGTTTAGAGTTGGGGTCAATTAAACCTCCACCCGAGCTCCTTGCCTCTAAGTGCAAGTGTGCGCCGTCTGAAAAGCCGGTATTGCCTACTGTACCTATGACTTCACCGGCCTGAACTGGCCCAAGGCTAACAAACACGCCTTCTGCGAGCCTTCTGGCAAGAGCGTTTTGTGCCGCTATTAGTTCGTTGATCTTTTTGTTGTTCTCTTTAATTTGAGCATTAAAGCTTGACTGTTCCGCTTGGTTTAAGTTCAATAGCCGGTTTTGTTCTGCCCTTTGTGCTCCGATCTCTTGTTCTAGCTCCTTGTCTTCTTTAATAAGTTGTTCAATTTGCTCGCGCTGCTGTCTTAGCTGTAGTCTCAGCGCTGTAATCTTATCAACTTGGTCCTTTATCTTATTCCGGACGACTTCTCGGTATTGCTGCTTGTCTACAAACTGGCTTAAGTCCTTGCTGGTAGCAAGCATTTCAATCATGCTTATCTGCCCCTCTGTATACATGGCGCGTATACTCTGGCCAAGCACATCTTTTTGCCTGGCTAATTCAATTTCCGCAAGCCGTATTTCTTCGCGCAAACCATCACTTTTGGCTTCGTTCTCTTGGATTTGTGCTTGTAGTTGATTAATCCTGGCCTGCAACTTATCAATGGCGGACTGTAAATCGTTAGCTCTTATGCGCAAAGCGTTTACTTGGGCGTGCGAGTGTGCGTTTTCATCCTTTAGTTGATTGATCTGATTCTGATGAGTCTGGGCGCGCGCCAACGGCATAACAAGGGCCACAGCAAGTCCGGATACCACCAGCAACACCGCGAACCTTCTGGCGTGATTTAAAATGGTATTTTTGATTTTTTGTTTTAGCATTACCTCTTTAATTGTAACATGCATTGATAAGTAAATCAACCCTCCGGCCGTTAAAATTATGATGTGTAACCCAGGGTCCGTCCTTGCGGATTAGTCTATCGGTTAATTAGAAAAGGTTTATTTAGAAGTCTTGAATTTTAGGTATCGCCGCGTAGCAATAAAGGACGATGCAGCACCAATTATTATACCAATTAATAATTGCAGAGCCAAAACTGACCATAAGCGCTGTGAAAAGAATTCGTTGGCATAATTTATATCCAGCAAGCCAAAGCTGCTGGTGCTCAGTGCGGCTTGCGGGACGGACAAAAGCGCTTGGCACAAACTTACAGATATAATAGCCGCTACAATCCCGTACAGAATACTCTCAACTATAAAGGGCCCTCTTATGTACCAAGTGCCTGCACCTAACAAACGCATAATCTGCAGTTCTTCGCGCCGGTTGAATATAGCCATCTGAATGGTGTTAAGAATAATCAAAACAGATACCACAGCAAACACAATCACACCCAAAACGCCAATACGCTGCAGTAGACGAGTACTTTTGGTAATGTTATCAATTGCTTCTTTGCGATCACCTGAGTATGAGGTATCGTCTGCTTGGAGATCTTTGATCTCGGGCTTTTCTACATAATTGCGTATATCTTCAATCCGGTCTACATCGTGCGGTTTGATGCGCAGCAGAGCAAAAAGCGGGTTGTCTGTCTGAGAAATAGCTAGCAGCAAATCTATGTCATCGTTGTTGGCTGCTTTGTATTCTTCCAGTGCCCTTTCTTTAGAGACATATTCAACCGAGCGAATGTTACCCATCTTTTTAATATCTGCGACCAATTGATCTCTGCGCTCCTCGGTCACCGAGTCTTTTAAATATACCGAGATATCAATCTTATCTTCAATCTGTTGGATAGTGTGGGCGAAGGTAGCATTAGCGATATAAGAAAACAATATGATACTGAGCGTGATTATCATGACTGCGACGGCAGCTATGGACAATGAGGCGTTACGTATAAAATTCTGACCGCCAGTCTTAATAATCCGCCCGAGGGTTATCATCTTGTGATTACCCTGCTGCCGCGTTTTAGGGGTCTTTTTGCGTGTCATTTTGAGTCCTCGTTCGTATAGCGAGCATTGGCGCGGTCACTGACAACCCGGCCGTCGCTAATAGTAATAACTCGGCGTTTTAGTTTGTTTACTATCTCTTGGTTGTGCGTGGTCAAGATGACCGTCGTGCCGTAATGATTGATCTTTTCTAAGATCTTAATGATTTCCCAGGCATATTTTGGGTCAAGATTACCTGTCGGTTCATCTGCGATCAAAATTTTAGGCTGACGAACAACTGCTCTGGCGATTGCGACACGCTGACGTTCACCACCAGACAATTCGCCGGGCATACGCTTTTCTTTACCCTTAAGACCGACGATATCCAGGACCTTCGGCACTGTATGGGCGATTTCGCGGTTGCCATAACCTACAATTTCTAGGGCAAATGAGACGTTTTCAAAGACATTTTTGCCTGGCAAAAGCTTGAAATCCTGAAAAACTACACCAATCTTACGACGCACCAGCGGTATGTCTTTGTCTCGGAGTTTGTCATAATCCAGACCGCCAACCACGATCTTGCCACTTGTCGGCTTCTCTTCTTTTGTCAGAAGTTTTAGGAGCGTCGACTTGCCTGCACCGGAGGCACCAACAATAATAACGAACTCACGGGGCTCGACATGGATGCTGACGCGGTCAAGAGCAGTATTCGTCCGGCCATATAGCTTTGTTACCCTATCCAGTAATATCACTCAGTCATTATAGCAAAAGCAATTAGACTGCGGGTGGCGGAGTTGGCGCAGCTGGTGGTGGGGTCGGTGCTACAGGTGGTTCTGGAGGGGCTGACGGGTATTCGGGTGCTGGGCTTGGGACGCCAGGAACGTCAGTGGCAACCGTGGGCGTAGGCCCAACTGGCATAGAGAAATCCTGCTGGGGAGTTTGGGCTGATGCTGGCGGAACGACTTCTGGCATAGCCTGAGGTGATTCATTGCCTGTTTCGCCCCCTGCTGTTGATACTTCAACTGGTTCTGAAGGAGTTGGGGTTGTTTGCATAACAGGCTCAGTAGGCATAATCACCTGCGGGTCAGGCTGCCCGACTGCTGCGGATGGCTCAGTAGATTGCTGTACAGGCTGGTCTGACGCTGGCGGTACTATTGGTGTTTGATTTTGATCGTCTGGATTCATTTTGTTTCCTTTTTGTTTTTGTTTTTATTTTTAAATGAATGGTCAAACTATAGCAAAACACTTATGTTTTGTCAATCTGCCCCTTGTCATCCCCCAGCGTCTGCTCCAGGTAAGCTTCTATGAAGGGGTTTAGGCTGCCGTCAAGCACACTTTCGGTGTCACTTGTTTCGTATTTGGTGCGGAGGTCTTTGACCTGCTTGTAGGGGTGCAGTACATATGAACGTATTTGACTCCCCCATTCGGCTGATTGGTTCGGGCCCTTTAACTGACCTATCTGTTCGGCGTGTTGTTCTAGCTGTAGTTGGGCTAGGCGAGAGCGCAATATTGTCATAGCAGTTTCTTTGTTTTGAAGCTGAGAGCGCTCGTTTTGAATAGCAACAGTAATGCCGGTCGGCAGGTGCGTCACTCTTACTGCCGAATCGGTCGTGTTGACGCTCTGGCCCCCCTTGCCGCCACTTCGGTAGACATCAATCTTAAGCTCTTTATCATCTATTACTATGTCTTCTGGAGCATCTATCTTGGGCAATACCTCCACTTTCGCGAAGCTAGTTTGGCGCAAATTATCAGAGTTAAATGGACTAAGCCTGACCAGCCGATGCACTCCGTGCTCCCCTTTCAATTTGCCGAAGGCGAAATCACCGCTAATTTCAATTGTTGCGCTTTTTATGCCAGCCTCGTCACCGGCGGACTCTTCAATTGTTCTGACAACATAATCATTATTCTCAGCCCAGCGCACATACATTCTCAGCAACATCTGTGCCCAGTCCTGCGCATCCGTGCCGCCTGCCCCGGCATATAGCCCAAGAATTGCATCGCGATCATCGTAAGGACCGCTTAACTTTAGTCGGGATTTCAGTTCGTCAAAGCGTTTTTCTAACCCTTCTATCTGTTGTAATAAATCGTCTGCTAAACTTTTGTCATTTAGCACGATAAGGTCGTAGGTATCACGGGCATTGTGTTCTAGCTCACGCCACGGGATTATGCGCTGTTCAAGCTTCGCCTGACGCTTCATGACAGTTTGTGCACGGATATTGTCTTGCCAAAAGTCAGGCGCTGCAGCAGATTCCCGCAACTTGAGCAGGGTTTGCTCGTCATCAACGACATTCAACCGGGTTATTGCTTGCTCTATGTTAGCGAGCAAACGTTTTGCACGTTCTTCCATGACTGTTAATTATACTTCAAGATGAGATTCTGGCTTATTTTAAGCCTATAACTGACTTGCTCAGACCTTCCAGAGTGGACCAAGCTTGTTATACAACTTGCTAACCACTGGCTCGCCGGCATTACCCAAAGCGCCCATGCCCCAGATGTTTTCTTCAAACATGGATTGAGCAATTGTGATGATGCGATTTTTTGAAACAGCACGAATGCGTTCGGGCACCTTGTAATAGTCGTCAATTACGTCGTCAAAAAAGTAGCGATAGCTATAACCCGCGGCTGTGCCCCCCGCTGTCTGTCCACTCCTCTGATAACGACCCAGAGCATATTGTTTGGCTGCAGTGACGTCCTCGTCGTCAATATCGCCATCAAACACCGCATGAAGCTCCTTTAGGATGATATTAAATAGTTTGGGTGCGTTTTTTGGCATTACCTGAGCGCCAAACCACCAGTTGCTGTTGTCGCGAGTTTGCCCGAAACCAGAACTCATACTATAGACCAACCCCTGTTCACGCGCACTGCCGAGAATACGAGAGTAAAGCGTCTCTGTCAGCATAGTGTTTATAAGACTTAGTGCGTCAGATTCAGGGTCGCGCATGCGTCGGGACATGAAGGTGTCTATATAAAAATAAAGGTTTTCGACCATATTATTTGGTATATACAGCGGGCTAGATAGTTTTTGTGGTACCTCATGCGGCAACTCAAGCCTGTCATCGCCTTTTGGCAACTCCGTTGCCCCTAGAAGCTGGCGGATTACCTTCCGTCTTGCAGGCGGTAATTGGCCAGCAATAACAAAACGCATGTTGCTAGTTGTGTGCGTACCTGAGTAATGCTTGCGTATATCTTCCAGACCAACGTTTTTCATCATTAAAAGTCGTTTTTGATCTGTTAAAACAGCAAATCCGTACGCTTCACGAAGCGCTAGACTAAGGTGGCGAAAATGGTTATTTGAGCGGGCCGTAAGCTCTTCGCGAACATTTCCAAACTCTGCCTCAAACTCATCCTGAAGAAATAACGGTTTAGTTATAGCTATCATCAGCAACCCTAGAATGCGATCCCATTCAAAGTCCGCACACTCGGCTTCGTAAGTTATGTCGTAAGTCCCAGTACTAGCGTTACAATAGGCTCCGTTTTTCTCAAATTCCGCCTGAAAATGACGCGCCTTAGGGATTAGCTCGTTTGCCCCAAGCAAAACATGCTCCATAATGTGCGGCGCCTCCCACTTTTCCTTGCTAACCAGGTACTCCCCGGCGCGAAAATTCATTTCGTATGTCATGACCGTGGCGTCGGGTATGTGCAAAAGAAGCCCGCGCGCGCCATTTTGAAGGACAACTTCAGTGACCGAATGCTTCATAGACTAGACCTTACCTTTTTTTCCGCTTTGCTTTTTGTTTTCTCTGGCGTTCGGCTTTACGATTTTTTTTAATTTTTTCATGCTTTTGTCGTTTTTCCGCCTTTTCAAGCTTGAGAGGCACAAAGTCGGTCTCATGGAACTCTTCTGCCTCTAAAATACGGTCAGCATTGTCTACAGACTGCCTGGCAGCCCTGGTCAGTTCAGTTTCTACAGGCCGGTCAAGCTCATCGGCGTTGACCGGTCGGGCATGGAAGATTGCGCGAGCCACATCATGACGCAGCGTGACTTGCATCTCCTCAAACAGCCTCTGTCCTTGGCGCCTATATTCAACCAGCGGGTCTCTTTGCCCGACACTAATCCAGTGAATACCCTCGCGCAGGTGATCCATATTCTCAAGATGCTGCATCCAAAGGTTATCTAAAATTTGCAAATAGATATCCCTCTCAATCTTGCGCATAATCTCTTTGGTAAATGCTGCTTCTCGGCCTTTGTATAGTTCCTGAGCTGCGTCCACCAGGCTCTGCCCAAACTTATCTGCCGGGCTGTCAAAAAGCCTATCTAAGGTGGCGCTGTCAAAGGGGAACACTTCGGTCACTATGGGTTCAAACTGGTCACTAGTTAGGAGGGGCGAGCTGGCTAATGCTTGCGCTTCTTCTTCAATATAAAGCTTAATGCGTTTGCTAATGTCTTCTTGCACAAGCACATCCCGACGCATTGCGTATGTTGCTTTACGGTGACGATTCATTACATCGTCGTACTGAACAACATTTTTGCGCATATCAAAGTTGTGGCCTTCAACCTTCTTCTGGGCGCCTTCTAAGCTTTTGCTGATGACGCGATTTTGGATTGGCGTCTCATCATCTACACCAAGCCGCTGCATGATAGTACCAATGCGGTCGCCTCCAAAAATACGCATAAGATCATCTTCTGTGCTAACAAAGAATTGGGTTAAGCCTGGGTCGCCTTGCCGACCAGCGCGACCACGTAACTGATTATCAATACGGCGAGACTCGTGTCTTTCTGAACCGATTACATATAAACCGCCGAGCTCTGTCACGCCCTTGCCCAGCACAATATCTGTACCTCGGCCAGCGATGTTGGTCGCTAGAGTAACCGTTCCCTTTTCACCGGCTTTGGCCACAATGGTTGCCTCGCGTTCATTATTCTTTGCGTTTAGTACTTGGTGTGGTACTTTCTTTTGCTTCAAAAGCGTACTTAAAGCTTCGTTCTTTTCTATAGACGCACTTCCTATCAAAACTGGCTGACCGCGCTTTTGCGCATCTTTAACTTCTTCCGCGATAGCTTTAAACTTGCCTATTTCAGATTTATAGATCTTGTCTGGTTTATCCACGCGCTTTAGTGGCTTGTTAGATGGAACTTCTATAACATCCAGTTTATAGATTTGATGAAATTCTTCGCTTTCGGTCAGCGCTGTCCCGGTCATACCTGACAGTTTGCTGTAAAGGCGGAAGTAGTTCTGGAAAGAAATCGTTGCGAGCGTCATGGATTCTTCTTGTACGTCAACGCCCTCTTTGGCCTCGATCGCCTGGTGTAGGCCTTCGTTGTAGCGCCGGCCCTTTAGCAGTCGCCCCGTAAACTCATCAACTATAACAACCTCGCCATCTGACGTCACAACGTAGTCTTTGTCACGCTTAAAAATAGCTTGGGCTTTTAGTGCTTGCTCAAGATGATAGATCGTTCGGATATTACCTGTTCCGTAAAGATTATCTATCCCCAGGATTCGTTGGACATGCTCCACACCATCATCCGTGAGCACCACTGCACGACGTTTCTCGTCAACTTCATAGTCACTGTCTTTTTTAAGGTTACGTACAACCTTGGCAAACTGTGCATAAGCAGCACCGCTTGTTACTGAAGGTGCAGATATGATCAGTGGTGTACGGGCCTCGTCTATTAAGATCGAGTCTACTTCGTCTACGATGGCATAATTAAGTTCACGTTGTCGTAGCTGTTCGGTCTCACGAACCATGTTGTCGCGCAGGTAATCAAAGCCAAACTCGTTGTTAGTACCATATGTAACGTCTGCCTGATAGGCTTCCTGGCGCGTACATGGCTTTAGGTGTCGCAGCCTGATGTCTTCGTGCTCTTTGTTGTCAAATTTGGAGTCATATATATATGACTCGTCAGCAATAATAACGCCCGTCTGCATGCCCAAGAAGTCATAGACCTGCCCCATCCAGCCTGCATCGCGTCGTGCGAGATAATCGTTCACTGTGACCACATGAGCCCCTTTGCCGGTCAGCGCATTTAGATAGATTGGCAAGGTTGCAACCAGCGTCTTGCCCTCGCCGGTTTTCATTTCCGCCACATTGCCTTCGTGCAACACCATGCCACCGATAAGCTGCACATCAAAATGCCGTTGCCCTAACGTACGAGTTGCTGCTTCGCGAACGACAGCAAACGCGGCTGGCAGTATTTTGTCTAGGGACTCCTTCGTCAAACGTTCTTTTAGTTTGGCAGTCTGCTCCTTCAACTGTTTATCAGTCATTTCACTATAAGTGTCGGCAAGCGCATTGATTTCCTTAGTGCGCCTGCGAAGTCGCTTCACCGTTTTAGCTTGCGGGTCACCCAGAACCCGTTTTAAGATCTTCTTCATTTAGCACTCCCCTCTGGTTTGACTGTCTCGTCAGCAATAAAAACTATTGTACCTCATCAGAGGTGCACTATGCCAGGTAATTTTCCCAACATTAAAGTCTTCGCAGCCGCGTTAAAAGCCGGCGGTGAATTCTAAGGGTGCTGTGAGTTTCCTTGTATTTCTTTAGATGGGTTTTTAGTTTTGCCTCTACAATATCTACCGCAGCAAATGGGTTAAGGGTCGTCTCCTTTATCGTAAAAGTTTCTCCCGGCAAGTTCAAAATAACCTCGCAGGTGTGTAGCTTTCTGGCTTTTACTTTTGTCTCTTTAATCAAGACTTCAGCATGGGCTGATTCACGAGCGTGTCTAGGCATGTAACGATCGGTTTTGCCGATTTTTCTTATTATGTATTTTTTAAGCTCGTCACTCACCGTTGTGTGCACGCCACTAATTTCTAACTTCTGAATCATACTGTCTCCCTCCCACCCATATATTGCCTTAATACCGTAGGCACTTGTATTTGCTCGTCTCGCATCTGATAGTTTTCTATAATCGCGGCCAATATACGGCTCATGGCAAACGCGGTCGCATCATTAGTGTGGACCAGTTCTACTTCCCCGCTCTTGCGCCTAATACGTGTTTTAAGATCGCGGGCCTGATAATCAGTCATGTAGTCGGCCGTATGTGTTTCTATGAATCTATCCTGCCCCGGGAACCAACAGTTTAGGTCTATGCCACTGGCATTTGGTTTCCCGATATCAAAGGTGCATTTTCGGATTAGCTGATAAGTAAGACCGAGTTTTTGAACCATATATTCTTGTAATGCAATGAGCAACTTATGCTCATCCTCACCTGTTTCTGGTGTGCTAAAGACTTCCATCTCAAGTTTGTCAAACTGGTGTAGACGGATAATACCTTCTGTATCTTTGCCGTATGTACCCGCCTCCCTGCGAAAACTCGTACTATAACCAATGTAACGGATGGGGAACATATCTTCCTGCAAAATCTCGTTCCAATACATAGTACAAAGAGTGTGTTCGGCGCTGGCGTTTAGCCATAAATCATCATCTGCAAGTTTATAAGTAACTTCTTCTGCGTTTAACCTGGCTGAAGCAGCGTACGGCTCTGTCCGCAGCATGGCTGGTGGCAATATTGGCGTAAACGGCTTAGGTGTGGTATTTAAGTTATTCTCCTTAATAAGCTGAGCAAGTATTTGCTCGTCACCAAGAGTGTCCATCACGAATTGTATAAGCGCGAACTGCAAGCGTGCTAAACCGCCTTTTATATATGCAAAGCGACTACCTGCAATTTTCGCTGCACGTTCTTTATCGATAAGATCGCGTGGCTCTGCGATTTCCCAGTGTGGCTTAGGTCGAAAATCAAATTGTGGCTTTTCTCCCGATTCTTTTTCAATAATATTTTCGGCTTCGCTGGAACCAACGGGCACATTTTCTAGGGGCATGTTCGGTACTTGTTTTAGCAGCACGATAAATTCTTGTTCTATCGAATTCAATTGGTGTTCTAGGTCTGTCAGATTGTCTTTGATCATACGGCCCTGGGCCACCTGCTCTTCGCTTGGCCGTTGACCGTTAGAGTTTTCGGTAAGTTCGTTGCGCTGGCGTCGTAGGTCCTCAACTTGCGCCAAAAGCTTGCGGCGTTTGGCATCAAACCCAAGTAGCTGGTCTATGTCAACGCCATACCCCTTCTGCTTGGATTTTACTTTGACAAGCTCTGCGTTTTCCCTTATGAACTGAATATCTAGCATGTATTTATATTATAGCGTATGTTGGCGCCACCCCTTCAAATACCATCTTCCACCGTTAACTACATATAACTAAAGTCAACTTCACTAGACTTTGGGGTTAATGACTTCTATAGTCCGGTTTAGATAATTTATAGGAGCCGACAATGAGTCTAGAGATAAATATACACGCAGCTCAGACTAGCATTCTTCGGGAGCTGCTGTTTCATCCGCATGCAGGTTATGCCAAACTACAGAAACCGACAGGTCTGAGCAGTGATCATTTCAACTTCCACATCTCGCGACTTGTGGAGCTTGGGTTGGTGGAAAAAATGAACCGGGGTCGCTATGCTCTATCACCACGCGGCAAGGAGTATGCCAACCGGCTTGATACAGACCAAAACACCGTCGAACGACAACCAAAAGCTGCCGTCATACTCGCTCTGGAGCGCGTGCATAACAACCAAAAACAATACCTGTTCCAAGAACGACTCAAGAACCCATATTTCGGATTTTGGGGGCTTCCAAGTGGCAAGATCCGGTGGGGCGAGACCATTACCCAGACCGCTGAGCGCGAATCCTTGGAAGAAACCGGCTTAATGGCAGAATTTACGGTTGCAGGTATATATCATGAAATTGTTATTCAGGAAGAAAGCGGTGAGTTGCTTGAGGATAAGATCTTTTTCGTAGTAAACGGCAAGAATCCTACCGGAAAACTCACCGTCAAGTTTGAAGGTGGTCGCAATAAGTGGATGACGCGTGAAGAAGCGTACGCAAAAGAGAAGAAGTTTGACAGTTTCGCCCACGAACTGGACATTTTGACCTCGGATGAATGGCTAATTGAACGTACTACCTCCTACAGCAAGAAAGTATTTTAGCGCCTCTTTATGGCCTGCAGAGTGAGTTCGGTACGCGCCTTGGCATAGGTGCAGAAATCACAGTCGCCGCCCATTGCAGCAGTACCAACGGCGGGCATATCACCTTCAAGGCAGCCCTTCATTTCCTGAAGTGTTTTTTCAAGCCAGTCTGCATTGCCAGTATAGGGGATAATTTTGGTACGGAATTCAACGCGATCATTAAAACCATCCATGTCTAGTCGCCCATTAGCATAAACGAAATAGCCGGTATCATTTACATTGAAGCCGTTTTGCCTAAGCAGCCATTGGTATATTTCCATTTGACGTTTATAGCTAACCTGCCAATCAGCGTCCAGAGTAATTTCACTTTGCTTTGCCGTTGCCTTATAATCCACCACGATTAGTTCACCCGAATCGTTAACCCAAATATCGTCAACAGCCCCAAAAACATATAGATTAGTCGGCTTGTGTAGGGCCGCGACACCTGTGAAGTTAGTGCGCCATATGTTCAGATCATCATGAGAAAAAGGTATGGCTTGAACCCCAAATTCCAGCATAATCGGGTGCGGCTTGCCCTTTGCACGGAAGTTATCAAATTCTTTTTTCAGCAGTTCGTCAATCGCCTTGTTAATTTGAAAAGGTGGACCATTCGGTCGCGAAAGCCTCATGCGAGCATCTAGCCAAAAACAGCGTGGGCACTGCATAAAAAGCTCAATCTTGCTGCGGCTGACCTTGAAAACTTCTTTTTGGCCAGGCTTATATGGCTGGCTGCGGGTTCTGTTATAACTCATGCAGATCTATTGTAGCAGCTAATAGATGACTCATGGGAGACTCGCCATGGCCCATAAGGCCTCACTGTTACGTGAAAATTCGTTACCTGATACTGTAGCAAGCTCTACGAGTAGCCCTGGAATCCCGTGTTTGTCATGTAGCCAATCCTCAAACTCTCCGGTTGTAGAGTACGAGAATATATCATCAGCCTGGCTGTCATGAGCAACGCTATAGCGACTTTTGTTTGCGTAGGCAGAAGCAAGGCTACCTGAATCCCCTGCCCCATTACCAATAACCACAGCTGCCACCGCATGATAAGTTAAAACTAACCGAGGCGCCTGAGATTGTATATAAGAAGCAAGTGCCTTACTTTCTGGCTCGGATAGCGCGGTGCTGCCACCTCCCTCGGGCACAAACGTAGGGCCAGGCATGTAAACACCAGGGGTCCAGTCATCAGCCGGAAAGTTACGATTTAAGTCTACGTTGTTTGCGTTAGTCCGCCGGTTTGCCGCCGTGCCATCAGGGTTAGAGTTGGGTATTACTATGATCGTGCGGTGTGCCGGGATTCGGTCTGGGTTGTTTTCTAACTCGTCTATCCAAGAAGACATGGTTTGATAGCTACTTTTTTCATTACCGTGCATGCCACCCACATAAACTATCTTACTGGGACCTGTACCGAATCTATAGGCTTGTATGGCGCGTCCATTTACAGAGTAACCAATAGTGGATATGACTGCACAGCGCGTTCTAAAACGGCGCACCCAAGCTGCATCACCCACGACACCATAAGCGCTCTCAACCCCCTCATGAATGGTTAAGGTATATGGTGTGCAGACTCCGAGTAAATCGGGTGTTATTACCAAAAGATTGTTTTTAATACGCGCCTTAAACGGCACCGGGCCAGCGCCTGAGGTTAGGCTGATGTATTTTGAGATGTTCTGAGTAGACGCCAATGCTTGGTCAAAGGTAAGAGTAATCCCAGACTCTCTATCAACCTTACTAGAACCAATACTCGCGCTCTTCACTGCCGGACCTCCGGAGGTAGTAAACTCAATCATCAGCGGCGCTTCCAGTTGACCGTTATCTGTTGCAAACATTTCGTTAATAACTACTTTAAATTTTGCGCGTCGTTCTAGGGGTTTTATAAACCGCACCGTCAGCTCGCTGCCACTCAGTTCCGTGCTTGCTTCTACTGGCTGCTCGGTATTGTCCACCAGACGCACGATAGACACGCCGGAAAATAACGACAGCTCTTTGTTGGCGATCAGCCTAATTTCACTTAGTTGCTCATATACCAAACTACCGGGCTCCACAGAGTAGCTCGCGATCTGTATAGGGTCAGCTGTTTTTGCTTTTCCCTCATAAGCGACTCCCGCAGGGGCGCCCTTATAGCTTCTAGTAATCTTTAAATTGTACTGAGCGCCTTGCGTCATACCCAAGTGTCTTACCGCGCAAGATATTTCCGTGTCATTTTTTGCACAACCAATTGTTTTTTCATTAGCGTGTATGTGGTAATCAAATATTTTGTCGGTTGTACTAATCGGCAATACGAGTGGTTTACTAATGGCAATCGGTTTGGAAAATTTATCGGTGGCTAATAATGGATACTCTTGTGTCTTTATATACATCTTTTGCACTAACAGCTTGTTGCCTAAGAAAGAAAAGCTGGCTACATGCGCACTATTAGCAGATGGCGCGCTTTGCGTCACGGCGCATGCTTGGCGCGAAAAAACTTCTAGCCCGAATAACGATACCCCGCCTCTTAGTTCTACCTTGTAAGCGCTGTCGCCAAGCGGACGATGCAGCCCAGACAGGACAACTGGCTTGTTTACACAAACACTCTCTGAGCTAAAGGTGAAGCTGGCTCTAGGTTGCCAAAGAATAGATATTATGACCCATATTATGGTTAACGCTATCACAGAGCGGAGTGCAAGTGATTTATGTTGACGGCTAAACCTACGGACGCGCTTCAGTACAGCCACAACATCATCATGAACCTTTCGCTGATCTACCATTTGCTCGGCGCCTTGTTCTAGCTCGCCTGCTATAGATGCCTTATTATTTGTTTCTGACAGCATATTTTTATCTTAACGATTATATAGATACTATACTTGTGCTTTATCCTTTTACAACTTTCCAGAGGTTAAATAAGCTTGCTTACCGCACTAATACATGCGGTTTCAGCCCGCAATGTAAAATCATGAAGGCTTAGGTGTCTTAGGTTACTCTCTTTGAAAAGCTGCTTCTCAGCATCAGACCAGCCACCTTCCGGACCGACTAGCACACCAATAGGCTTGCTACTAGAAGACGCCAATCCGTCGCCTTCTTGTTCGCATACGTATAAAACAACCTTATTACCGAACTCTTTTATAGCGGTCCGGATATGCATAGGCTCTCTGACGCTTGGTATGTCGCTTCGCCCACATTGTTCCGCAGCTTCCGTCACAATTTTTTTAGCACGCTCAATACTGAAGCCGGTCTTCTCTGAACGGTCCACGAGCAGCGGGGTAAAATGGCTAACACCCAGTTCGGTACATTTTTGTAACACCCAGTCATTTTTATCTTTCTTGAGCAAAGCCCAGAGGAGATGAATTTCTTTGCTCGGAACCTTTCGCTCAAAATCAGTGATCAACTTAAGGTGTGCTTCGCGCTCGTTTATCTCAATTAACTCGTAAAGACGGTCGTGAGTAACACCGTCAAACAAAACAAGCCGCTGCCCTGGAGCCATGCGCAGAACCCTTCGCCACTGATTAATTAGCTTCGGGTCGTGCAGCCAAAAATCGTGTTTAAGCTCTGTTTCACTGCCAACATAAAATCTATGAAGTCGCATGATGTGGCCTGTAGGTTTTACTTTTACTTGCCAGCTTGTAGGACAAGTGCCTGGAGTTATGTCTGGCCATCAAGATTATGGTCCCTGATGCTCCAGAAGCCCCTATAAACGATACGCCAGCTGCCGTAACAAATGGCACATCACGAACATCATGACCTGACGCAATACCCTTTTTTGCAGATGCCAGATAACTGTTTGCTAAGCGGTGCGCCGGATAGTTGTTCTTAACTTTTTCAAATTCTTGGACTGCTTTTGTGAAGCGGTTTTCTGCAAACAATTGTAACCCGCGCTCCCAGCTACTTTGCGTGGTGCTCTCCATGCCCAAGGTGACATTGTTTTCTCGTGCTAGGTCCTTTAAATCCGCTATATCGCGAATATAGCTTTTAGCGGAATCACTGGCCGCCTCATTCTTGTAACGATAAGTAAGCAGACCAAGAACTTCTCCGGCTTCGTTGATTACTGGCCCACCACTACTACCGTGTGAAGCGTCGGCATCAGATTGATACAGCTTATAGCGGCTGCCGGCTGCCACACGTATCGCACCAATGGTGCCGTTTGTGGCTGTTGCGCTTAGACTGTTATTGTCTGTCAAAATATTATCGGCATCACCCGGAAATCCAATAACGGTTATTTTCATATTTTGCGTGACTTGACCCGTAAACAATTTGATGTACGGAGTATCATTAGCGTTTATCTTTATTAGCGCCACATCACTAGTTGAGAACCCGTCTTCGCTACCGGACGCCAAAACAAAAAGATCCCTTGAGGAGTAGTCCATATCTATAATCTGGGCTTGTTTCAAGCTATCGGTATCTTGAAAGTCCAACAAGTTTCTAAGATCTTGCTCTGAGCCAATAACAGGTGCGCGTGTACCAAGAGCAACGAGCAGCATGCTGCGCTTGTTATTTAGCTTAATGACGCTATCAGAGGCATCGTACAAACGCGTAATAACGGCTGCCAACAGTTCGGGCCGTTGCTCAATAACTGAGGCCTGGTACTCGCTCAACCCCATGTATTTCAAAAAGTTTGCAAGTGAACCGGGGTCATTTAGCAACACGTCCACCAGCACATCTTTTGCATTGCGAGCTACCACATGCCCGCTGGTGGCAATATGTCCATCGGACGAAACAAAAAACCCAGACCCAGTTGATGCATCACAGTGTTCACCACTCACTTCTTGGCCATCCACAACAAGCGACCCGCAAGTAACGCGATAGATTTTTACCGCAGCCGGGGATACTAAGTCAGCTGTGTAGCTTGCCGGTACAGTTTGTTTTGCGGCCAACACTCGACCGTCTGACGCAAAAGACAACGTGTTTAGTACGGTCTCAAAGGCAGCTGGCAACATGTTTGGCCCCCTTAAACCTTCCAGTCGTATTGTAATCGGCTGGCCATTACTTTCTCCTGTCCATACAATTGAGTAGGCCTTGTAGTTCTTGTCGCCAAGGGTAACGGACTGCTCATAAGTATTCCGTTGAAATGTTGCGCCCAAAAACTTGCTATAGGAACTTTCTAATAAAACCCTTGTTGCACCCAAATCTTTGGGTGGAATATAGCTCTCGGCGGACTTTTGTATAGCTAGGCGTGCGCTGGCCTGGGCAGGATCGCTAATGTGCGCGGGACTAAATTGCACATAGTCCGGACGGCTATCAACCCGAAGCAGGTTTGGATCGTAAGCAGACGATACCCAGTCATGCAAAAAAACAGAAAGCTCAGATGTTTTAGCCGTGTTCACCGATAACACCCCGGCTGGCTGTCCTACCGGCAAACCGGCAAGCGTAATCGTTAGAAGCCCGGTAAAGACCAACCAGGAAGCAACAACCAACATGCTTAGATGTCTTAATAGATACGGTTTGTGGTGATGACGGACCTTAAGGTTTACGGCCTGTGGTTTGTGCCCATCCATACTGCAATAATTTAGGCAGCAAGACCAGCTACAGCAAGCGCAACAAACACAAATTGTGAGAACATAGCAATAATCACATAGTTGCGCTCTACAAATGCATAGTCGTTTGACTGGCCAGTTCGTAGGTTGGACCGCTTAAGATTAGCCGCAACCAAAAGGAAGTTGATCAGCAACGCAACGTCAAGCGCGTATACATACCACGGGAAACGAATCATCCCATATATCATCGTCCCGGTCAGCGAGGCAAGTATGGCGTACATAGCCATTAGCCCGCACGCAAGAGCCATCCAGTAATGCACAGATGATTTTTCGCTTGCTTTTTGGTTATGTTTTTCGCTTAACCATGCAAAGACCATAGCAACAACCACGAACCCGCCGGCCATTTTATTTGCAGCTAAGTCCTCTACCCCGCTTACAATTGAGGCGAAGCTAACCATAATAACCCCAGTAACCGCTAATATAACCCATCGCCAAAAATATACACGTCCTGTCTGTGCCAGTTCATAACTAGCACGCCACCGGGTAAGCACTAGCGCGCTGTACACTCCGCTAACAACAATCATAGCCATCAGCAGCCACCTGACATCAAAGTCAAGCAATATTTTTTCTGCCGGGACAAAAACGGTTTGGAATTCGCTCAAAAGCGCATCCTTAGTAACAAAACTGAGTGAAAGCGCATAGTACACGGGCTTTACCGTTAACAATATCAGTGCAGCAAGTGCTGCCTGAAGTGCCAAGTTTATCTTGTGCAAGCTCCTTGTTTTCCCTGTGGCGGAGTTGCTCGTAGTTTTACTCACGATACTTTTTGGTGTCGTATTGCTCGCTGCGGGGCTTTTGCTTACAGCCCCCTTTTTGGTATTAGTCTTCTTCTTAGCCATAAAAAGACTATATCATGAATCTTCTAAGATTAAATGTCTTTATACGGAATATGGCACATGCCTTGCCCGGTTTTCTCGGCATACTTTTGATGGTATTCCTCTGCCTCATAAAAACGAGCAGCTGGTACAATCTGCGTGACTATAGGTGCCTTGCCTAGCATCTTATGCTCATTTCTAGCTCTTTCTGCAGCTACTTGTTGCTCCTCCCCAAAGTAAAATATGGCTGATCTGTATTGATCGCCCACGTCCGGCCCCTGACGATTTATCTGGGTCGGGTCATGCATTCTAAAGAAGTGCTGAACCAAAGTGTCATAACTAACCGTATTTGGGTCAAATACAAGTTCTACTGCCTCTGCGTAACCTGTTGTGTGACCACACACCTGTTCGTAGGTAGGATTTTCTGTGCGACCACCTGTATAACCGACGGTTGTTTTAACAACTCCCGGTACTTGATCGAAATAATACTGTACGCCCCAGAAGCAACCAGCTGCAAAGACAGCTTTGTTCATACACTACTCACTAACTTTGACGTCTCGCCAAAATGCCACATAGTTAGAAAAATCTTTTTTGACCTTTTGGATGGCGCCTGGCAATGGGTCAGGATAAGACCAAGCGTTATCTTCGCTGATTTCGCCATCTAGCCCCACATGAAAATACTGGCACTTGCCTTTCCATGGACACGTATAGGGTGTATCACTTTTTTTCAAATAGTCCTGGTTTACGGAGCCTGGAGGAAAATACCAGTTGCCCTCAATATAAATTAAATCCTCGTGCGGTGCTTCCGCGATAACTTTATCTTGCCAGATTGCTTTCATAATTACCCCCTGCTTTACTAAGTACCCTTATTGTAGCACTAGGCCTCTAGCCGAAGTCGCTTAAGCAGCCATTCTTTAGGCAATATACTCAAGAACCACCCTGCCCGCGGCCCAGAATTTTTACCTATAATCGCCTGGTATAGTGTGGTAAAAAGCTCTTTTGGCTCTAACCCAACGCTATCCTTCAGCTCATAAATAGCATTATGAAACCAGCTCCCGTCTGCATCGTCGGGAGCCTGGGCAATTTTATCTGCAAGCAAATTTAAGTACCTCTGTTCTTTTTCGTTAAATTCGCCTTTATTTATTTTCTCTCTCAACTCAAACTTCACATCTTCCGGCGCTCTTAAACGCAACCACTCATCAATAAACCTGAGCTGTTCCTTAATAATATGCTCATCTTGATCAACAGTTCCGGCGTGTTCGGTACGGCGAACCACCTGAAGTGTTTTAGCGGGGTCCTTTAAGGCTGTCTGATAGCTGTTTACGAGATGTGAGAAAGGCACCCGGCTAACTACAGTTTGCTCCCCTCTAGTCGAAATGTGGAGCAGGGTTTCCTCTGATTTTGAACGCGGGGTTTTAGCAATCAGCTCTGCAAACTCATCTATAAGCTTCACCAGCCCGTCAACCGGGTCAAAAAATAAGGGTTTGTTCAGTGGGGCGCGCAGTATAAAGTAACGCACAACTTCTATGGGCATAATTTTGATGCTTTCTTGTGCACTAATAGCTGTACCTTTGCTGGCGCTCATTTTTTTGGTATCGCCAACCATATGTATGGAGTCGTAAGGTACTGGTATTGGCGGGGTTGTATGAAAAATATTTTTTGCTATATGCACGCTCGTATCATACGAGCCGCCCGCACTGGCGTGTTCCCGGCCGAACGGCTCCACATGCACCTGTAGCTGCCACCAGCGAGCTGGCCAATCCAATCGCCAGTCAAGCTTAACCTCACCCTTGGCATAGTCGGCTATTTGTTCGCGGCCTCCTGCGTCAAGGTATGCCAGTGTTTTGTTGATTTTATCAATAGATACGAACGGACGATTTTTCAAGCGACCGTTTTCTAAGATTTGTATTGGTGTCCAGTTTGGGTCAAGCTTACGGTTTGATATTTTTTCTAGCGTACTACGTATTTCTGGTATATGGTCAAGACAAAGCTCAATCGCTGGGACAAACCAACCGCTTCTGTATTTTGGATGTGACCGCACAAATTCTACGTCAACCTTCAGGGCCTTGCAGCTGCCTATGAGCCCTTGTAAGAAGTAATCAGCATATGATTCTCCGCTCTGCCCGCCTGGTGAAGGCACATCGCAAAGCGGCATACCAAGATATTGGTCAAAGTCCGCCGGCACATTAGGCGGCACCTTTCTAAACACATCCAGATCATCTACAAAATATATATGCCGAGCCTGTCTGCCTCGTCTTTGCAGTTCTAGTAAAAGCGCGTCACAAGTTACAAGCTCGCGCATATGACCTAGATGATAAACCCCGCTCGGAGAACCACCAGACTCGATCAATATCTCGCCTTCCGGTTGCCGAGCAATTGCTTCATCTGCTATCTGATTAATCCACTGCATGCTGCTAAGTATCTGATATGTTTCTTGCTACGGCAAGTTTTCAGAGTTGAATTTGTTGAGCTTGCCACCAAATCGTCTGAAACTGTAAGCTAAAAAACTGTACAGCTGTGAATTTATCGGTCAATGCATTTAATCTGTTTTTGTGTCGTTGGGGGTGCTAAATGTATCATGCAGCGATCGTTTGTTGGGTGAGTAATAATCCGTTCGTTGGAGTTTCTGCTAATTGTTGAGCCTCACAATTGTTCAGCTCGCAGCGCGATGATTTTTAATTTCATATAGCACCTTCTCATGCAAGTAACCATTGCTGGCGAGAGCCCCATAATTGCCTGCAGGAGAAATCTTAATCTTCCGCCCCTTCAGGTCTGTAACCCTGCCGCCAGCTTGTTCCACGATTATAAGGCCAGCAGCAATATCGTGCGCATTGCGCCCCGGGAAAGCCGAAAAACCTAACAAGCCATCAGCAACGCGGCAAAACTGTAGAGCTATTGAGCCCATGCGTGTATTGTTAGCCTTGCCCTCAAATTGACTAGAAAAGTACTGGAGGTCGGGCTCAGCCCTTAGCCAGTGCATTACACCATACTTGGTGTTCAGGTGCGATTTATCTTGATTTACTCCTTGGATTATCTCGTTATTAAGCCTGGTAGGCTGCCCTTCCCCCGCGACGTATAATTTGTTGAGTCTTGGAGCAAGCACAACCCCAAACACAACCACTCCCCGCACGCTCAGGGCTAACGAAAAAGTAAACTCTTCATTGTTCGGACTATTTTCGCCAATAAAGTACCGTGTGCCGTCTATAGGGTCAACCACCCATAATACGTCGGCGTTTTGGTCCACAGACTGCTCCTCTCCCAGCACACCGTGGGACGGAAATTGGAGCTGGACTGCCTCAATCAGCCACTCATTCACAAGCTTGTCGGTCGAAGTTACGTCGGTGCCATCCGCTTTCTTCTCAATCTCATAATCGCCTTGGGTCTGAGCTCGTAGCAGTTCCTCCCCCGCCCGTTCAGCAAACCGAACTCCGAAATCATAGACTTCGTGGCGATCCACCGAGTCAAGGATGTTTGGCGGACTAGACATGTTAACTAATGGCTATTATGTTAAAGCTAGCGGGCTCGCCGTTAGCTTTAAGCTCAACTACATCTCCTACTTTTTGACCGAGCAAGGCTTGGCCGATTGGTGATTCATCCGAAATCTTGCCATTCATAGGGTCAGCTTCAACTGTTCCCACCACCTGAAACTCTTTAGTCGTACCGTTGTTTTTAAGAGTAACGGTAGACCCCAGCTGGACCTTGCTGTCGTTTTTTGGCTTCTGGATTATGACAACATTCATAAGTATGTGTTCTATCTCGGCTATACGGCTTTCTGCCTTGTCTTGTTCCTGAAGTGCTGATGTATACTCGGCATTCTCGGATAGATCACCAAATTCACGCGCTAGCTTAATACGTTCTGCGATTGGCGCACGCAGTGCAATCAGTTCAGCCAGCTCGCCTTTTAGTTCCGCAACACCTTCCGATGTGAGGTGGAATTGTTTTTTCATAGCAACCGCCCCTTCCCGGGTACTTTTGTCCCGTTTCGCATTAGTTTATCAGATATTTAGTTAGCAAGGGTTTTTATTAATTCTTCCTTTGATAGCAATGTAGCTTCTTGGGCTGTTCTTGCTTTTAGCTCAAAGGTCCCGGCACTTACCGTTTTCTCGCTTATAACAACACGATATGGAATGCCGAGCAGGTCTGCGTCGGCAAATTTCTCGCCTGGTCGCATATCCCGGTCATCGTATATTACCCCAACCTGAGATTTCGTCAACCGTTTAAACACTTCTCTATTGAGAAATATCACATCAGGTATAATTAATAACTTTGCGCAAAGATCCACTGTTGTGTGGCTGGTTCGCCAGTTACAAAATCCGTACCCGATACTCCGTCTTCTATCATGCAGCGACTTGTGGCTGTAGTTTCGTCTTTAATCTGTTTCTCAACTGCAGCGTTATCATTCCAGTAAACCTTAATGAAACCTTTGTGCTCAGATTGTATACGTTTGAATTCATCATAGTCACTTGCTTCTCGAGTGTTTTTTGTGGTGTATTCTTGTGATGCTTTAAGCATCATGGCCTGGATTTCATCAAGAGATTGTGAGAGCTTATTGGCAATCACGTCTAGTGAAATCTGTTCTTCATACCCATCAAAACGTCGTTTAGCGGTTACCAGCTTTTGCTCCAGCTCTTTGCTGCCAATCTTGAGGATAATCGGAATTCCTTTTACTTCTGCTTTGTTAAGACGAAACCCAAAACTCTCGTCATCCCGATCGTCAATTGCAGCCCGTGTACCTGCCTGCTGTAGTTGATTGACCAGCTCCTTGCAATATGTTATGAGCTCAGGCTCCGGTCTAACTGGCACAATAACAATCTGAGTAGGCGCTAACTTTGGAGGCAACCGTAGACCGTTATCGTCACCGTGCGCCAAAATGAGCCCGCCTATGGACCTAGTGCTCAGCCCCCAGCTCGTTTGCCATGCAAAAGCGTCAACACCCTCTTTGTCTTGAAATGTTATGTTAAAGGGTTTAGCAAAATTTTGACCTAAATCGTGCGACGTACAAGCTTGCAGGGCCTTACCGCTGGGCATAAGAGATTCATACGTCAATGTTGTGTCAGCACCAGCAAAACGCTCACTGGCTGATTTATAACCGACATACCCATCCAGTGCAAAGAAATTCCGGTATATATGCGCATACATATCCATTGCCCACTTTTGCATATCTGCAGCTTCGTCGTGTGCTACGTGAGCTGTATGACCTTCTTGCCACAGAAATTCACTCGTTCGCAAAAACGGCATGGTACGTTTTTCCCAGCGAACAACATTATTCCATTGGTTCATCATAATCGGCAAATCACGCCACGACTGTAACCATTTGGAAAAGGAGTTATACATAATAGTTTCACTTGTAGGGCGCACTACTAGTGGTTCTTCTAGTTTTTCACCGCCGCCATGTGTAACTATTGCAAGCTCCGGCGCGAATCCTTCAACATGGTTAGCTTCTTTTTCCAGCAAACTCATAGGTATAAAAAGCGGAAAATATGCGTTTTGTACGCCTTTTGCTTTGATTAAAGGGTTCATTGCTTCTTGGATGAGCTCCCATATGGCATATCCGTACGGCTTTATAATCATAGTCCCTTTAGCCGGCCCATAGTCTGATAAGTCCGCTAATTGAATAATGGTCGTGTACCAGTCTGCTAAATCACCCGTCTTTGGTGGTAATAGTTTTTTATTGCTCATTATTACTCCAAGTTCTAGTAAATACCTGTGATAGTCTCATCTATAACTCTTATTGTACATTAAATAATGAATAGTACGGTGAAGGCTACAAAATTCTTAATAGCGTGAAGCCATATGGCGGGCCATAGGCTACCAGTTTTTTCGCGCAGATAAACCAGCACGATGGATAGGATAAATGTATCAATAGCAGCAATCCAGAGCAGAGGCTCCCCATTACCCCAACCTAGATGCGCTGCACCAAATAATAAGCTGGTAATTATTGCGGTCGTTGGTAGCGATAGATTTTTGCGCAAGCCAGTGAATAGCAACCCCCGAACGAGGACTTCCTCGTAAATCGGCGGCAGAACCACAAGGCCCAAAAACACTAGGGCCAGCGCCACACCCGACGTTTCTGTGCTAAAGGCCAACTGCTGCACCTGAGTGACGTCAATAAATGTCAAAAAAGTACTCACAAGATAAATTACTAGAAGATAGGCCACAGAGTACCAGCCATAACCCACTAAGGCACGGATAAGATCGACGGGTTTTGGGCGTTTTAGGCCAATTCCTGCCCAATTACTCTTTAAGAACTTTAGGGCCCAACGCACAAGGAAAATACCGACAACCGCAACGGCAAGCTGGTTCACAAACGGGCCTATGACCCCTGTTCTCAGCCACTGGATTACTTCATCTGTTGATGCGCCTTGAGTCACAAAATAAAGCGCCAACAGGTTCAGGGCAATGATCTGTGACAAAAAATATATAACTACCGTGCTAAACACAGCAAAAAAAGCATTGAGTCGGCCACTTTTCGGTCCGCGGTGTATTGCAGTAGTCACATCTGAAGGCGCGTCATCTGTTTTCATTTAGGAGAATAGTCTTTTTATATCAAGGAATGTAACGAGAAAGATAAGTGCCAACAAAATCATAAAGCCAGTGCCGTTAATTAGATCTTCCCTATCCCGGGTTAGTGGCTTTTTCAGCGCTCTAAACACCAGGGTGACAAAAAGCCTTCCGCCATCAAGTGCCGGTATCGGGAGAGCGTTCATAACAGCCAGGCTTATAGAGATCAGTGCGATGAGAAACAATATTTGGCTCAAACCTTCAGATGCTGAGTCACTAATTAGTTTGAAAATTGCTACGGGGCCAGCGACTGCGTTTTGCGCTTCTTGGGTTTGGCCTTTAAATAAATTCTGCACTACATAGCCTAAGCCACGGAACGAGAGGTCAGTATACTGAACGGCCGTACCAACGCCAACTATTGGGGCAGACCAAGTAGCCCTAAAAACCTGGGGGTTAATCGAACTAACACCAAGGTAACCGGTGCTCTGTGTAGATGTTTGGTTTAGTGTCGCTTGCACTGTTTGCTCAGAACCATTGTCGCGCCGAAATGAAAGATCAATCGTTTGGCCCTTGTAGCGCTCAGTCAGGCCAGGCAGTGCCTCTGAACTGCCTATCGGTTCCCCGCCAATCCGTATAAGTTCATCTCCGGATTTAAGCCCAGCTTTATCTGCAGGCGAATCTTTAGCTACACCTACAAAAACTTGGCTTTTAATAATTTTTGTGTCTGAGCTGATCGTAAATTGTTCTTTGTCATAAAAAGGCAAAGCCCTTAAGTCCGCCTTGGGCATCCCACTGAATGCCAAGCCAGTGAATATAACCACCGCAGCAATAAAATTCATAAGCACACCCGCCAGAATAATCCTCACCTTGGGCCCGAGCCGGGCGGCTCCAAAACTGCCTGGTGCCGTATCGGCGTCGTTTTCGCCTTTTAGCTTCACAAAACCACCTAAGGGTAGCCAGTTCAGCGTGTAGATGGTTCCGTTTTGTTTCTTAAGGATTTTAGCTCTTGGGGGGAAGCCAATACCGAACTCTTCCACCGAGACACCATTTCTCCGAGCAACGATAAAGTGTCCGATCTCGTGCACAACCACCAGGCCAACAAACATTAATATCCCAAAAATCAGCAAAAGAATAGCCATATGAACCTTAGTATATAAAGTTTTTCAGTTATATCCTAGAGCACTTAGGCGCCATAGCGGCGTTGACGAGCAGCATATTCTTCAAGTGCAACGTCTAGATCTTCCACCGAGAAGTCCGGCCAGTGCTTTTTAGTAAAATACAATTCCGAGTAGTTGATGCGGTACAGCATATAGCCGCTTATTCGCTGCTCGCCCGATGTGCGGATCAAAAAATCCACGTCCGGCACGTCCGGATGATACAAATGCCTACCAAGCGTATCATCGTTAATTTCATCGCTCGGTATTTTTTGGTCGATTATTTTTTTTATGGCATCCGCCAGCTCTTCGCGGCCACTATAGTTAAAACATAGTGCTAGGGTGCCGCGAGTATTACCTTTGGTTTTTTCCTCGGCTTTTTGGATTGCCCTTACAAGCTTGGGGCTCAGTCGCTCTCTGCTGCCGAGACAGACTAACCTAATATTTTCTTTATTCAGCTCTGCCACATCCTTATTTATCAAAAGGTATGCCAGGTTCATTAGATATTTAACCTCTTCGGACGTACGGTTCCAGTTTTCCTTAGAGAATATGTATGCCGAAACGTATTTAACACCACGATTCATGGCTGCTTTTGTTATGGTTTTGAGGTTTTCATAACCGCGGTTATGGCCATCAAAACTAGGCAGGCCACGAGACTTTGCCCATCGTCGGTTGCCGTCAAGAATCAAACCAACATGTACTGGGATAGTGGACTTGTTTGACATCTTAAAGATTATACCTGATTAAACGGTCATTATCTCTGCTTCTTTGGATTTTGATAGAGACTCAATCTCGGCCTTGGCTTTATTCATAGCTTCCTCTATCTGCTTTTGTAGGCGTTTTGCATCATCCTCGCCAACTTGCTTGTCCTTTTTAGCTTGGTCAACGTCACGAATAGCATCGTGACGAATATTGCGCAAGCTGACCATCGCGTCCTCAACTTTACCACTTAAGAGCTTGACGTATTCTCTACGGCGATCTTCTGTCAGTGGCGGGATTGGCACACGCACTACACGACCATCATCCATAGGGTTTAAGCCCAGCGATGGATTGTCGCGAATAGCTGCAGCAATAGCCTGAAGATTATTAGGGTCAAACGGTGTTATTTGTAATTGTTGGGCTTCTGGCGCCGTCACTGTAGCCACCTGAATAAGTGGCATTGCCGTGCCGTAAGCAGTCACAGTGACGCTGTCCAGCATGCTGGGGTGCGCCCGACCAGTCCGAACCTTCTTAAGCTCTTCCTGGAAGTGACTTAAAGCTTGTTGAAATTTACTATTTGCTTGGGTGACAGTTTGTTGTGGGTTCATAGTGAGATTGTACCACTTAGTTAACTTCGCCGAGGACCATACGATTAAAGCGCCGTACAACAATATTCTCGCCCAGTTTGGCTATGTGTTCTTTGACGTATTCGCCCACAGTTAGGTCGGGATTCTTTACGAACGGCTGGTCTAGCAAGCAACGCTCGGCAAAGTACTTTTTGAGCATGCCGTTAACAATACTTTCAACCATGTTTTCTGGCTTGCCTTCTGATTTTGCCTTCTCGCTAAACTCTACCCTTTTAATAGCCTGGTCATCCGCCGGTATATTGTCTTGAGACACGTATTCTGGCGCACTTGCAGCTATATGCATAGCGATGTCCTTGACTAGCGCCTGGAATTCATCAGTCCGCGCCACAAAGTCAGTTTCGCAATTAACCTCTACTAACACACCAATGCGACCGTCATGATTATAGGTACCGACGATCCCTGATCGCGCCTCGCGCTCGCCACGCTTTTCGGCCTTGGTTAGGCCTTTTTTGCGCATAGCTGCAAGAGCCGTATCAAAGTCGCCACCGGCATCTACCAGTGCTTGTTTGGCGTCCGTAATCCCGACGCCCGTAAGCTCACGTAAGCGCTTAATTTCTTCAACTGTTATGGCTGCCATATTTACTCCTTATTTATCATATACCATTTCGCTATTCGCAATAATTTTTCATCTGCCATTTGGCATTGGGGTTGCCCTTGAGAATCGAAATTTGTGCAATTAATGAAAAATGTAAGTTGTTAAACGTTAAATTACTTTTCTGTGGTTTCTGTTTTGGGGGCTTCTGACTCACCTTTGTCAGGTTTGTCAGCTTTTTTAGCGTGTTTTGCTTTGCCAGATTCAATAGCTGCTTGCACGTAATCTGTAACCAGTTTTAATGCTTTGATAGCGTCGTCGTTGCAAGGGATCGGATAAGTTACTGTGGTGGGGTCTCCGTTGGTGTCAACAATCGCAACAACTGGCACGCCAAGCTTCTTAGCTTCTCGCACAGCATTGGCTTCGTGAACTATATCGGTAATGTAAACCGCGCCAACTTTTACAGCCATGTCTTTAATACCACCATATATGTGGTTCATGGCGTCGATTTCTTCTTGGTAGCGCTGAACTTCAAGCTTGCTGTACTTGGCTGCCAACTGGCCGTTTTCCATCTTTTCTTCCAGGTCTTTTAGGTGTTTGATCCGTCCACCGATAGTAGTACGGTTGGTCATCATGCCTCCAAGCCAGCGCTCGACGACATACGGCATGTTGGTTGCTTCAGCTGCTGCCTTGGTGATGTCGTGCGCCTGGCGTTTAGTACCAACAAACAATACTTGTTTACCCTCATTGGCAACCTGCTCTAGAAAGTCTAGTGCTTCTTCCAGGTGCTCAACGGTTTTAGTTAGGTCAATAATATGGCTGCCATCTCGCTTAGAGTGTATAAAAGGCGCCATGTTAGGGTGCCAACGACTGGATTTGTGGCCGAAATGCGCTCCCGCCTCTAGTAGTTTTTTGATATCTACTTCTGTAGATGCCATGTAATTCTCCTTATTCTTCGTCTTGGAAACTTTAGCTGTCCTGCACGGAGCTGGCTAAAGAGGAAATGACTCCAAAACTGCTTAATTATTTAACTTTTTGAGCTTAACAGATTGGCGAGATTTTTACAACCCCTTGTTGACTCTTAGCTAACAGATGTGTATACTGGCCGGGTTATGAAGAAAGACCTTCACCCTAATACATATCGTCCGGTTGTCTTCCAAGATCTGTCAAATGGCTGGTCTTTTTTGACACGCTCTACCGCTCCTACCGAAGAGACTGTCAAATGGGAAGACGGCAACGAATACCCTCTAGTCAAAGTTCACATCTCTAGCGCCTCACATCCATTCTTTACTGGCCAAGAAAAACTTTTGGACATTGAGGGTCGCGTTGACAAGTTCAAGGCACGTCAAGAAGCCGCCAAAGCTAAAGCAGATGCTATGAAAAAAGCTGCCAATAAGACGCGGGTCAAAGAGCCTAAAGCCGACGAAACTCAAAAAATCGGCTCACTCAAGCCCGGCCAACGCTAACTATAATTGCCCTAAAACCACTTCTTACTACATGTTGAAGTGGTTTTTCTTTATACTAGGAGGTGCAAATGGATGCTAAACAGCAAATTTTACGCGAAGAGTACACTGCCCTACAGGAAAAACTGCAGGACCCTGAAATTTTTGCTTCTAGAAACTATCCCAAAATGGCTAAACGACAGAAGTATCTGGAAGAAACCTTGGAATTATTTGACACACTAGAACAACTTGATAAACAAATAGCTGAGGCTAAAGAGCTAGCCCAAACCGGTGGAGAAATGGCCGAGCTGGCCGACAATGAGCTCAAGGAGTTAACTGCCAAAAAATCAGAAGTAGAACAGTCACTTACGGAGGCTATGACACCTAGAGACCTTAACGATGACAGGGATGCAATCATTGAGATCCGCGCTGCTGCTGGCGGTGACGAAGCCAGCCTTTTTGCTGGCGAGCTCTATCGCATGTACGCCCGATGGGCAGAAACAAAAGGGCTCAAGCTAGAGATTATTAACGAAAGCCCGTCCGAAGCTGGTGGGTTTAAGGAAATCATCTTTGCTGTGCGAGGAGATAGTGTTTATAGGCAGCTCAAGTTTGAAGCAGGCGTTCACCGTGTACAGCGAGTACCTGTCACAGAAAGCCAAGGCCGCATCCACACCAGCACCGTGACCGTAGCCGTTATGCCTGAAGCGGAAGAAACAGACGCAGAAGTCAAGCCCGCCGACTTACGAATAGACGTCTATCGTAGTGGTGGCAACGGTGGCCAGAGCGTCAACACAACCGATTCCGCCGTACGCATAACTCATCTGCCCACAGGACTGGTTGTAACCTGCCAGGATGAAAAATCACAGATCAAGAATAAGGATAAAGCCATGGGAGTTCTCCGCGCGCGGCTTTTGCAGATGAAGCTTGATGAAGAGCAAAAACAGATGTCAGACGCACGCAAAAAACTAATTGGCTCCGGCGATCGCAGTGAAAAAATCCGCACGTATAACTTCCCCCAAGACCGTATTACCGACCACCGCATCGGCTACTCTCGCTCCAACATCCCAGGTGCTTTGGGTGGCCAAATCGACGACCTTATCGAACAATTACAGACCGCCGAGCATCAAGTTATTGCCAATGAAGCTTGAAGAGTGGCTTAAAAACACCACTCGGTTACTTGCCGATTCTAGTATTCCAACAGCCAGGTTGGATTGTCTGGTTTTACTCGAAGACTCTATTGGCAAAGACCGAGCGTGGCTGCTGGCACATCCGGAGTTTGAGCTTTCTTTGACCCAGGCAAAAAAACTAGATAGTTTGGTAAAGCGCCGAGCAAACCATGAACCGCTGGCCTATATTCGTGGTAAAAGTGAATTTTATGGGCGAGAGTTTATGGTGAACTCCCATACTCTAGAGCCACGCCCAGAGACAGAAACAATGATTGACCTACTGAAATCTTTCAACTGTAGCGGCCCAATAGTTGATGTCGGTACTGGTTCGGGATGCCTAGCAATTACAGCTAAATTACAGTTTCCAGACGCTACGGTTTACGGAACCGATATTGACGCCAAGTGTGTTGAAACTGCGCAACAAAACGCCAAGAGACACAGTGTGAAGGTGCAATTTTTTGTTTGTGATCTGCTTGAGGCCGTTCTTCTCACACCCTACCATCTGCCCGCTATCGTAATAGCCAATCTGCCTTATGTGCCAGACAGTCACACCATTAACCCGGCTGCGATGTTCGAGCCAAGACACGCAATATTCGGGGGCGTTGATGGTCTGGATTATTACCGGAGGTTGTTTGTTCAGATTGATAAGCAAGCTAGTAGGCCAACCTACATATTTACCGAGTCCCTGCCTTTTCAGCATAAAAGCCTTGGCGAAATCGCAGGCCAGCACGGGTTTAGACAAGTAAAAGCACAAGACCTTATACAAGTTTTTAAGCTTACGGGTAGTTGACTATAACTGCGGAGCAGCTTCTAACTTGACCCTGATCTCTTGTTCGTTATTATCGCGAACCACTGTGAGCACAACTTCTTCACCTACACTATGCCGACCAATAAGAGAAACCAAACTACGCCTTTCGTCAATTGCCTTACCAGCTACTTTGATGATTATGTCTTTTTCTTTCAAGCCAGCCTTCGCGGCTGGGCTATCAGGCAGTACGGATGGCTGGCCGGGTCTCGTTGGTACTATATACGCACCCCTGTTAACGCTAAGGTTATATTCATACGCGTAGTCGTCAGTTAGCTGCACATAACGCACACCGAGGTATGGTCGCTGTACTTTGCCGGTCTCCAGAACGTTGGCAATTAAGCCCTTAACGTCATCTATTGGTATAGCAAAGCCTATATTTTCCGCTCCACCTCCGGCAATAGCCGTATTCACCCCTATGACTTGTCCGTTAATATCAACCAGTGGGCCGCCCGAGTTACCTTGATTAATTGCTGCATCTGTCTGAAAGAGGTTCTGAAGTGTCTCTGTCCCACTCTCGTCAGAGGCCTCTAAGTTTCGGCCATACCCGGACAACACCCCTGTCGTAACTGTGTTCTGAAACTGCCCTAGCGCATTCCCTATTGCTATTACCCTAGAACCAACCTCCATCTGCTCTGACTGACCCAACTGAACCGGTTTTAGCTGCTTTCCCTTAGCATCTTTAATTTTTAAGAAGGCAATATCAAGAGGGTCAGAGCTATTGGTGCGCCCAAGAACCTCAACGTCTTCTAGCTCTGTGCCATCAGAAAGCGTGACACTTACCTGACTTGCTCGGTCTGGTATAACATGACGGTTTGTAAGTATGATGCCGCTTTCGCTAACAATAAAGCCTGTGCCGGCACTTGCTTGCCTAACAGACCGGTCAAACCCGAAGAAATCGGTAGTGGTTGTCTCGCTAATAATATTGACCGATACAACACTTTGCCCAACCTCTTTAGCTATATTGCTAATAGCCTGACTTTCATTTAACACTAACTGCCGCGCTTCACTGGTGTCTACGTTCCCTGTTTGATTCTGTTGGCTTTTCGCGCCCAGCCAACCACCAACAAACCCGGCCGAAACACTTAATATTAATACCCCCGCAACTATAAGCAGGTGTCCGCGCGCAAGAGCGCTGCTCATCACTCCCTTGGGTATTGAGTTGTCTGCCATAATGTCCCTCCGTCAACTTATCATTATATAAGTCTTAGATAGTTTTATCACCCCAATCCGAGAAAACAATAACCACAATAATAATAGCGATCATAATAAAAATAAACTGACGTCTTAATAGGGCTGAAAGCCGGTCAGATTGTTCTAAGTAATATAAGGCACCTAGGCCAAATCCCAGTACCGTTAGTAGGAGCGTCGGCTGTGATACAACCCCGTAAAACAAAAGGTAGTGGCCCAACACCCAGGCAAGCGCAGCAGCAAAATATCCCCACGTATGTGCAAAAAGCGGGGCATAAGGCTCATCAAAGTTCGTAAAGAAGTGCCTGGCTGAAACGTAACATATAAAACCTGATAGAAGCACTAAGACTACTAACGGCTTCTCGCTCCACGCCAGCCAAAGCGCCATAAGCCCGATGGTCTGGCCCGTCAGAGCCTGGATCGACACCATGAACGTGCCAGAACGCGGTTTTAATATCAGTAACCAGAGAACATACACTCCCGCCCATACCAACTTAGCTAGGCCATTATCCTGGCCAGGACCTGACTCAACCATAAAAACCAAAACCGAGAGCCCCACAATTATGTCCACAGCATTCGCACGGATGTTGGGCCACCAGTGTCTCGGACGCACGGCGAACATCCGCCATTTGCTTAAAAGGATCGTCGCTAGTGCTAATGGCACGAACGTTAACCGTACAAAAATAAAAACCAGCACTGGGATCAACACCGTAAATGCTAAGTGAATAAAATGTGCAAAGCCGCTTTTGGGTTTAATTTTGGAGGCGATTTTGTTCATTCTGTCCAAGTATTATAACAAAGTCCGCTTCACCAGGCACAATACGACTGTCCGGCAAACTATTAACTACGCTGACACCAAAACGCTTTTCAAGATAAGCCTTCGTATACTTTTTAGACCCGTTGCGCAAATTCACAACGGTAGTTCTCTGCTGGTCCTTAATGGGTGAGTTAGCAACCTCGCTGATGTTATATCCGTAGGACTCCAGCTCTTCAGCGGTCCTAGCAGCCAAGCCAACCACATCGGTGCCATTGAATACTGCCACGGTGGCGTTTTCGTTTCGTAGGTAACCATCCTTCAGATGATTGCGGACAAAGCTGTGTATGTCTTTATAATTATTGATACCGGCTTTTGGTATCTGAGCTGATGCCCCACCAATATTTGCACTACCAATCAAGACGTTGGGCGGATCTACCAGGCTGATTGACTGAATTTTATCGCCACCGATTTCTGAGCCGATCTCACGTAAGCGCAACATTTCGCTAGGTGTTAGGTTGGTTTGCACATGGTCACCAAAATCACTCATTAGCTGATTAAGTTTTAGCGGGTTAGCCAAGGTGCTCCGGGAAAGAATCTTGTCTTTTAAGGCAATTAACATCTCACGCTGCCTTTCGGATCTGTCAAAATCGCCTCTAGGGCTAGTATGTCTAGATCTAGCGTACGCAAGCGCACGAAAGCCATCAAATGTCTCCTGCCCCTTTTTCACGTTTAGGGTATATTTGCGCCCGTCTATACTCATCACCTCATAAACAGGATCATCTACATCAATAGTTATCCCGCCTACTGTGTCAATCGCCTTTTTGAAACCTTCAAAATCAACCATAGCATGATAATGGATGGGCACGCCCATAGTTGTTTCAACAACTTTTTCTACAGCAGCAAACCCTGCCTCCTCGCTCCCGGGTTTATCTTTTGGATTTTTAGTTAGGTGTGAGTTGCGTGCAATCTTATAGACGGCGTTTATCTTCATAGACCCGTATTCTGTCTTGATATAAAAATCTCGCGGGATACTCAGCAAAGCAGCCTCTTTCTGGATAGGGTCAATACTTACCAGCAAAATGGTGTCGGTGAGATAAGAACCATTGTCGTGGTCCTCACCACCCGTGCCTAATAGTAATATGTTTACTCTTCCGTCGCCTTCGCCGTTCAGGGTCGCTGGATCGGCATTTTCATGGAGTGCAGCCGCACCGCCACCACCCTTAAAAATCTGTCTGGCCTTTAGATATCCCTTACCAAATAAGTAGCCACCCATAATTACACTTATAAGAAAAAGTGCGATCATGCCCTTCAAGGCGAATCTGGTTTTTCCGATTCGCAAGAAACGTCGGTGTCGTTTTTTTGATGAGCCAGCGGGTTGGGCCAGACTTGCAATCACGCTTGATTGGGTTCCGGAACGTCGCTTATCGTTATTTTGAGAGCCGTTCTCTACAGAAAAATAACGATTATTGCGATCAAGCCCATCTTGCTGAAGTTGTGATGCTGGTCTGTATGAGGTGTGCCGTTTAAACTGAAATCCCGCGTCACCAGGCCGAGACTGCCCGCGCACCAACCCATCTATTGGTTTTGGTTGTTGGTTTTTAGCTGATCTATGACGTCTAAAGTTATCCATCGGCATTCTATTTAGTATACAGGTTATCTTAAAAGCTGTGCTAGCTTCTTGGTGCACATTTCAGAGAAGTAAGGTATAGTGTTAGGCTGGATATGGAACAGCTAAACACTATACCACAGGCGCCCCCGAATGGGTATTATTCGGACTCATCTACCGATCCCCAAGAGCCCAAAGAAGGCTGGAAAAGCGTTTTATCGACAATACTTATCATAATAGCTGCGCCAGCAATCGCCTTCATGCTGACTACTTTCGTGTTCCAATCTTACGAAGTTGACGGCGAAAGCATGGAGACAACACTGCAGCATGAGGATCGGCTAATTGTACTAAAAACCGGCAAGACTTGGGCGAGGATTACCAATAATGACTACTTGCCTAACCGCGGTGAAATAATAGTATTTGAACAGAATAGCGCTATATCTGATCAGCAAGAAAACGGCGAGTCTAGACAACTTATAAAGCGAGTAATTGGCTTGCCTGGCGAACGAGTCGTGGTCAAGGATGGCTCAATAACAGTTTTTAACGACGAGTTCCCCTTGGGTTTCAACCCCGATAAAATCGGTGATTATAATGACGGGGTCTCTGAGACAACCCCTCAAAACGTTGATATTGTAGTGCCCGAGGGCGAAGTATTTGTTTGCGGCGATAACAGGCCTAACTCCAGTGATTCTCGTTCGTTTGGTACTGTGCCAGCAAAAGATATTATGGGCAATTTGGTGTTGAGAATATACCCGTTCAGTAAGTTTGATCGGTTTTAAAATTTTACTATTAATTTGTTTTCGGTCTTAATCGCTCAACTTTTTCAGCAGCTGTTTTAGGTGGTTGTCGTCGGTAAAGTTAATTTCAATACGACCACCTTTTGCTGTGCGCTTTAGTGTAACTTGAGTGGCAAGACGCTTAGATAGTTTTTCTGTGTCTGATGTTTTAGTTGCCATGTGCGTACGCAATCTTGCGCCACTATCTTTAGCCTTCGCATCAGTGGGTCTCTTTAGGGCTATAACAAACTGTTCCGCCTGGCGCACCGTCCATCGTTTCGTTTGTATCAGTTTTAGGAGTTCCGCTTGATCTTTTGGCGAATCCCTTAATGACAGTATTGCGCGCGCGTGCCCCTCGGTAATGCTTCCCGCTTGCAGAGCTTCGCGCGCAGCAATCGGCAAATTCAGAAGTCGCACAATATTATTAATAGTTGTTGGTGCCTTGCCCAGACGCCTGGCGACATCAACGTATGTCATATTAAACTCTTGGTGCAGCTTCTCTATTGAAACGGCCTGCTCAAGTGGCGAAAGATCTACGCGCTGAACATTTTCTATTAAAGCTATCTCAAGTTTTTCCTGCGATCTTACAGAGCGCACAATTACAGGGATACGTTCTAGTCCGGCAATTTTGGCTGCACGCCAACGCCTCTCGCCTGCTACTATTTCATATTTATTGTGTTCAAGTGGAGTGACTACTAGCGGTTGGATTATTCCATAGCGTTTTATAGATAGTGCCAGCTCTTCTATAGAGGTCTTATCAAACTGAGTGCGTGGTTGTCCGTTGTCAGGTGATATGTCCTTGATGAGCAAATTTTGTATTCGTTCGCCTTGGTTTAGGAGAGCCGCTGTATCAAGATTTTTAGGTATGAGTGTATCAAAACCCCTCCCAAGACCATGAGATTTATTATTGTTCGGCACGCTCTATTACCTCCTGTGCAAGATGCTTATACGCACGGGCGCCCTTGGACCATTTGTCATGTTCTAGAATTGTCTTACCATAACTTGGAGCTTCCGCCAGACGCACATTCCTAGGGATAACCGCATTAAATATTTTGTCGCCAAAGTGCTTTACGAGCTCTTCTTTTACCTGCGATGAAAGACTAGTCCGTGAGTCATACATTGTTAAGACTACGCCCAGTAACATTATGTCGGGGTTCAACCCCTCCCTTACTTGCTGGATGCTAGCCAAAAGTTGACTCAAACCTTCAAGCGCATAATATTCTGCTTGTACTGGAATTAAGATTTTGTTGGCAGCTGCCAACGCGTTAACCGTTAGCAAGCCGAGGGCTGGGGGGCAATCAATCAGTACGTAATCAAATGATGCATTGGCAAGGCTTCTTTTTAAGAATAACTCGCGCGATTCAGAACCAACCATATCTATTTCAGCTGCAGCAAGATCGGCGTTACTCGGCAATATATTCAATCCGCTTAAATTCGTTGTTTTAATCGTATCTTCTAGCTTTGATCGCTTAAATAGCACGTCGTACAATGTGTAATCAAGGCTGTGTTTATCTATTTGAAGGCCACTTGTGGCATTTGCTTGCGGATCAGCATCTACCACCAAAACACTTCTGCCTGCTCTTGATAGATAGGCAGCCAAGTTAAGGGTTGTCGTAGTTTTGCCCACTCCACCTTTTTGGTTTATAACAGCTATTACATGACTCATCGCTATATTTATAACTCCGTGTCTTTACCCCTAAGCCTAGCACGATACCCATCCCAAGTAAACGAGCTTTCGGGCATGAAAAGCTGTAACTAGTATTATATGGCTAGCGCATAACTGGCTACTATTACGGTCAGTTTTAGTAAAACCCTATAAAGGTACGAGCTGATGCGCGCATACTCACGCCTTGATCGAATAAGTGACAAAAAATAGCAGCCTAGTTGTTGCCTATGATTATCCAGTTGGAGCCGTCACTGACCACCGTTATGTATTTGTATTGGGCGGCTAGGTCGTAGTGCTCTGCCCCGTCTATGGTTTGGCCGTCCACCGTCATCAGTTTGACCAGGTTGCTGGTAGCGTCCGTTTTCTTGACAGTATATTGGCGTCCCGCTATACCGACGGCTGACGGTAGCGTCGCTTCAAAGGTCTCTATAGCGGCATCGGCGGTGATGATGCTGTCCAGACCTGTAATCGTGTGGTCGGTAGTCGCAGCCCCGATAGCCGTAGTTATGCCACCCTCTATCTTAAGGTTGCCCTTTACGGCTAGGTCACCCAAGACCTCTAAGCCACCCTCTATTCGTGTGTCCCCTGTCACCACCAAACTGGCAGTCTGGATTAAGTTAGTAACCGTCAAGTTGGCAATTGTGGCTGCGCCCGTAACCGTCAGGTTCTGAATCGTACCTGTACCGGTAACATTTAGAGCGCTCAATGTGCTCTGGCCGGAAACGTTCAGAGTTGCGATGTCCAGTTGTTCAGTGCTAGGATCAGCGTAACTAGTAGTAACAAAGATCATGACATTGTCTTTGCCGGTGCCGGGTGCCCAGCCTTCCAGGGCTTTACCGATCATCTGGCCACGCTCAGTAGCTTTCATACCGCGCCCAGGACTGGCTGAGGTGGTGATGTAGTCGCCAGGTAGTATTGGAGCAGAATCCGCAGCTATTTTAACGATTACACGGCCGCTTAGAGCTACAGGTTTTGGGTTGTCCTCGGGCTTGACTGTGCCATGGCCAACTGACGAGAAGTCACCATAATTTTCTGACGTGACACCAATTAATCCTTTCTCGTACTTTGCGGTTGATTTCATCAGTTTGGCTACTAAGCGCGGGCCGTCTGAAGTAACACGACCGTTGATGTCTATATTAGAGCTGCTGGTTTCCACCAGCTCGTCACTAACGACCACTATTTCACCGTACACGACATCGTCTTTAGTCGGATAGATTTCGGCGTAGTCTGCTACTGGCGTACCAGAACAGTCATTAATTAGGCTTCCGCCGGAGTTATCCCAGCAAAGAGCTGCTGTGCCAGAAGAGGCAAAGCTGCCAATATACAGATCTCCGCCAACAACCAGCTTTGCCTCGGTTGGAGTATTATCGCCGATGCCGACGTTGCCGTCAGAGCGAAGAGAAAGGACGTCTATAAGGTCGGTTGTGGTTGTGTGGGCAAGGGCTATATCTAGTTGTGTTCTCGGCTGAAAACCGGTTGTATCCCATCTTGACATGTCAAATCTAGCAGCTCCTGCATATGAAACAATAGGTGTACCGTCGCGCATAAGAGTAAGCACGTTACTTCTTGCTGCGTTTTGTGCTGCTCCAACGCTTGATATAACAGCACCTGTATTCGTATAAGAAAGACTGTTGTCTGTGTCAACCCCGTCACCAGCATGAAATATTGCACTTGGGGATGAGTTGCCTACGCCTACCCGCTTGTTGGCTGTAATTCTCATGACTTCTGATAGTGTAGTGCCTGATGTGGTTCTAAAAACTATGTCTGTATCAAGAACAGATGCGGTGTGTGTTGCGGATGCCAGAGCGCGGATATCAGCGGATAATAGTCCCGGGGCTGTAAGATTTGTGTCGTTACTGAAGAAGTCAATTCCACCTATTAGGTTACCTGAGGTTATAGCCTGTCTGTCGCTTCTGAGGTTAATCTGGCTTGTTGTCGCGTCTGTGGCATTAATTGTGAGCTTGCGGTCAGGATCTGTGTTGCCGATGCCTATCCTACCAGTACTGTCAATTGTCATCCGGGCAGCAAATGCTGTGCCATCGTATATAACAAAGCTTCCTCCAGGAGCTATGGCTGAGCTGTTGTTGGTGGCACCGAACTGATAGCTTCTTCCCCCTGTCCCTGTGTTTTGTATATTAATCTCTACTTCAGGTTCGTTAAGCGAGATGTGAAGATCGCTTGTAGGACTGGTATTGGCTCCAATACCGACATTGCCGTTTGCTGCGATTCTAAAAACCTCTGATAGTGTAGTCCCCAATGTAGTTCTAAAGACTATGTCAGTATCAAGAACAGATGCCGTGTGTGTGGCGGATGCGAGAGCGCGGATATCAGCGGATAATAGTCCCGGGGCTGTGAGATTGGTGTCATTGCTGAAGAAGTCAATTCCACCTATTAGGTTACCTGAGATTATAGCTTGTCTATCACTTCTGAGGTTAATCTGGCTTGTTGTCGCGTCTGTGGCATTAATTGTGAGCTTGCGGTCAGGATCTGTGTTGCCGATGCCTATTCTACCAGTGCTGTCAATTGTCATCCGGGCAGCAAATCCTGTCCCGTCATATATAACAAAGCTTCCTCCGGGGGCGATAGCTGAACTGTTGTTGGTGGCGCCGAATTGATAGCTTCTTCCTCCGGTTCCTGTGTTTTGTATATTAATTTCTACTTCGGGCTCGTTAAGTGAAATATGGAGATCACTTTGGGGGCTGGTGTTTGCACCAATACCGACATTGCCGTTTGCTGCAATTCTAAAAACCTCTGATAGTGTAGTTCCCAATGTAGTTCTAAAGACTATGTCAGTATCAAGAACAGATGCGGTGTGTGTTGCAGACGCGAGAGCCCGAATGTCAGCAACTTGTAGCCCTGGCGCTGTAAGGTTGGTATCGTTACTGAAGAAGTCAACTCCACCTATCAAGTTACCCGACGTGATGGTAGTTCTTAAGCTTCTTAGATTGATTTGGCTCGTTGAGGTGTTTGATGCTGCGATTGTCAGCTTACGGTCCGGATCAGTAAGTCCTATACCTACACTATCTGTTGAAGTAGTTAACCGTACAGCAGTGCCGTCATCCGTCCAGCCTCCACCTGTGGATGATGCGAAGCTTTGGAATGCTGAACAGTCATTGGAGTATTCCAGTTGATTTACTGTACCGTTGTAACGAAGACAACCTTTGTTGGTTGTATCGGTGTTGTTGTCTATGCGAAGGTTGCCTATTAGGTGTAGTGGATCATTTGGTGCAATAGTCCCTATCCCCACATTGCCACCCTGGAAGGCTGCGGCGTATGAGTTGGTTGAGCCAGACTGAGTGTCTACAAACAATCCATAGGATAATTCGGTTGAGGCTTGACCTTGGTTTTCAATACGTATACCGTAGTTTTCTTGTGTCCCAGCGCCAGATGTGCCAGCTATGGCATTTATTATTAATCCGTACGTTGATTGTATGCCCCCCGCTCCAATAGAGTTATTAGTGGGTGCTATTTGTATTCCTGATAATTGAGCAACTCCCGAAGTGTTTGAAGAACTGTGAACAAAAGGCACGTAAAGCAAAGCTGTTGCGCTGTCTGCGCCCAAACCATAGCTAGCAGCTATTCTTTGTTGGCCGGTTATATCAAGATTGTAAGTAGGACTGCTCATACCTATGCCCACGTTACCGCTCACTATCAATCCGTTGGCCGGGGCGGCGTTTGCGCCAGCGTAGGTGCCTACGGCCAGACCACCATTGACATCCAGTTTTGACAGAGGAGACACCGTGCCTATGCCAACGTTACCGCCGTTTAAAGCAGTCAGCACTGGGTCTGGACCACTTTGTAATGTAAAGCTACCTACACCGTCATCAATAAAATCATAGTTTAGAATAGAATTACTAGCAGCTTTTAACGTGCCTATGCCCCCGGTGTAGCTTAGGTTGTTGTTGCCATTCAGACCAACAAAGAAGGTTGAGTCTACGATTATGTTACCGCCAGAAACATGTAGTTTTGCGCTAGGCCCAGTTGTCCCAATCCCCACACTGCCGTTTTTGATGCTGAGTACATCAGTCCAGGTGTCAGCACCGGTTGGGGATTGGAAGGTTAGTCTTCCGGTGCTGTAGCTGGCTCCGTCAAAGACACTGTATATTCTGCCCGAGTTAAAGAGTGAGCTACCTACTGGATTTATGTCATTGTAGAACACCATGCCAGTACCGGCTGTTTGCCCAGCGGTGTTGGAGAGTCTGAGAGTGTTGTTGGTAGCTGATGCTGAGTTTATTTTTACTTCTAGTAGGTTGCCTGGCGCGGTGGTGCCGATGCCAACGTTGCCGCTTGCTTCAAGGACTATTAGATGAGTAGCGCTTGCCCCCGAATTTCGTATATTAAAGCTACTGCCAGCTCCAAGGTCGTTGTAAATACCAGCAGAAGTAAGTATAAGAGCGCCAGCGTTAGCTGTTATGAAGTTATTTGTAGCACCAGCGTTGATCGCCAGCCCCTGAGTAGTTGCATCAGGACGATAAAAGCGTAAGTTACCACCCGTATTTATACGTCCGTCTCCATTAACATCTAGTTTAAACCCTGGACTAGTCGTACCGATACCCACTCTGTCTGTGCTGCCCTGCACAAATAAAGTATTACTGTCTACGTTGAGGTCTGCTCCGTTGTAGGTAAGGCCTGCACCGCTAGTAAGACTGTTGGTGCCGTTAAAGTAAGCGACCTGGTTGCTAGCGCCCATACCTGTGACGCCACCACCCGTAGCACAGCTGCCCCAGCTTGGAGCTACGCCTACTCCACCTGAGATTAGGCAAGAGCCAGTCGCAACGTCCGCCAACCTGCTGAGCGTTGTAGCACCTGAGGCATAGAGAATGTCACCTATAGCATAGGTCGCATTACCCGTACCACCTCTAGCCACAGTAAGGGTACCGGCGGTAAAGAAGCTACCGGCATCAGCATGGGAAACATTCTGTAGAATGCCAGCAGAAGTGATGCGAGTAGTGCCGTTCGTTTGTAGAGCACCCGTAACATTGACGTTAGTGGCGGTGAGACGGATAGTGCCGTCTGTGTCGTTATCTATCGTCTCTCCGTTTTGGAGACTTATGTCGGTGGTTAGACCGATGTTACTAAAGCTTAGGCCTGTGCCGGAGGCGGCGCTAACCGTAATTGCGCCACTGGAGGTCACGCT